>WLGJ01000043.1 GCA_009703275.1 Actinomycetota bacterium
AGGGAGGCGGCGTGAATCCTGCAGTCATGAGCGCAGAGTCTGACCGCTCACGACGTACTCGTGGAGACGGCTGACCGAAACCTCGTCGAGGCGGGCCCGAACCAGCATTCCGTCGTCGGTCGCAGTCTCAACGAGGACTTCACCTTCTCGATGCAGTGCGGCAAGGAGATCGCCTCGATCAAACGGCACCAAAAGTTCGGTGATGTTCGAAAGTCCACGCAACCGATCAGCCAAAGCACGCAGCATGTCCGCCACGCCCTCGCCCGTTTTCGCCGACAGAGCGACGCAACCGGGATGGTCTTCAAGGAGTTCCTTGGCCCCATCTGGATCGATATCGATCTTGTTCACCACAAGCATTTGAGGGACGTCCGCAGCGCCAATCTCGTTCAGCACTCGGTCGACAGCTTCGATGTTGGATTCCGGGTCGGCAGCGGAGCCATCAACAACGTGAACCAAGAGATCTGCGTCGACAACAACTTCGAGTGTGGACTTGAACGCTTCAACGAGTTGCGTCGGAAGCTTGGTGATGAATCCAACGGTGTCAGTGAGCAAGACCGATTCGCCACCGGGCAATTGCAACCGACGAGTCGTTGCATCAAGCGTTGCAAACAAACGATCTTCAACGAGCACACCTGCATCGGTGAGGTGGTTCAGAAGCGTTGACTTCCCGGCATTGGTGTAGCCAACGATCGCTACCCGATGCAGACGCGAACGTTGCCGGGCTTTTGCCTGTGTATCTCGCACTCGAGAGATTTCACGAAGGTCGCCTTCGAGTTTGTGCATGCGTCGCTGGAGTCGCCGGCGATCCACTTCGAGCTGCGTTTCGCCACCGCCCTGCCGAGCACCGATTCCGCCACCCTGACGCGAAAGCTGATTGCCCTTTCCACGCAGACGCGGAAGTCGATAGCGAATCTGTGCCAATTCAACCTGGGCCTTACCTTCAAGGCTGTGCGCGTTCTGACCGAAGATGTCGAGAATGACCGCAGTGCGATCAATCGCGGAACGACCCAACAACTTTTCAAGGTTTCGTTGCTGTGCAGGCGAAAGTTCATTGTCGAACACCACGGTGTCGGCATCGACCGACACACACAGTTCACGAAGTTCCTCCACCTTTCCGCTTCCTAAGTAGGTCGCGGGATCAGGAGCATGTCGGCGCTGAACCACTCGGGCGATGCTGTCGGCACCAGCCGTGTCGACAAGGAGCGCAAGTTCATCGAGATGACGTTCCGTATCGAATTCATCTTCGGTGGGAAAGGTCACACCAACCAGAACAATTCGTTCACGGAACGTGCGGTCGATGAGCCCCGAACTTTCACCAGCGAACGCGCCAAAGCCGCCGCGGTGATCGCCAACAATCGGCGAGGTTGGTTCAGGCATCCGGAAGCTCAATAGTGGCGATGTGTTGCGAAGGCCCAATGAGGATCGGCTCGGCATCGGGGCTTGGCGCGACGATGACTTCAGCCGAACCACCAGGCATAACCACGCGCACTTCACGTCCTACGAGACCCCACTGATGGGCCAGGGTTGCTGCGGCAGTCGCGCCCGTGCCGCAGGCTTCGGTCACGCCAGCACCGCGTTCCCAAACGAGCAAATCAAGTGAATCGGGCTCTGTCCCTGTTGCGATGAATTCGACGTTTATGCCGGCATCGAACTGTGACTCGATCCATGCGCCCGTACCGACGAGGTCGACCGATGACAGATCGGAAACGAGCACGACAAGGTGCGGGTTGCCTAGATCAGCAGTCGCATGTCGATCGCTACCGAGTCGTTCCGAAACAGAGGGAGGAACTGCCGGGCCTTCGCCAACAAGGCCCATCGTGACGCTGACGGTGGCAAGGCGGTGGGCCGCATCGTCATGCACAACAAGTTCTCGAAAGCCACCATCAGTGAAGACGGCGTAGGTGGCCTCGTGATCATCACGAGCCATTGCGAGTGCTTGGCCAAGGCAGCGAATGCCGTTGCCACTCATTTCGGCACGGCTGCCGTCGGCATTCCAAAGATGCATCACGACATCGATTGGCCGGCCACCAGGACCAGTCACATCCCCGGAAGGGCGAGACCCAACGATGAAACCGTCGGCACCAATACCCCGACGACGGTCGCAAAGAGCGCGAGCCAAGGTGGCATCGCCATGAAGAGGTCCGTTGACTTCCTCAAGAGCGATGACGAAGTCGTTGCCCAGACCGTGGTGTTTGGTGAGTCTCATGGTGGGTTCAGTCAATCAGCCCGCGGGCGAGTTCGGCGAGTGCATTTGCCGAAACTTCACCATCGGTCTCGATCCAGTTGATTCGGGGGTCTCGGCCGAACCATCGCTGCTGGCGTCGGGCGAATCGACGAGTCCGTGTCACTGCCGTTTCGAGCGCGTCATCAAGTGGTGTTCCGTTCTCGATGTGGTCAAGCAGTTCGGCATATCCAAGTGCTTGACGAGCAGTACGACCAAGACCGGCCGGGCGGTCCACGAGAGTCTGCACCTCGGCCAAGAACCCATCGGCCATCTGCTGTTCGTAGCGCTGCGCAATGCGCTGGTCGAGTACCACGCGTTCCATCGCCAGCCCCACGACCGGGAACGGTGCCGGTGGGTACTCCTCGAGGCCAGGTCCAAATGACGAGAACGGACGACCGCTTCCGACCGTGACTTCGAGCGCTCTCACGACGCGTCGACGATTGGTCGGTTCCATACGCGATGCCGCCAGTGGGTCCTGGCCCTCGAGTCGAGCAAACAGCACCGCCGTATCGGGTTCGAGTTCGAGTTCGGCACGCACCTCGGGAAATCGCGCCGGGATTTCAAGATCGTCGGTGATCGCCTGGAGGTAAAGCCCGGTTCCACCAACCAGCACGGCCCGCTTCCCGCGTTCTTCAATGTCGGCCAGAACTGCGAAACAGTCACGCTGAAACCGAGCGACGGTGTAATCGTCATCGGGATCGCACAAATCGAGAAGGTGATGAACGATTTCGGATTGTTCGGCCGCCGAAGGCTTGGCCGTACCGATGTTCATCCCTCGGTAGACCTGCATTGAATCCACCGTGACGAGTTCAATGTCACTGCGGCTACGCGCCAACGCCATCGCCAACGAGGACTTCCCAGAAGCAGTCGGACCTACAAGCGCGAGGTGTCGACCGCTAGGACGAAACCGTGGCGATGAACTCACCCTGCAGTAACTGCGAAACGAGTGCGATGTCGCGACACCGAAAGGACGTCAACCAATTCGCCACGCAGAAAGTGCGTCGACGCTTCAGTAATCAACGCAGTTGCCAAGGTTCCAGAACGCAATGGGCGGTCGCTCGTGAAGTGCACCAACTTATTTTGCGCAGTTCGGCCGGTGAAGACCTCGGGGTCTCGCTTCGACGGTCCTTCCACGATCATCTCTTCGGTGCGGCCGATTCGAGCCATGTGCTTCGCAAGCGCAGAACGTTCGACCACGACGCGCAATCGCTCAAAGCGATCGCCGACTTCGATGGGGTCGCAGAACTGATCGACCATGTCGGCCGCTTCTGTCCCTTCACGGGGAGAGAAGATGAAGGTGTACGCGGAGTCGTATTCCGCGGCAGCAGCAACTTCGAGTGTGCGTTCGAAATCCTCTTCGGTTTCGCCGGGGTAACCCACGATGATGTCGGTCGTGACCGCAAGATCGGGAATTCCGGCGCGGGCCGCTACGAGTTTTTCGAGGTAACGCTCAGCGGTGTAGCCGCGATGCATCAGGGCGAGCACCCGATCGCTGCCGGACTGCAATGGGAAATGAAGGTGCGAGCACACCGACGGGTTCGATGCCATCGCTGCGATCGTGTCTTCACGAAGGTCTTTGGGATGAGGGCTCGTGAATCGAACGCGATCAATGCCGTCGATATTGCTGACCGCAGTAAGGAGATCAGCAAAGAGCGGTCGGGCACGGCGATCGCCGAGCCATTGAGTGCCGACAACAGCGGCATCGTCTGCAGACGGGTCAAGTGCCCGGCGTGCGCTGGTGAGATCACGGCCGTAGGAGTTCACGTTCTGTCCGAGCAAAGTGATTTCCCGAACGCCATCACCTGCCAGGCGCTCAACCTCGGTGAGTAACTCGCCGAATGGGCGGCTGATCTCACGACCGCGAACTGCAGGAACGATGCAGTAGGCACAGGTGTTATCACAACCGACTTGGATCGTCACCCATGCCGACCAATCGACTTCACGTCGCACTGCGAGCGCCGAGGGGAATGTCGCGGCGTCATCAAGCGCTTCATCCCAGATTTCGGTGATGGGTCCGGACTGCCGTGATTCATGCAACAACTCGACTGCTCGGTGCACGTTGTGAGTGCCAACAACAACATCGACGTGTCCGGCACGAGCGGCGATGGCGTCTCGATCTTTCTGCGCCAAGCACCCGCTCACGATGATTTCCATGTCGGGGCGTTCTTCTTTGATGTTCTTGAATCGGCCGAGGTGTCCGTAGAACTTGTTATCGGCGTTCTCACGAATGCAACAGGTGTTGAACACCATCACATCGGCGGTTTCATCAGACTCAGCCAGCACCAGGCCATCGGCCTCGAGGAGCCCGGCGATGCGTTCGGAATCGTGCTCGTTCATCTGACACCCATAGGTGCGGATGGCATAGCTGCGGGGAGCAGTTTCCTGCGACGAAGACGAAGTCACGAGCCGAATCTACCAGCGCCATGACCGATATCTCTCAAGCCGCCCCCATACACTTCTGAGGTGCAAAAAAGGGCGGCGCTATTGATTGTTGGGCTGCTAGCCACAGCAGCATTTTGCGTTTCGCTTTCCGTTGGGCACCTCTTCTTTCAGAATCTCTCACTTAACAATGACGAGGCCGTGTACGTCCTCGAGGCTCAGATGTTTGGCCAGGGCGATGTCACGCTCTCCGATTCCGCACATGGAGATGCATTCCGCCCTTGGATGTCGGGCCGGGTTGGCGAGGACCGCCTCGTACTGGTGCAACAGCCGACACTTCCGGCGCTGATGGCGTTGAGCGAAGCTCTGTTCGGAACGATGCGCCTCGCATTGGCTGCAATAGCTGCCGCTGCAGTTGTTGCTGTGTACGCATTGGCCAACGCTCTTTTGCGCGATCTCCGAATAGCAGTAGTTGCCGCTGCATGCTTCGTCCTGAGTCCACTCGTGATGGTGCAAAGCGCAATGTTCGTCTCGTATGTGCTAGCCGTATCGCTCGCTGCCGCGTCACTAGCTGTTCTCACACGCGGGCTTGATCGGCAGACAGAGGGTCAGCCATTCCGGCCGTGGTTTATTGGCGCTGGACTTTTCGAAGGTGCGCTGCTCTGCACCCGACCTCTCGAGGGGATCATCCTTGGCGGCGTGATCTTTGCGTGGACACTTCTGCGTTCAGCAAACGTTCGAATCGCGATTCGGTCGATGATGTGGGTGTATGTCGCGAGCACACCACTGCTCGTCGTGGCGCTGGTTTACAACTCGTTCACGACCGGCGATCCATTTACGTTCGCTCTGTGGACGATCGGTGGCAACGACTCGTTCGGCTTCGGGCCCCGTGCAATTGCCGAACATTCACAGTTCGTCAACGTTGGAGTGTCTGAGGCCTGGCTTGCGTTACGGGTGAATCTCCGTGCTTTCCCTCACTGGATCGTCGGAGGCATCGTTTCAGTTCCGGTCGCACTTTGGGGGGCCTCACGCCTCTGGACGCTTTCCCGTTCGGTCTTCTGGCTTGTCGTCGTCCAGTTGTGCCTCACGCCGTTCGCCTACTTCTTCTATTACGGCAATTACCTCATCATCGGCGGCCGCAACTTCTATGGCCCGCACTATTACCTTTCGCTCCTCCTCCCCACGATGGTGCTTCTCGGAGTTGCCCTCGTCGACCTGGCCAGCCGTCGTCGTGTGCTGCTTCCCGGCGTGATCGCCGCCATGGCGGTCGGAATGGCCATAGAGATTCCCGACAAGGTCAATGTCAACCTTGCGGCCCGCGATGCAATCGCCGCGGAAGTCGAACTTGTCGAGTCGACCGTTCAGGAACCAGCGGTCGTGCTCATCCCGGTAGGCAAGGACGGGCCCTACATCCTCCACCCTTGGGGAGCGTTCGCGAATCCTCCCAGTCTTGATGCGGACGTTCTCTACGCCGTTGACCTCGGTCCCCGCTCGCTTGAACTTGTCGAGCGATTCCCGAATCGGCGTTTCTACCGATTCGAGATCTCAGGCGACGGCGCCTCTCAAGATCCATCGTCACCGCATTCGGGTCCGTTCATAGAACCGCTCACTGTCGTTTCGGGCTCAGTGCTGAACATTGAAGCGTCGGCCAAAAATATTGACCGCGTCCTCATTGACAACGAACTCTTCCGCTGCGGTGATTCAGCCGCAACAGTCAAGATCGACCTCACCCTTGCCACAACGACTCTCACTGGATGCACTGAGCTGCCGATCGCGCTCAATCGTTCGGCTGCCGAGGTGCGAATCTTTGCCGGCGCAGATGACACCTCGGTCGCTGCGTACCTACCGATTGGGCGACTTCCCCAAACTGGGGCTCCGAGCGGAGGAACCCAGCGACTCGCCACGTTGACTCCTCCCGCTTTGAGCGAGGTGGAGGGCGATGCGTTCATTCACGCAATTGCCCCAGACGCAGTTCCGTGGTTTGACCTGAAGGTCACTGCGAACTGAGCGACACAATCGCCGGTCGAAACGCGAATGGTCCCGAGGGCCAAGGGCGCCTCGGGACCATTCGGGATGGCAGGAACTGCAGGAACTCAGTCGTCGAGCGAAATCGGAACGTCGTGCTCGGCGTTCATGACATCCTCAGCATCCTCGGGGACCTCGACGTTTTCGCCGATGCCCACGCTGGTGAGGATGCGCTCGGTGATTTCCACCATGACCTCGGGGTTCTCGAGCAGATAGGTCTTGGCGTTTTCACGTCCCTGACCGAGCTGTTCACCCTCGTAGGTGTACCAAGCACCCGACTTCTTGACGAAGCCCAGATCGACACCAATATCGATGGTCGAACCTTCGCGGCTCACACCCTTGCCGTACATGATGTCGAATTCGGCCTGCTTGAACGGCGGGGCCACCTTGTTCTTCACGACCTTGACGCGAGTGCGGTTACCCACAACCTCGACACCGTCCTTGATGGACTCGATGCGGCGAATGTCGAGACGCACTGAGGAGTAGAACTTCAGCGCCCGACCACCGGGGGTGGTTTCGGGAGAGCCGAACATGACGCCGATCTTCTCGCGCAGCTGGTTGATGAAGATGCAGACGGTGTTGGACTTGTTGAGGTTGGCCGTGAGCTTGCGCAATGCCTGGCTCATAAGACGAGCCTGCAAACCAACGTGGCTGTCGCCCATCTCGCCTTCGATTTCCGCACGAGGCGTAAGCGCAGCAACCGAGTCGATCACGATGACGTCGAGAGCACCGGAGCGCACGAGCATGTCGACGATCTCGAGTGCCTGTTCGCCCGTATCGGGCTGTGAGATGAGCAGCTGGTCGGTGTCGACACCGATGGCCGATGCGTAGACCGGGTCCATGGCGTGTTCGGCATCGACATAGGCGCAGATGCCACCGTTGCGCTGCGCTTCGGCAACAACGTGCATGGCCAGGGTGGACTTACCCGAAGATTCTGGGCCGTAGATCTCGACAACGCGACCGCGAGGCAGACCGCCAACGCCGAGTGCCAAGTCGAGGGCCAGAGCACCGGTGGGGATCGTCTCGATCTTCATGGTGCCCTTCTCGCCCATCTTCATGACCGAGCCCTTACCAAACTGCTTCTCGATCTGGCCGAGTGCCATGTCGAGTGCCTTGTCGCGTTCTTGTGGGAACGTCGGGCGGTTCGATTCCTTTGCCATCGTCTACTTCTCCTGGGTGTGAGGCCCCGGTCTGCCCGGGACTCGTATGGGTGATCTGTCCACCTGAGCGGGAGCTTTGGTGGCTCCACTGGCGCCGAGGCCCCGGTGGAGATGGATCGCAACCTACGGAGGGGGTGTGACAGGCCCCCGGTGTTCGAACGACAAGACTGTAACTTCGAACACCTGTTCAGTCAATGACCCTCGATCCCAGTCCCCCGTTGGGCTCCCCCACAAGCCCTTCTCGGACCCCTGCCGATAGGCTCCAGCCGCCGAACAGTCCCGCTCAGGCGAAAGGTGCCCTCCGATGACCGAGTCCTTGCCCTCCGATCCCGCCCAACGAGAAGAGGCCCTGCGTCAGCGTCTCAGCGCCGAGCAGTTCCAGGTCACCCAGTGCAGCGCCACCGAGCGTGCCTTCACCGGCAAGTACTGGGACTGCCACGACGATGGCACCTACCACTGCATCGTGTGCGACGCGCAACTGTTCAGTTCCGATACCAAATTCGATTCCGGCACCGGGTGGCCAAGCTTCTTCGACCCGATGACAAACGACGCTGTCGCAACAAAGGTCGACAGTTCACACGGAATGATCCGCACCGAAGCGCTGTGCGCGTCGTGCGGTGCTCACTTAGGTCACGTCTTTAACGATGGCCCCGGCCCAACCGGACTCCGTTACTGCATGAACTCTGCGTCACTCGATCTCAAAACTGCGCAGTAACGACGTAGGCGCGTCAGCGCGCAAGAAGTCGTCGACGCAAATGATCAAGCACCGTAATTACGGTGAACTGTCGTGACTGCTCGCGATTGAATGGAAACTTCGCCATTGATGTTTCGGTAACACCATCAAGCGTCGTTGCCATAAAGACAGTTCCAACCGGAATGCCTTCTTGCTCATCAGGTCCGGCAACGCCAGTTACCGCAATGCCAACGTCGGCATTGAGAACACGACATGCGCCTTCGCTCATTGCGCGCACCGCATCGTCACTAACAACCGGGCCAACAGGCACGCCGAGAACGTCGAACTTCACGGAGCTCGCGTAACTCACAACGGAACCTTGAAGGACATCGCTCGCGCCAGGAATCGAAACCAAACGGCTGGCAATCAACCCACCCGTGAGCGATTCCGCCAGTCCAAGCGTGAGTCCGCGTTCGCGAAGAAGGTTGAGTACAACTTCTTCCATCGTCTGATCTTCAGTCGTGAAGACGTAATCGGCGAGGATCTTCGCAACCTCGTCCACCTCTGAAGCAACAACTGCATCGGCGAGTTCTGCGGTGTCGGCTTTTGCTGTGACGCGAACCTTCAGTCCTTCAATGCCGCTCGCAAGAAATGCGATCGTCGCGGTACCTGTTCGATCAAGTTCATCGAGACGATCAGCCAACATTTCTGCAATGCCGGACTCGCTGTGACCCCACGTGCGAATCGTGCGACTTCGGATAACACCGGTGTCGCCGGCGCGGCGGCGAAGTTCTGGAATGACGGTGCCCTCGATCATTTCTTTCATCTCGTAGGGCACGCCGGGCACCGCAAAGATGACTTTGTCGCCGATCGGACACATGAGACCGGGAGCAGTGCCTGGCATTTGTGCAATGCGGCTTGCACCTTGTGGCACCTGAGCCTGCCGAAGATTATTCATCGGCATGTTTCGGCCACGAGAGCCGAAGATCTCATGGAGTCGTTCGATCACCTCAGGGTCTTCTACGAGTTCCACACCCATAACCTCGGCAATGACATCACGAGTGATGTCATCCTGCGTTGGTCCGAGTCCGCCACACACAATCACTGCATCGCTGCGATCAAGCGCGATCTGCAGAGCATCACGAATGCGATCCCAGTTGTCGCCAACCTTCACCTGCAAGAAACAATCGATTCCGGCAAGTGCGAGTTGTTCGCCGATCCACGAAGAATTGGTATCGACGATCTGACCGAGCAGAAGTTCCGTACCTACAGCAACAACTTCGCAATTCATGACGAGCCCTCCAGGGCATTTGTTGGTGATGTCGGCTGGTTGAACGCCGGGGATGTTTCATCGCTCTCATGCGGCACGGTGGTTGTGAGACGGACCCGCCACGAGAGCAACGCGTTAGCGACAGAAAGCCCCGCAAGGAAAAGGAGATAGGCGCTCGGAACTAACCAATTGATCCCCAATGTCAACCAGCCGGCCACGCCGGCGAGTACCGCAGTACCGACATGCACGCCAACGGTTGTGGAACTGGGCACGCGTCGGTCGTTCAAACTGATGAACGCGAGCCCAGCAAAAATTCCGACGTACGCAACCATCAGAATCACAACGGCCTTCGAAGGAATTCCGGCATCGCCCACTTGGAGAAACTTTGAAATGCCAACGGCAAGCGCAACGATCGATAGCTGCAAGATGAGGTGTGCAAGTAACCAAAGTTCGCCCGCCAACGCTCCGGGCTGAATGCCTGCTTCCGGCACATCGTCGAAATAGGTCGAGTACAGACCAAAAAGGATCACAAACATCACGACTAGTGCGACTCCATCGAAGAACACGATTGAGCCGGAACTGATCACAAGTGCAGCCTTTACCAATGACTCACCCATAACAATCAGCGTGAGGAGTGCAGCGCGCTCAGAAAGATGATGGGCATCAATTGCAGGTACCGGTCGACCTGCTTGACCTGAGAGCGAGGTCGGCACGACCAGCAATAAGAAGGCAAGTCCGTAGAGGAATGCATCGGGCCCGTCAGGAGTGAGAACTCCGACTGACATCACCACACCAGCAGCGAGAAGCCGGTTGCGTCGCGATCGAGCCCAGGCTCCGATTGGATCAGGCATCTTCGTTGCACGTTGGTGGGCGAAGGCAACGATAAGAACAGCGAGGAGATACCCCAATCCAACGAGGTCAGCCGAGGAATCGCGTCGGACAAAGATGAGCGTTGTTACAAAGATGACAAACATCAATGCAAAGACGATCCCTCGCTGACCGAGGTCATCTTGACGCTCAACATTCATCAGCACCGTCATGTGGAACCACAACAGCCAGAGCAGCGCAAACATCAAGGAGCATTGTGCGGCGAGTACCCATGATGGATCCTGGGAAAACTCGTTGGAAAGAATCATTGTCGAGGCAACAAAAACGAGGTCAAAGAAAAGCTCAAGGAATCCGACTGGCGGCTTATGCGACTCGTGGGACTCTGTCGTTGATGAACCGGCCATGGGGCCTGATCGTAGAACGACTCAGGTTGGATCGCTGACCTGCGTCTCCATCGTGGTGGCAGCACGGCTTCCGTCCCACACGTACTGAAACGCGCTGAAGACAGCGAGGAATGTCGCGAGGTAGAGCAGTCCATCGCCCAGCCAGAGGTAATCGGTCGTGAGTGGGAGGAGCACCGCGCCCACCGCCAACGATTGAACGAGCGTCTTGAGCTTCGCTGATTTACGAGCAGGCATCGCCAAACCACGACGACCCCACCACATGCGATAGAGACTGATGAAGACCTCTCGTACGGCGATTGTTGCGACAGGCCACACCGGGAAGCGATCGACAGCGACGAGCGAAAAGAGCGCGCCGAGCACAAGGACCTTGTCGGCAAGGGGATCAAGAAATGCCCCGCTTCGGGTTGTGCCATGACGTCGAGCAATCCAGCCGTCAACACCGTCGGTGAGCGCAAGGGCCGTCCACAGTGCCCACACGAGCCAGCC
>WLGJ01000044.1 GCA_009703275.1 Actinomycetota bacterium
CTGCCAAAGCGCTTCGATACAACGAGTGCGCCAACCACAACCACAAGTGCTGCGCCGGCAACGACGAAGCGGATGTTGTTGTGCTGCAGCTCGATCATGGCGGGAAGCACCAACAGCGACACAAGGTTCATCACCTTGATGAGCGGGTTGAGTGCTGGGCCAGCGGTGTCCTTGAATGGATCGCCAACCGTGTCGCCGATGACAGCAGCCTTATGGGTTTCCGAACCCTTGCCGCCTTCGTTGCCATCTTCGATGTACTTCTTGGCGTTGTCCCATGCGCCACCTGCGTTGGACAAGAAGTTGGCCATGAGCTGACCAGTCACGATCGCGGCGGCAAGGAATGCACCAAGTGCAAGGTAACCAATGCCGAAACCGATGATGACGGGCGTAAGGACTGCGAGAAGTGCAGGCGTGGAAAGTTCACGAAGCGATGCACGGGTGCAGATGTCGATCACTGCACCGTGATCAGGACGCTCGGTGTAGTCCATGATGCCGGGCTTCTCGCGGAATTGGCGGCGAACCTCTTCAACAACTGTTCCGGCCGTGCGAGACACAGCGCGGATCGCAAGTGAAGAGAACAGGAACGCAACCGAACCACCGATAAGAAGACCAATGAATGTCTTTGGATCGGCGACGTTGATCGAAACAAGACTGGCAAGCGTGCCGTCGAGTTCTGCGTAGGCAACCTGCACAACGTCGGTTGTGGCGCGCACGATTGTTTCAGCGTACGAAGCGAACAACGCAACGGCGGCGATAACGGCCGAGCCGATAGCGAAGCCCTTGGTAACGGCCTTCGTGGTGTTACCCACTGCATCGAGGCCAACCATGATTCGCTCGGGTTCACCCTCAAACTCGCCAGCCATTTCCGCAATACCTGCGGCATTGTCGGCAACCGGGCCAAAGGTGTCTTCGGCCACGATGATTCCGGTGGTGGCAAGCATGCCGATGCCGGTAAGGGCAACGAGATACAGCGAGAACGCAACGTTGCCGCCGCCAAGACCAAGTGCAGCGCCAATGGCGACAGCAATTGCGACGAGGGCCCACACTGCGGATTCAAGACCGAGAGAAATACCTTCGAGCACCGTGGTGGCGGGGCCAGTGCGGGCTGCCTTGGCGATGTCCTTTACGGGCTTGGTCTTGGTTGAGGTGAAGTACTGCGTGATCTTTGAAGCAGCAAAGCCAAGGATGACACCAACAACGATGGCGCCAAAGAGGCGAGCACCGGGGTGTGAAATTGTCGAACCCTTGGGGTTACCGATGTAAAGGAATGCAACAAGGCCAGCGCCAATGATGGCGATGATCTGAGCGGTGTAGATGCCGCGGTTGATGGCCTTCAGCGCATCGTTGCCATCGCTGGGTCGGCCCTTCACCACGAAGATGCCGATCATTGATGCAACAAGACCGATGGTCACAACAGCAAGCGGGAAGATAAGGCCCTTCACGGCAACGCCGCCGCCGCTGATGATGGTCACGCCATCAAGTTCAAGCTTGTCAACGCCAAGACCGATGGCCTGGAACGCTGAGACGCCGAGGATGATCGACGCCACGAGCGTGACGGCGAAGGACTCGAAGAGGTCGGCGGCCATACCGGCGCAGTCGCCCACGTTGTCGCCAACGTTGTCGGCGATTGTGGCGGGGTTGCGGGGGTCGTCTTCAGGGATTCCTGCTTCGACCTTGCCAACAAGGTCGGCACCAACGTCGGCAGCCTTGGTGAAGATGCCGCCGCCAACACGAAGGAATAGTGCAAGCAGTGAGCCACCGAAGCCGAAGCCAATGAGGATCGAGGTCGAAGTGTTCTGGAACAACATCACGATGACCACGGTGCCAAGAAGGCCGAGGCCAGCAGTCAAGAGACCAGCCACGCCACCGGTGCGGAAGGCAACCTTGAGGGCGGCATTGAAATCGCTACGACGTGCAGCTGCTGCGGTGCGGACGTTGCCACGAACAGCGAGCCACATGCCCAAGAAGCCGATTGCCGCAGAGAAGAGGCAGCCCATGATGAAGGCGGCGGTGCGGAAAATGCCTGACTGCAGGAAGGACATAACTTCCTCGCCGCCAATGACGCTCTTTCCACCTACTTCAAGAACCGGCATCTTGTTGATTGCAGTTGAGGTGAGAAACACCACAACGGCAAGCGGGATAACGATGATGCCGATCGTGCGGAACTGACGCTTGAGGTAGGCGAGTGCGCCTTCCTGAATCGCGCCAGCGATTTCCTGCATTTTGTCGGTGCCTTGTTCCTGCTTGAGGACGCCGCGCATAAGCACGACGCCAAGAATCAGGGCGATCACAGCAACGGCGGCGGCGAAAATGAGCCACCCCCACTCGGTGCTGGTGAGCGTGAAGGCCTGGTAGCCACCTTCGGCGGCGAGAACCTGGGTCATCTGGTCCATCCTGGTGAGGGCTCCTCGGTATGAGGAGCGGGCAAAAAACGCGCACGGGACGGGCCCGTGCGAGGCCCGAACAGTACCGCGAGACGCTCTCCGGACCTGAAATGGGCGATTCGAGGCCAAATACGTGGGTCGGGCACGGGTGCACGGAGTGCGAACATGGGTCCATGGCCTCATCCGATGATCCCCACGGACACGGGCATTCCCATGGGGTTTCGGTCCGGGCGGGGGCTCGTCACACCGGCCGGCTCTGGGCCGTGGTGGCGATCCTGGCGGTGTTCCTCGCCGTCGAGGTGGTTGGAGCAATCGTCACCAATTCGCTGTCGCTGCTCTCCGATGCCGGTCACATGCTGACTGACCTTGTCGGTATCGGTATGGCGTTGGCTGCCATCCATGTTGCGAATCGGCGCGTAGAGCAGTCGCATCGCACTTTCGGGTTGTATCGACTCGAAATCCTGGCTGCCTTGGCCAATGCCGTGTTGTTGTTTGCCGTCGGCCTCTATGTGTTGTGGGAGGCAGTCGATCGACTTCGCCACCCTGAGTCGGTGCAAAGCGGTGAGATGTTGGTCATCGCGATTGTTGGCGCTCTCGCAAATGTCGTGTGCTTCCTGCTTCTGCGTGAAGGTGCCAATGACAGTCTGAACATTCGCGGCGCGTATCTCGAAGTTCTGGCCGACTTACTCACGAGTGTGGGTGTGATCATCGCTGCGCTCGTGATCGCGTTCACGAGTTGGGATTGGGTTGACCCGATTATTGGTGCCGGAATTGGTCTCTTTATTTTTCCTCGAACATGGAAACTCGGCGCGCAAGCGATACGCGTTTTGGTTGAGGCTGCACCACCGCATCTCGATGTTGAAGCTGTCCGCGTTGACCTTGCTTCAGTCGAGGGCGTGATGAATGTTCACGATCTGCACGTCTGGACGCTCACTTCGGAAATGGATATGGCGAGCGCACATCTCGTTGTAGCCGACGAGTCTGACTTTCATGCAGTTCTTGATCGTGCCCGCGAACTGCTGCACGTGAAGTACGGCATTGAGCACTCGACATTGCAGGTTGAACCTGCGTCGCATACGGGATGCGACGACGTCGACTGGTGAACGCGTCGATCAGTTCTTAATCGCCAATTGCATAGAACTGACCACCACGAGTGCCGACATAGATTCGGCCCTTCCAAACAGTGGGCGTTGACTCAATGCACCCATTGAGTTTCACGGTCCACTTGAGCGGCGGATCGACTCGAGGGTTCGAAACGTCGTAGGCGTTGAGGTTTCCCTGGCAGTCGCCTTCGATCAGCGTGTTGTCGACAACAACGGGTGATCCCCAAGTTTGGGATCCAAGATTCTTTTGCCAAACAATCTCGCCGGTGTTCTGGTCAATGCCAAGGAGTCGTCCGGCGTTGGTCGCCGCATACACAATGCCGTTTGCGATGGCAGAAGTTGCCCAAATTCCTTGTTTTCCAGGGGCTTGATCTTTGACGGACCACACAATCGGATTGTCTGGTTTTGTCGGATCAAGTTTCACGATTTGGCCGACTTCGGTTGATCGTGCATTACGTCGTTCGTACTCGGAACCGATGTAGAGGAATCCGTCTTTGTCGGCGACGATCGATGCGTCGGTGTCATCACCTGTCCAGAATCGGAATGTTCGAGTTGGGGTTCCCCCCGACTTCAACTTGCTGATGTCCCAGCCCTGCACCAAACCGCCAGAGTTCGCGAAGTACACGGTGTTCCCCGTGATCGCGACTGAGTTCTCGATTGAAAACTGTCGGTCAGTGATATTCGACTGGAGTTCCGCGTCCCAACCTGGGGTCTTGAACACGACCTGAGGCGCAACCGTGACTTTGCCTGCGGCGTCGTATCCGCGATTCAACTTGACGATGTAGAACCAGCTGTTCTCGCCACCTTCGAACATGTAGTCGTCGATGATGAGTGGTGAACCATCCCAGTCATCGTTCCAAACCTGTTGGACTCCGTCATACGCGGAAAGCTTCCAGAGCTCAACCGGGGCTGGACCTCGGTCCGTGGCGATGATGTGCAAGAAGTTGTCTCGAGATCCGCTGTAGGTGAGCGGATAGCCGTCGGGATCGGTCGTCACCGTTCCCTTGATGATGTCGCCAGTTTTGAATGGGCTGATGATGTCTTTGCCGGTCTCTGCATCGAGCCAGTGGACTGCGTAGTCATAGGCACCGAACGACACAATCGTTTTGCCGTTGGACTCATAAACATTTGGATTGCCCGTCCAACCAGTTCCGCACCATGTCGAGGTGCCAGAGCCATCGGTTGATTTTCCACACATGCCGCCGCTCTGCGGATAGGACCACAGGATCTTTGGTGCAGATGGAATGGGTCCCGTGCCGTAGAAGGATCGTGTTGGATTTCCACGGAACGTAAGAACACCTGGAACCTTTGTGCTCCACATCGAACCTGAAGAGTTCGGATTCACCCAACCGTCGTAAGGAGCTTCGGTGGTTGTCGTAGTTCCCTTGGCGGTGGTTGTCGGAGATTCGGAGGAAGCGTTGTCGCTGTCGGGTGCTTTCGAATCCGAGCCATTGGTGACGATGAGGAGACCAGCGACGATGACGGCCACAGCAACCACTGCGAGGCCGAAGACTCGCCACGGAGTTTTGGGGACGGGTTTGGCGTGCTTCATTGCGATACCCGATTCGGATCCGGGGGAACGCCAACCGATCAGCCAGCGCTGCCTTCGGCAACCAGCCGCTCAAGCACGAGTTCGGGGTTGTCGGCCTCGAGGCGCTCGAGCCAAAACTGGCTTTCGAACAGCGCCATGAGCGTACCGTCGGCCTTCTCGAGGATTCGGACACCCCGCATTCCTTGCAACTTTGATGCGCTTTCGCGGTCGGTGCGCCGGGCAACTTTGTAATTCGTCGGCGAGAGCTCAACAGGAGCACCGAACTCGTTTTCGAGTCGGTACACGGCAACATCAAACTGCATGGGGCCAACTGCAGCGAGAACTGGAGCGGAATCACCCTGATCGATGTCGCGCAGAACCTGAACGACGCCTTCTTCATCGAGCTGGGCGATTCCTCGCCGGAATTGCTTGTAGCGACCGGTGTCCTTCACCCGTGCCACCGAGAAGTATTCGGGAGCGAAACTGGGGATCGCAGGAAACTCGACGGGTTGATCGAGCCAGAGCGTGTCGCCGACTCGAACATCGGTGGCATTGACAAGCCCGACAACATCGCCAGGAAATGCTTCGTCGATGGTTTCGCGTTCCGAACCAAAAACCTGATGGGCATATTTCGTTGCGAACGGTTTGCCGGTCGTGCCGTGGGTGATGACCATGCCACGTTCAAACTTTCCGGAACACACGCGTAGGAACGCAATACGGTCGCGATGAGACGGGTCCATGTTCGCTTGAACTTTGAAAACAAATCCTGAAAAGGGATCATCAAGTTGGCGAATGTCGCCCTCTGCATCTGGCCGAGCGCTTGGGGAGGGAACAAGATCGATGATTGCGTCGAGCAACTTGCGTACGCCGAAGTTGGTGAGCGCAGAACCAAAAAATGTTGGGGTGGACTGAGCACCAACAAACAGTTCGACGTCGAGATCGGCACCAACTTCATCGAGCAACGTGATGCCATCTAGGGCGGCCTGCCACGCCTCGCCTTCATCGATTGCTGCTTGCGCAGGGTCAACGACTTCTTCTGGTGCTTCGGTCGCTCCACGTGCCACGCGAGTGAAACGAGTGAATAAACCGTCGCGGCGATCGATAACGCCTCGGAAGTCACCAGCGATTCCAACCGGCCACGTCACGGGTGTAACGACAAGGCCAATTTGTTGTTCGATTTCGTCAATCAACTCGAGCGGGTCGAGGCCGGGACGATCCCACTTGTTAATGAATGTGAGAAGCGGCATATCACGTTGGCGACAGACATCGAACAACTTGAGTGTTTGCGGCTCGATGCCTTTCGCTGCGTCGAGCACCATGACTGCTGCATCGGCAGCCGCAAGGACTCGGTACGTGTCCTCGGAGAAGTCGCGGTGGCCGGGTGTGTCGAGAAGGTTGACGACACAGTCTCGGTACGGGAACTGGAGCACGGTCGAAGTGATTGAAATTCCACGTTGCTGCTCTAATGCCATCCAGTCGGAGGTGGCAGAGCGTCGGCCTGAGCGAGCCTTTACCGCGCCGGCCTCGCTACTGAGCGCGCCGCCGTAGAGGAGGAATTTCTCGGTCAGCGTTGTTTTGCCCGCATCAGGGTGGCTGATGATGGCGAACGTGCGACGACGCGAGGCCTCGGTAGAAGGGGTGGACATTGGTCGGAGGGTAGCGGTCAGCGGGCCGCGGTCGAACAGGCGGGACACACGCCGATGAGATCAAGTCGGTGGTGTTCGATTCGGAACCCGTGGCTCTTCGCAATCGAAGCGGCGAAGGCAGCGACGCCATCTTCAAGATCAGTCGGAACGTCGATGTCAGCGACAGTTCCGCAGGCTTCGCAAATGAGGTGGTGATGGTGGTGACCAGTGAGGTCTTCGGCCAGCTCAAATCGAGCCGTATCGTCCGCTGTAACAAGCCGGCGAACAACACCAGCATCTTCTAGTACTGAGAGATTTCGGTATGCGGAACTTTGCGGCATACCTGTTGCGACATCGATGAGCTCAATAACAGTGACGGGGCGATCGGCGGAAGCCATGGCATCGACGAGTGCGCGCCGATTGGCGGTGTAGCGCTGTCCGTCACGGCGGAGGCGCTCATCGGCGGTGTCGTGCACGTCGATCTGGTTCGGCTGCATGGTTTCTGAAGTCTACGGCCATTGGGAATACGGACTGCCGGGGTCGGCGACCTAGGCTCGCAAATGTGCCCGAAACTGATCAGACACGCGGATTCCCGGGGGCGAAAGCACCTGATCGCACTGGCTCTATCGATAGCAGTGGTCTTCGACTCGCGTTGAACGAGTGGGGCGATCCTGATGCACCTGTAATCGCGATGGTGCACGGAGGTTTCGATTTCTCTCGCACCTTCGATGTTTTTGCGCCGATGATTGCTGATGCCGGTTGGCGAGTCGTCGCGTGGGATGCGCGTGGACACGGGGATTCCGATCACGCTCATCTCTATGGCTGGGCCGCTGACGTTCGCGATCATCTCGCCGCAATTCAATCGATCAGTAGCGAACCAATTGTTTTGCTTGGCCATTCAAAGGGGGGTGGCCAGCTGCTTGACCTTCTCGATGGCCGGCCTTCGTTGGCCAGAGCATTTGTGAATCTCGATGGCCTTCCGTCCCAGTTCTCCTCTCCCGACGTCAACGATCGCGAGCGTCGTCGAATGCGACGCGCTGATTTGGCCTCGGGCCTTGATCGCCGTCGACGTCGCGCTGAACTCACTCGGCGTCCCGACACGATCGAGGGCTTGGCCGAACGACGTCAGCCGATGAATCCGCGACTTTCGCGCGAGTGGCTTGAATACCTCGTCACTGTCGGCGCTCGTCACGACGACGAGGGTTGGCGATGGAAGATCGATCCGGTGTTGCATCTCGGTGGCTTTGGCCCCTGGCGTCCGGGCTGGTCGCTTGACCACCTCGCAGCATTGGAAATGCCGTTCCTTGGTGTGTTGTCGGGAGTTCAAGACGATCCAATGGGGTGGAAGAGCCGACGCGGCGATATCGAGCCGTTCCTCCCGCCTGGCGGACAACTTGAGTTCTACGACGACATCGGCCACTTTCTGCATATCGAACAAACGCGGTTCATCGCTGACCTCGTGCTCAAGTTTTTGGAGCCACTCCGATGACGCGGCGTACTGAGTTTCTCCTGAACGGTTCTCTACGACTTGCATTGCACACGTTGGCCGAAGGCGAAGGGCGACCTTTGTTGTTGCTGCACGGCTTGGGCGAACAGTCACCGCAAACTCGACCTGCATGGACCAATTCGTGGAACGGGCCGGTGCTCGCGCTCGACTTCACTGGTCACGGCGAATCTGAAGTTCCCGTTAGCGGCGGCTACACCCCTGAAGGTCTGATGTCTGATGTCGACGCCGTCTTGGCGAATCGGGGTCCGGTCACAATCGTTGGTCGCGGATTTGGCGCGTGGGTCGGGCTCTTGGTCGCTGGTGCTCGCACGTCTCTCGTCCACGGAGTGGTTTTGTTCGACGGTTCGGGCATCGTCGGTGGCGGGCCACAGCCGCCAACCCCTTACGTCAATGTTTTGCCAGCCTCAGGTTCAGTGACCCCCGACCCCTATGCATTGCTTGAACTCAGCCGCGATCCTCGACCACCTGATTACGCGCTCGACTACGTGCGCTTCGTGCTCGAGGATTCAGACATCGAACATCCGATTGTGGTGAGCGCTCGAATTCGTCCCGATTGGTTGGCCGCAGTTGCCGCCGACATCGGAGTGATCGAACTTCCGTTGGAACAGGCGATCGAATCTTTCGCCTGACATCGGACGGTTAAACGTCGCGAGCACCCACGTACACGGCAAGTTCTCTGAGCGCAACGAGTGCTTCTGAAGTGATCGCGGCATCATCGAGTGCTGAAATTGCTTGATCGGTTAATTGCGTGATGCTTGCTTCAACTTCAGACAGTGCCCCGGTTTCAGTGAAAACAGACTGAATGGCGAGGATGTCATCGGGTGCGAGATCAATGGAACCGACGCGACTGAGAATGTCTCGCTGAGAATTCGTTGCTCGGTCGAGAGCAATGGCCAGCATCGGCGTGGGCTTTCCTTCGCGAAGATCGTCACCGACGGGCTTTCCGGTTCGCGCGCTGTCACCGAAGGTGCCGAGGATGTCATCGCGTAATTGAAATGCTTCACCCAATGGCTCGCCGTAGCGAGACAGCGGTGTCTGAAGTTCGTCGAGGCGCCCTGCGAGAGCTGCGCCAACATGCAACGGACGCTCAATGGTGTACTTGCCGGACTTGTAGCGAACGATTCGCCGTGCTGTCGTCAGATCGACTTCGCCGCGTGCTGCACCGAGCACGTCGAGGAATTGGCCGATGTTCAATTCGATCTTCAGCTCATTCCAAGTCTCGAATGCGGTTTGTGGCGCATTCGACATCAAGCGGTCGGCATAGACCTCGGCGAGATCGCCAACCAGGATTGCAACGCCCTCACCAAAGCGTCTCGATTCACCGTTCCATTGGTTCGAGCTGTGCTCTGCGTCGAACGTGCTGTGAATAGTGGGCTCGCCACGGCGTGTTGAAGATCCGTCCATGACGTCGTCGTGGACAAGAGCGAATGCATGGAGCAACTCGAACGCGGCGCCGGTGTCGATGATTGCGGGGTCATCAGCCATGCCGCCCGCACCGACGAATGCCCAGTGGCAGAACGCGGGGCGCAGTCGCTTTCCGCCGTCGACGACAAATCGTGTCAAGACGTTGAGGGGCGCCTCAAGATCGGAATCGACTGCAACCCACCGGGAGCGCTCGGATTCAAGAATGGATCGCAGCCGCGCCTCAACAGGAGCGGCAACTGCGGTGAGCGCAGCTGGTGCAGCGACAGGAGTGGGGGGAGTCACTCTTCCTCTTCGTCGTCGCTGTCGAGTGCATCGAGATCGGCGACGATTCTGGTGACTTCTACCTGCGCGTTTTCGAGACGGCCGCGACAAAGTTCAATGAGATCGGCAGCGCGTCGAACCTGTTCGGCCAATCGATCAACATCGACGTCGTCGGCCTCGAGTTCGCTGAGAATTTCCTCGAGTTCGGTGACCGCATCTGCGTATCCGAGGGAATCAGAAGTGCTCTTTTTGGTTGCCATGGGGTCTCTCAATCGATTTCGGTTGCAGTGCTGGTGATCGTGCCATCGGCCACGGTTGTCACAAGTGTGTCGCCACGAGAAACGTCGGCGGCTCTTCGCACGACGGTACCGCTCGTGGTGCGTGTAATCGACCAGCCGCGAGCCAAAGTGCGGACCGGGTCGACGGCACTGAGGCGAGCGGCGAAGAGGTCGAGATTTTGCTTCTCGGATTTCGTGGTTGTTTCGATCGTTCGGGAAAGTCGTGCGGTGGTGGTAATCATGCGGTGGCGTTCGACGGTGAGGCGTGTGCGGGCTCCGATAGCCGCGTGTCGGGCACAGCGCGCCAAGCGTTCGCGCTCGGAATCGATCGTTGCTGTTGCGATTTCCGCGATGTCGCTCCAGGCAACTTCGCTTCGGTTTACGACATCCATCGCGATGTCGATAAGCGCTTCGGCGCACGCGGTTGGTGTCTTACTCGCAGTATGCGCCACCACGTCGGCCACGCTTGTATCAATTTCGTGGCCGATCCCGGTGAAGACCGGTAGTGATGATGTTGCGATTGTGCGGGCAACGAGTTCGTGATCGAAGATCGCAAGATCAAGTCGCGATCCGCCGCCTCGAATCAACGCGATGACATCAACATTCATCCGTTGGGCTGTGTGCAGTGCAGCGGCGATTGTGCGTTCGGCGCCTGCGCCTTGCACCTTTGAATCGATGAACGCCACCTGCCAAGGGAGGCCACTCTCGACGAGCGAATGCATGAAGTCGGCTTGGGCGGCACTTTCATCGGCGGTGATCAACGCAATGTGAAGAGGCATTGCGGAAAGGGGGAGTGCTCGATTTTTATCGATGAGGTTTTCGGAGCGAAGAACCGCAAGAACACGTTCGCGCTCTGATTCGAGAGCCTCCAGGGTGAAAGCAGGGTCGATGTCCTGCATCGACAGTTGCAGGCGTCCGCCAGCGAGCCAGAGCTCAAGCGGACCGCGGATGCGTACCTTGACGCCCTCTTCGAGTCGGACAGTTCCTGCCTCACGTAGTTTTTGGTCAACGCGGGTGCGTGTCCGACTCCAAAGTGCAACGGGGACCTTGGCGGTGACCGCACCTTTGTCGTCACGATCAACAAGGTCGAAATAGAAATGTCCCCGAGACTCTCGGGGGCCAGAGATTTCGCCGTCGACCCATACTGCGCCACCGAGGCGGTCTTTGATGGCATCAGCGGTGGCCGTCATGAGTTCGGTCACCGTGTAGTTCACGCCGGTCATAGCCGGCACCGTAGCGGGCGAATGCCCTCATAGAGTCAGGCCATGGGAACTTTCCGCATCACGGCCCCGGTCTGGCGTTCAGTCGGTATTGCC
>WLGJ01000045.1 GCA_009703275.1 Actinomycetota bacterium
AAACCGCCGACCGATGGCGATCCGTGGCACGTCTTCAAAGAAACTGACGCATTGGGCGACGTCAATGCCGCCCACGCGCCGAGTTACTCCATGTCGAAGATTTCCCAGGAAGCAGTTGCTCGCACCTGTGCGCGACTGTTCGATCTTCCTGTCACTATCGCTCGAATGAACGCGTCGTACGGCCCCGACGGCACCGGCGGACTTCCCATCATGCAGATGGACGCGCTTATGGCCGGCAACCCCGTGACCACTCGCTGGGATCCGTGCATGTACATGCCGATTCACACCGACGACATCACCGCACAGACAGAAGCACTACTCGACGGCGCGTCGGCAACTGAAGCGACCATCGTGAACTGGGCTGGCGACGAGCCTGCAAGCGTTCAGGAATGGTGCGCGTATATCGGCGAACTCGCAGGAATCGACCCCGTTGTGAATTCCGTTCCTGTTGAAGGGACACTCCGGGGCTCGGTCACTGACAACACCAAGCGCGCGGCCCTCACGGGACCATGCAAGGTCAGCTGGCGTGACGGCATCCGCGATGCCTTCGAAAAGCGTCACGGGAACAAGTAAGTGAGCGATCTCACTGGCAAGAACATCGTCATCACCGGAGCATCTTCGGGAATTGGCGAGGCCCTTGCGATCGAAGCTGCCAATCGGGGCGCCCGGGTCGCGATCGTTGCTCGGCGCGCCGACCGTTTGGCCGATGTGCTTGAACGCTGCCAACAGTCCTCTCCGGAATCGACGATGGTTGTCGCCGATCTTGCTGATCTCGATGCCATCGATGGGCTTGCTTCGCAACTCATTGCGTCACTCGACGGTCGCGTCGATGTCCTGATCAATAACGCTGGCGTCCCCAAGCGCAAGCGCACTGATCAGATGACATCTGAGGATGTTGAAGGCGTTATGTCCATCAACTACTTCTCGCCGGTTCGCCTCACACTGGCCTTGCTTCCCCACATGCTCGATCGAGACAGCGGCGACATAGTCAACGTGTCGTCGATGGGCGTACACATGGCGGCATTTGGCGTGAGCGCATACTCGGCCAGTAAGGCGGCTCTCGAGTTCTTCACCGAGGGCTTGTACGTCGAACTCGGTAAGACCAATGTGCGCGCCCACTTGTTTGTTCCGGGCACAACCGCCAGTGAGTTTTCCACTGACAAGCCCGGCAACAACGCCCCGTTCCCGAGCGATCCAGCAACAACAGCAACCTCTGAAGAAGTTGCGATCTCGCTTCTGGCATCGCTCGATACCGAGACGTTTGTTACCTACACCGGCGAACGCGAAGCGCAAACTTCAGCCAAACGCAATGCCGATGTCAACGCGTGGCTGGCAAACATGCGTCAGGTCTTTACGGGAATGTAAGAACATCTCGGTTGTCGAACGCGCAGCGCGTCCGACAACCGACAGTTCACATACCTGGGATCTCCCAACGCGCCGGGAAATCGTCGGCGCGGAATCGGGCGTCGGTGCCGCCATCAATAAACAGCACCGAACCACAGAAGAACCCAGCTTCGGGTGAAAGAAGAAATGCCAAGAATGCGGCAACTTCTTCGGGCTTACCTGCACGACCAAGAGCGATCGTGTCTTTGAACATGTCGAGCTGAACCTTGAGGTTCGGATCGGTCGCGCCTTCTTCGATCATTGGCGTGGCGATCATGCCCGGAGCAATTGCGTTGAGGCGGATGCCAGCGCCGGCCCATTCGTCGGTGATGGCCGAGTGACGGACCCAACGGGCCACTGCCAACTTCGTGGCCGCATAGGCCATGATCGAGTCGCCCTTATCGGCTTCGATGCGAGCTGCGGCTTCGTCGCCCGCCAAACACGCTTCGGTGAGACCCAGCGGATATCCCGGTGCGGTCGTGGTGGAGTTTGAGCTGATCGCAACAGCCGAAGGATTTGTGCCCTTCGCCAGCATTGAGCGAAGGCCTTCCATGATCTCGATCGTGCCGAAGTAGTTCACCGATGCGAGCAGCGATGCCGGGCGACCCGGAAGTCCGGAGATGCCTGCACAGGTGACGAGCCCGTCAAGGACTCCCCCGCATGCTTCACCGACGGCCTTGATTGCCGCCTGGCGTTCTTCGGCCTTACTGAGATCGGCTTCGATCTCCGCACCGCGCAGATCGACCCCGATGACGGTGTGGCCGTCGGCTCGGAGTCGTGCAGCCGTCGCAGCACCAATGCCGGAACCGGCACCGGTGATGACGATCGTGCTCATCAGCGCTTGGAGACGGCGTCGACGATGCGGTCTGTATTGGCTTGACCTTCATAGAGCTGACGAAGCAGCCACATGCGAAGGAAGTTGGCCAGCGCATAACGCAGGAAGATCGCAGCACCAAAGACCGTGAGGGCAAGGAATGCGACAGCGAACGCCACCTGTGACGTGACGTCGAGCTGACTTGCCATGTTGTTCGACGACACGTAGACGACGAAGGCGCCGATCACGCCGACGAGCATCATGACAAACCCGAGGGCTTGGAATGTCTTGTCGCGGCTGGGGCTACCAGTCTTGAGATTCATATCAGTCACATCGGACTTGAACTGCTCGATGCGATCGCCAGTGGTTTCCATTTTTCTCCGGTCTCACGAGCCCAGGTAGGCAGCGGACAATTCATCTTCAAGCTCAGCGGGAGTACCAACTCGGGTGATAGTCCCGTGGAGCACGATCGCTGCGTATTGGGCAATGCCCAAGACGGTCCGAGCAAATTGCTCAGACACCAGGATCGAAACTCCCTCTTGCGAGACCTGAGCCACGATCTCGTAGAGATTGGCTACGACAAGCGGAGCCAGACCCATCGACAGTTCGTCGAGGAGCAGTACCGATGGATTCACGGACAACGCCCGCGCCATCGACAACATTTGCTGTTCGCCACCGGACATGGTGCCGGCGAGCTGCTTGCGCCGTTCTCCCAAACGCGGGAAACGGGCGTACGCGATTTCTTCGACATCAGCGAGCGGAACGCCCGCCATGGTTGCCATCCAGAGGTTCTCGCGAACGGTGAGGTTCGGGAACACTCCGCGACCTTCAGGAATGGTGCAGAGGCCCAGACGAGCGAGTTCATCGGCTGGTGCGCCATTGACAACACGACCAGCCAAGCGAACCTCGCCAGCGGTGGGCTGCAAGAGACCAGACACCACCTTGAGGATGGTGGACTTTCCGGCACCGTTAGGGCCAAGCAACGCGACAACTGAACCCTGAGGAACAGAAAGGCTGATGCCGTGAAGCACCTCAATCGTGCCGTACGCAGCCCGCACGTCGACGAGTTCGATCAATGGGGCATCAGCAAGTGCGCCGTGATCTTCGTGGTAGTTGGTTTCGCTCATCCGACACTCTCCGGGGAACCAAGGTAGGCGTCGATAACGGTCGGATCGTTGCGAACATATTCCGCGGTGCCGCTCGAAATGATTGTGCCGAAATCGAGAACGTGGATCGTTTCGCACACCTTCATGACAAGCGCCATGTCGTGCTCAACGAGACAGATTCCAAGGCCATCGTTGCGGGCAAGATCCTTGAGAAGCTCACCGAATTGTTCGGTCTCTTCTTCGGTCTGGCCTGAGGCTGGCTCATCGAGAAGGAGCAACGTGGGCTGAATCATGAGTGCTCGTGCGAGTTCAACAACACGGGCTTGTCCGGTGGGGATTTCGCCGACTTCGCGATCAGCAACGTCGGCCAGGCCAACAAGCATGATAATTCGATCAGTTTCAGCGTTGACGTCCATACGCGTCGTGCGGAAACTCCAACGATTGCGAATTTCGCCCGCAACCCGAACGTTGTCGCGAACCGACAATGAGGTGAAGAGTTCGAGGCGCTGGAAGGTACGGGCCAGGCCCATACGCGTACGCTTATGGGGAGGCTCTTTCGTTACGTCTTTGCCGTTGAAGACGATTTTCCCGGAGGTAAGTGGTTGAAGCCCGGTGATGGTGTTGAACAACGTGGTCTTACCGGCGCCATTCGGACCGATGAGCCCGGTAACGCTTCCGGCTTCGACCGAGATCGAAACATCGTTCAGCGCAACGTTGCCGCCGAACTTCACTTTTACGTCGACAGTTTCAAGCAGAGACACCAGTGGCCCCCTCTCGGACGGTTCCGGCAGACGGAACAACGACACCTTCGAGATCGAGTGCACGATCCATCTCGGCAAGATCGTCAGATGTGAAGGGTCGGTCGATGCCAATAAGTTCCGGCGGCACGGGTTTCGGAACCCCACGCATGGCGCGAGCCAAGAGGACCTTGCCTCCTATAACCGGCACAATGAACAGGTTGATCATCGTCAAGATGACGAAGTGCCAGTTCGTAATGACGTCGGTCGCAGTGAGTGCCCAAATAGCGGCTTCGAGACCAACCAAGGTGATCACCAACGACTTTGATTGCTTGATCTGATCGAGGCCATTGACGATGTCGCTCACAGCACCCGAAGGGTTCTTGCCCATCGTGATGCCGATCGTGGCGGGCAACACGGTGACTGCGGAGACGAAGAAGAGGAAAATTGCTTCGAGGCTCGAATAGTCCACTGCGAACTTCTTGAGCGTGAGATCGAGCATCTGCACGAAGGCGATCAGGAAAAGGCCAGCAAAGAGCGCACCGGAGATGTAGCCAATGCCGCCGACCACGGTGATCATCATGAGCGAAAGGCTCAGGAGGATGTCGAAACGGTCGGAGTTCACCGTTCCGATTTGAGCCGCCATCATGACGCCACCAATTCCTGCGATGGCTGCAGACATCATGAAGATCGACAACTTCAAGCGCACAACGCTCATGCCCAATGTGGCCGATGCGGCCGGGCTGTCTTTCATCGCAGCCAGACGACGGCCGTATCCGCTGTGGCGCAGATACACCATGCCGATACCGATGATCACGAAGAGGCCAGCACAAAGGAACAGGAACGCGTCGGGACTGTTGAAATCGAACGGACCGATCTTTGGCTTCGGAATCGTGAGCTGCCCGGCGGTAAAGATCGTGAACTTCAATCCGAAGATGTCGCGTTCATTGCGTTCGGTAAGCACCATTCGAGAAACGAAGACGCCAAAGGCCATGGTGGCCAGGGCCAAATAGAGTCCGCGCAATCGGAGGGCCGGCAATGCAATCACCGCGCCGACTAACGCGGTAACCACCGCCGCGAGCAGGATGCCCCAAAGAGTCGTGCGCGCATCAGTTCCGGAGCCAGTCGTGCCGAAGTGATACACGACAATGACGGCGATGGCACCAAACGACAACGCTGCAAGATTGATTTCGCCCGCGAAACCAGTGAGTAGAACCAGAGACAAAGCGATAATTGCGAAGGTCAGGGCGAGGGTCAATGTGTTGACCGCTGTGCGTTCCATGATGACCTTGAGGCAGAACACCACAACCATCAGGACCAAACCAGCAATCCAGGCGGTGCGGATTGACGGCATGCGGAATCGTTCACGAAGGCGAAGCACGGTTGCTCCACGAAGGCGATCCTGAGGAAGCACGATGAGGACGATGAACAGGAAGATCATCGGCAGCGAGTTACGGAACGAACTCGACCAAGTCCACTTGCTCGGGAAGTAGGCGATGACGTAGGTCGTCGTGAGGCCGATGACCAGTGCCCCGGCAAGGGTGCGCGGGAGGCTTCGCAGGCGACCGAACATTGCGGCAGCAAATGCATCGATAACAAGAAGGGTGAGCTGGCCCGCGCTCATTGCCGAACCGATCATCGGCTGGATGAGGATTCCGGCAAGCGCGGCGAGGAATGAGCCTCCGGCCCACGAAATCATGGCCAGTCGTTCGGGGCGGCCACCATTGAGTTGGAGCAACTCGGGATCGTCGACAACTGCTCGCATCGCCACACCGGATCGAGTGCGCACAAACAGCAACCGAATACCCACGGCGATGGCAATCGCAATGACGAACGCAATGATTTCGTGCCACGACACCTTGATCGAGCCGAAGTGCACAAACGCATTGGGGCCGAAGAACTTCTGGAACTGACGAGGAGTGCTTGAGGTCGGATTCCAGACCCACGTAGCGAGAGCTTGGAAACCGAGCATGACGCCAATGGGCACGATGATTTTCGTAACCTCAGAGGTGCCACGAAGATTCTTCATGACTACCTGGTAGAGAGCGGCACCCAAAAGCGGAGCAAGAACACCCAAAACCATGAGCAACGCAAGCGGAGCCGGCCAATTCCATCCCCACCGGAACTGCCAGTAGGTAAAGACCGCAAGCATCGCGATTGCACCCTGCGCGAAGTTGAAAATGCCAGAGGTGGTGTACGTGACGACGAGACCGGACGCGGCGATGAAATAGGAGCCACCAATTGCCAGACCCAAGATCGTGTACTGCAGGAATGTCTGCACTCTGCTCCCCCTCGCCCCGTTGCCGAGACGTCCAGCGAATCATTGTCGTAACTGTGACCGGCGCCACCTTAGTGTTCCGAATCGGACCACCGGACGGGGCATCGAAGAGGTGAGACTACCGGCACACCGGGGCCAGAGAAAGTTTCCCCAGTGAACTATTTCGCCAGCGCCAGAGCAGCCGGTTGCGTCTCGGCGTCAGTTCACCTGGCGACTTCCGTCTCCCCAGTACTGCGCGCGAAGAGCCTTCTTGTCGGGCTTGCCTAAAGCGCTGAGGGGAATGGCATCGATGAAGTCGACGCTCTTCGGAGCTTGTACCGAACCCTTTGCGTCTTTCACCAACGAAATCAGTTCCTCAGCCTCGACTGACTCGCCTGGACGGCGCACCACAACTGCTTTGACTGACTCACCCCAACGCTCATCGGGCACACCGATGACTGCGACGGCCGAAACGGCGGGATGGGTGGAGATGACATCTTCGACTTCACGCGGGTACACGTTGAAGCCGCCAGTGATGATCATGTCCTTCTTGCGGTCGACGATGTAGAGGAAGCCCTCGTCATCGGCACGAGCGACGTCACCGGTGTGAAGCCAGCCATGCTCGAACGCTTCAGCGGTTTGCTCGGGCTTGCCGAGATACCCCTTCATGTTCAGCGGACCACGCACACAGATTTCGCCAGGTTCGCCATGGGGAACGACGTTGCCATCATCATCGAGCAACGCAACGTGCAGCCACGGGACTGGACGACCGCAACTGGCCAGTCGTTCAAGATTGTCGGGATCGTGGTCTTCCTTGCGCAGCACGGTGATCGTCATCGGACATTCCGCCTGTCCGTAGAACTGGAAGAAGATCGGACCCATACGGCGAATGCCCTCAGCGAGTCGCGTCGGCGAGATCGCTGATGCTCCGTAGAAGATGGTTTCCAGACTCGAAAGGTCGTACTGATCAAACTTTGGATGGTCGAGCAACACGTAGATCATCGTCGGCACCAACATCGTTGCGGTGATGCGATGGTCTTGCACCGTTTGCATGAACTTCTCAGGATCGAAACCGGGCAGAACGGTAAGTGAACCGCCCTTCAGCAGGGTCGGAGTAAAGAACGCAGCACCCGCGTGCGACAACGGCGTGCAGATAAGGAAACGAACCTCATCGGGCCACTGCCAATCAGACATCTGAATCTGAGTCATCGTGGCACCGCCCCGATAACTGCTCATGATTCCCTTTGGCTTGCCGGTGGTTCCGCCTGAATAGGAAATACCAGCAAGATCCTCACCATTTACAAGCGGAGCAACAAGTGGCTTCGGTTCAAAGGTCATCGCCAATGCATTGAGATCCTCACCAAAGTCGCACGGACCCAGCGAAAGGAAGTGCTTGATTGTCGGAACTCGTTCAGCAAGTTCGCGTGCACGATCAGTGAAGTTGTCGGGATCAAAGACAAGTGCTTCTGCTCCGCAATCACCGAGCACATAGGCCTGATCATCGGCCGAACCCATCGGATGCAACGGAGTTGAACGCGTTGCATTCACCTGATTCGCTGCCATATTAAAAAGAACTTCTGGTCGATTGAGCGCAAGGACAGAAAGTTGTTTGCCTTGTGTCAGACCTTTTGATGCAAGTGCTTGCGAGTAGCGACTCACCATCTCGCTCATCTCGCGAGCAGTCATTTCGCGCTGACCAATGATGTTCACCGCCGGGTTGTCTGGCGTGCGACTCAACGCGCTGATGATGAGGTCAGCGGCATAGATGGGTCGGTTGAGGTCTGCGGTTTCCCAGGAAGCTTCAGTCATACCGGGGAATGTAGGCCACGTCCCCGATCGATGCCCGAACGAGATCTCTCAGCTGGCTTTACTCTGGCGCTGAAATATCGAAGACCCCTTGGCGACATCACGAGCGACTCGTTCGAGTAGCACCCGCAACGTGCGCAGATCATCCGATGACCAGTCCGAAAACGTCTCAGCGTTGATGTCGTCGGCCGCGTGGCGATAACGATTCCATGCATCGCTACCTTTCGGGCTGAGTTCAACGATTCCAGCCCGCCCATCGGTTGGATCGGAACTGCGGACGACATAGCCGCCGTCGCCGAGTTCCTTGATCTCACGGCTGATCAGTGGGGCTTCAAGCCCGGTGAGGCGCGCCAGCGAGGACAGGCGCACCGGGCCAGAAGATTGCAGCGCCCCCAGAATCGAGATCGCTGGCCGAGAGAGAAGGATCCCGGCGCGTTCGGAGCGGTTGCGGGCAGAGACGCGACCGGTCGAAATCCGGTTGATTCGAGAAAGCGCCTGATCAAGTTTTCGAAGATCGTCCACCCGGCTCACACCGCGAACCGTAGCGCGATCTGCCCTCAGGTGTGACGGATGACACGTTTTGGAGTTTTGGGCCTAGCGGCCTTCCCAATAGGAGCCTTCGAGCATTTGCTCCAGCAGACCTCGGAACATGATCACATCGTCGGGTTCGGCGGGGGCTTCTTGCTGTCCATACTCAACCCCACGAGTGGTGGTGCGCACCGACACGGTGGCGAAGCGAAGGGCCGCAAAGACCTCGAACCATTCGAGGGCCTCAACCGATCGGCCACTCATCTCGGTATAGAGCGCAGCCATTTCCGACCGGCGCATGAAGTTCGGCAGACCAGGCATGCCGTAGGTCTCGGCCATGTTCTGGAAGAACGCGTGCAGGAAGATCATCCACGCGAGGTCGACTTCGGCCGGACCAAGACACGCCATCTCCCAATCGAGAACCGCAGTGGGTGTTGGACCTTCCCACAGCATGTTTCCGATTCGAGCATCGCCCCAGTTGAGAACCGTTGGGTTAACCACCGTCGGGCGGTTGGCCTCGAGCCATTCAAACGTTCGTTCAATAAGTGGGTAATGGATATCGCCACGGGCCCACTCGTAATAGTCACGCTCGTGACCAAGGTGTTGGTCGAGTGCCGAGTTGCCCTTGTCGGGACGAGCAAGAAACGCGAGATCGGTGTTATCGGGACGAAGTTCGTGAAGATCCACAAGCGTGCGAACCGCGTTGCGTTGCATTGTTTCGCGGCCTTCTTCAGAAAGGTCACATACCCAGCCTCCGAAGACGTACGGCGGCATATCGGTGGGGGCACTTCCCGGAAGTCGCTTCATCACCAAGAACGGCGTGTCGAGAACTGAGGTATCGAGTTCGACGTGCGTCACCTCAGGAACAGGAACGCTGGTGTTGGCGCGCACGACATTCATGGCATTGGCCTGAAGTTGAATGTCGTAGTTCTGGAACACCGGAATGACGTGCGGAAGCGGCGCCATTCGCGCCACATATTGAGTGATCTGGCCGTCGAGCGTTATGTCGAAGAGGCAGCTCTCGCTCGACATCCCATTATCGGGAGCAACGACATTGGCAACGCTGGAACCCGCGCCAAACGCGGTTGTTGCCCACTCGGTAAGTCGACCCGTCAGTTCGGACGGATCACGGCGCCACGGTGTTTCGGTGGCGTGGAAACCTTCGTCATTCTCAGCCATGTATCGGACGATAGTCGCGACAAACGACTGCTTCCGCCGTCAATCCGACGCGGCGAGACCAGCCAGAAGCGACTGCAATCCGTACTCAAAGACCGTGTCATAGGCAGCAGGATCAGCAAGTGCGGCGACCAGTTCACGATCGGCAAAGTCAGCAGGCCAAAGATCAGGATCAACGGTTCCGTGGCTTGCGTTTCGTGCCGCAGCGCGATCCATCAAGACCGACGAGATGACATGAACCTGTAGGGCCCGCAATCGAAGTGCCGCCGCCGAACCACGCAGGCCAATCGCCTCAAGTTCAATGGCAAGCGCCTGCTGGACGGGAAGAAACATTGCGGGCGAACGGTCGCGTTCGTGAGCAAGGCCAACGAGGTGCTGTCGTTCGAGCAACGTTGACCGCAATTGTCGGGCGAGCGATGCCATCCGTTCAAGCGGCGTGTCACCGATTGCGCGAAGTGTTTCCATCCGGTCAAGAAGGCGGTCGACAAGCCCATCGAGTACGGCATCCCGATTGCCGACGTGCCAATAAATCGATGTCACCGCAACACCAAGATCGTCGGAAAGTCGACGCATCGTGAGAGCGTCGACGCCATGGCGCTCAACGATGTTGCCCGCTACCTCAAGAATTTCGTCAGCGGTGACCGGCCGACCATCGCGGTCGACCGGTGCACCACCAATACGAGAGAGTGCGCTCATGCGCGAGTTACTGCGGGATCAACGGGAAGTCGTTACCGGTCAGCCAGTGACGGCCAACTTCCTTCACCGGCGCCCAGCGGTCGGTGAGATCCTGAGCGGTACGACCTTCGCCAAGCTGACCGAGGTCGGTAGGTGTCGGACCAACCTTCTCGGAAATCTTGCGCAACGCGTCCATGTCGAAGCCGAACGCATCGCCAGCGCTAAGGCCGAGCATGACGCGGGATTCGTCGATCGGAATGTCGTAGAAGGTCTTCTTCAACCATTCGTGAGTGTTGGGCCAAGTGCCTTCGGGGTGCGGGAAATCGGTTCCCCAAAGCATGTTTTGGATTCCGATTTCGTAACGCTGTCCCATCTCACGACGCTTCACGTTGGCAAGGCCGGTGAAGCAGTTGCGGTCGATGTACTCGCTCGGGAGCATTTCCACTTTGCCCGAGAACGCGCCTGCACCGAGCTTCTCCGAACCCTTCTGTCCCGCCCACAGGCGATCCCAGAACCACAGAAGCTGCGGAAGCCACCAGCAACCGCCTTCGGTCGCACAGAACTTGAGGTTCGGGTAGCGCTCAAACACGCCTGACCACAACATGAACCACATCGGACGTGCCGGCCACCAGGTGACCTCGGTGACGTAGATGCCAAGAAGATCGCCGTACTCTTCGCGCGGAGCCGAACCTGAATGAGTCACGATCGGCATTTCGTATTCCTCGCACAACGCCCAAATGGGGTCATAGCGACGATC
>WLGJ01000046.1 GCA_009703275.1 Actinomycetota bacterium
GCGTTTTATGTCGATGCCATGACGTTCATATTTTCGGCGTGGATGATCAGTCGCTTGGCATTGCCAAAGCGCGAACGACGCGTGAAGTCCACGGCTGATGACGAACGCCGTGTCGACATAAAGGCCACTCTCGAAGAACTCCGCGAGGGTTGGAACGAAATCTGGAAGAACCACACCGTTCGTGCCGTGAACTTGGGTCTTGCGACCGGTCTCATCGGTGGCGGCATGCTCATCCCTCTTGGAGCGGTGTTCTCTACCGAAGTCCTTGATGCTGGTGCTGCCGGCTATGGATTGTTCACCACTTCACTTGGCTTCGGCGTTGCTATCGGCGTGGTTGGCGTGTCGGCGTTCCAAAAGCGATTGCCACAAACCACCACGTTCACTGCTGCGTTGTTTGCTGCGGGCATTTCGTTGTTCTGTGCCGCATCCTCTTCTTCATTATGGGCTGCGGTGATTTTTGTTGGTCTGATGGGTATTGCCGTCGGTCCCGTGTATGTGCTCGGCTTCGCAATGTTGCAACAGGAAGTCGCCGACGATCTCCGCGGACGCGTGTTCAGCTCGCTCAACACGCTGGTCCGCATGTGTGTGCTCATTGCAATGGTTGCCGGTCCGCTACTTGCAGCAATTCTTGGACGTATGGCATCAACGTTGATTAACAATCGTGTCGATATCGCTGGCAAGACGGTGGAACTCCCAGGCGTTCGACTCGCGTTGTGGCTTGCTGCCGCGATCATCATCGCCGCGGGTTTTGCAGCGGGTGCTTCGTTGCGCGCGGGACAACGCGTGAAGCGTGCTGGCGAATCAGCCCATCCGTCGCGACCCAATCCTCCTGACCCGCAAGCATTGGATTTCACGCCGATTGATCTTCGACCGGCTGGTCCCATCCCTGAACCTCACCCTGATGACGTTGGACCTGAAGGTCCGGCATTCCTTCCACCGCAGCCGTTTGGAGATCCGTCATGACACGCGGCAAGTTCATTGCCTTCGAAGGTGGCGAAGCCTGCGGGAAGTCCACACAATCAGCGCGCTTGGCCGATGCACTTGATGCCGTCCTCACCCGTGAACCGGGCGGAACGGTGATCGGCGCGCAATTACGAGCAGTACTTCTTGACCCTCAGACGATTGACCTTTCTGACCGTGCTGAAGCGCTGCTGATGGCGGCCGACCGCGCACAACACGTGGCTGAATTGGTCGAACCTGCGCTGGCTGCGGGTCGTCATGTGGTGACCGATCGGTTCGCGGGGTCGTCAATCGCCTATCAAGGCCATGGCCGCGGACTTCCGATCAATGAGATTCGCGACCTTTCGCTGTGGGCCACCGGCGGCGTGTGGCCCGACCTGATCATCCTGTTGGACGTTCCCGAGGCCGAAGCCGATCGTCGACTGGGTGCAGCTCGGGATCGCATGGAGGCCGAACCCGCAGCGTTTCATGCCGCAGTTCTCGAAGGCTTTCGATCACAGGCCGCAGCCGAACCGGATCGCTGGGTAGTCATTGATGGCACGCCGTCGATCGATGAGGTGTCAGCGGCAGTGTCCGCCGCGGTCGCTGAGCGGCTACAACTGCTTCTGTGACATCACGCACCGACTACCCGCCGCTGTCGGCGGAACTGGCTGGAATCGAACTCTGGTCCAATGTCGTTGGCCAGGATGACGCTGTTCGCGAATTGCGCGCCGCGGTCGATGCGCCGGTGCATGCCTATTTGTTGGTTGGCCCACGCGGTAGCGGCAAACGCGAGTTGGCGCGGGCATTTGCTGCAGCGCTCGTGAGCCGAGATCGAACTGGTGATGATGCTGTTCGCCAGGCGCGTATGGCACTTACGCAGAATCACTCCGACATCACCGAGTTTGAACGAGTGGGCGCATCGATTTCTGCCGAACAGGCCGACACGATCATTGCGACAGCAGCACGGTCGTCAATCGAGAACGGGCCGAAAGTACTGATTCTCGATGAGTTCCATCTCGTCACCACTGCAGCGCCGAAACTGCTCAAGACAATCGAGGAGCCACCCGATGGCACCGTGTTTGTTGTTCTTGCCGACGATGTTCCGAATGACCTCATCACCATTGCGAGCCGTTGCGTGCGCATCGATCTCGCGACAATCACCGATGAACTCATCATTGAGCGATTGATTGCTGAAGGTGTCGCGCCAGATCGCGCTGCCGATGCAGCTGCTGCCGCAGTTGGTGATCTTGGCCGTGCGCGATTGTTGGCAACCGATGATCGACTCGCGTTACGACGCGGAGCGTGGCGCGCAGTTCCCGATCGTCTCGACGGCACTGGTGCGCGCGCTATCGAAACCGCCGACGACTTGTTGGCAATGATTGACGACGCAATGACACCGCTGACCGAAGCGCACGCTGCAGAAGTTGCTGAGTTCGCTGAACTCGTAGCTGCTCGCGGCGAGCGTGGTTCGGGTCGCAAGCAATTTGAGGATCGGCATAAGCGAGAAGTCCGCCGCTATCGAACCGACGAAATCCGGGCCGGACTCACCGAATTGTCCCGTCGTTACCGCGACGACCTTGCGGCTTCGGCTCGCCCGGCCGATGTGGCTGCATCGATCGACGACATTGCTGAACTCGCTCGCAACCTCGTGAGGAATCCGAATGAACGGCTGCAGTTAGTGGCGCTCTTTTCGAAACTGGGCCGCCCCCGTCGCTGATTCGCCAACCACATCGCGCCGCTGAATGGCGCCGAGTGGGTCCGATCGGAGCAGGCGGCTAACCTCATCGCTTCCCGCCCGGGTAGCTCAGACGGCAGAGCAGCTCACTCGTAATGAGCAGGTCAGGAGTTCGATTCTCCTCTCGGGCTCTGATGGCCAATCAAGACGCGTTTGCCGAACAGGCAATGGAATACATGCCGCAGCTGTATTCCACCGCGCTGCGAATGACGCATAACGCGTCCGACGCCGAGGATTTGGTTCAAGAGACCTACCTCAAGGCGTACAAAGGATTTGCGGGCTTTGAGCAGGGCACCAACCTGCGGGCGTGGATGTTCCGGATCCTCACCAACACCTACATCAACTCCTATCGCTCGAAGAAGCGTCGTCCCGACGAAACCGAGCTCGATGATGTTGAGGACTTCTACCTCTACCGCCGCATGGGCGGTCTGGAAGCCGCTCGCGCCTCTCGCAGCGCCGAAGACGAGCTCATGGACTACTTCACCGATTCCGACGTGCAGGCGGCAATCGATGCCCTGCCTGAGTCCTATCGCCTGGCCGTGCTTCTCAGTGATGTTGAGGGTTTGTCCTACAAGGAAATCGCCGAGGATCTCGATATTCCGATCGGAACCGTGATGAGTCGGCTCCATCGTGGAAGAAAAGCCCTCCAAAAGCAGTTGCATGACTTTGCCATTGAGAAGGGACTGGCCGATGCCGTCCCCGAGGCCCCCCGAGAATCGCCATGACCCACGACCACGACGCCACTCCCGCCATGCCAATTGCCGGGACACCTGACTGCGAACGGGCATTGGCCGAGGTCTACACATTCCTCGATCAGGAACTCGGCGAGGCGCAGCGGGCCGAGATCATGGCCCACCTCGAGGCCTGCAGCCCCTGTTTCGAGGCCTTCGATTTCGAGGCCGAACTCCGGATGGTCATCACCACCAAGACCCATTCGGGAGAGTTTCCCGAGACCCTCCGAATCCGGATCGAAGAGAAACTGACCTATCTCCGGATAGAGGGTTCGGGCGGAGTTGGGTCCGACGATGGCGAAGAGCCTGGCCGCGGGGCCTAGGATCTCTCCCATGGAACTTCTGTTCGCACAGGTCTGGGCGTTTTGGATTGCGCCGGCGCTTCTGCTGCCGACGATCCTCATTGTGGTGGTCATCATTGGCCTGTACCTGAAGAAGGTCGTCGCTCCCCGCTATCCCAAGCGCTGAGCAACGTGGCCGCGGCGGTCGATTGGGGTGTGGCCGAAAAGGTCGCGATCCGGACCGCCAAGAAGGATCCCTTCGCTGCCAGTTATCACTACCAATCGCTGCAGCCTGACTTCGACCGGCTGACTGCTGTTGCGGAAGAACTTGTCGCACAAGAGACCGGGCTCCGGTCGCTTGCTGGTCCGGCTCGTGCTCGAGTGACTGATCGACCCGGATGGATTCGCGCCAACCTCGCGTCGTTCCAACGATTGTTGGCCCCGATGCTCGACAAGTTCGGTGATCGCGTGTCGTCGAGTCGTGTCGCTCCAATCACTGCACGACTCGCCGGCGCAGAACTCGGTGTGATGTTGGGCTGGATGTCGGCGCGAGTGTTGGGTCAGTACGACCTACTTGTGATCGAAGAAGAAAATCCGCAAGACCAAGACATCGTGTATTACGTCGGACCAAATGTTCTTGCGCTGGAAAAACAGTTTGCGTTTCCACCTGAAGAGTTTCGAATGTGGTTGGCGTTGCACGAGGTAACGCATCGAGCCCAATTCACTGGTGTTCCGTGGTTGCGCGAACACTTTCTTGGTCTCGTTCACGAGACGATGAACACGATCGATCCCGATCCGGCGCGCATGAGCGAAACGATTGCGCGGGTAACGACGGCAATCCGTTCAGGGCAGAAGCCATTGGCAGACGGTGGACTGATGACGCTCATCGCGAGTCCTGAACAGCGCGCGGTACTCGATCAGGTGAGCGGAATGATGAGCCTTCTCGAAGGACACGGAGACATCACGATGGATCGCGCTGGCCAGGATTTGGTGCCCAGCGCTGATCGATTCGGAAAGGTCTTGCGCGAGCGGCGCGAGTCAGCGCGCGGTTTGGCTCGCGTGTTTCAGCAACTGATTGGTTTGCAGGCGAAATTGGCGCAGTACGCGCAAGGCGAAGCGTTCATCACTGATGTCGAGCGGGCCGGCGGTCAGCAGTTGTTGTCACGGGCATGGGAAAGTCCCGAGAACCTTCCAAGCATTCTCGAGATCCGTGACCCACAACGGTGGATCGACCGCATGGGCGCAGCGCTTCCGGTTGCTGGCTAAGCGAAATTGACCTGTTGTGAGTTCGCTCGCTGAACGTCATGGGGCGTTCCTGAATCGATGCACATTCCCACCTGCGGGAACACCATTGGTGTGTGGCGTCTCGGGCGGTGCCGATTCGATGGCGTTAGTGGTGCTGGCAGTTGCTTCAGGTTGCGACGTGACCGCGGTGCATGTCGATCACGGGTTGCGTCCCGGCTCTGAAACCGAAGCTGATCGAGTGCGAAGTGTCGCTGAACGTCTTGGCGCAGCGTTCCGTGCCGAGACGGTGGTCGTCGAAACCGGCCCGAACCTTGAAGCCCGCGCGCGCTCGGCCCGGCATGCAGTGCTCGGGCCTGATGCAGCGCTCGGTCACACGAGTGATGATCGGGCCGAGACGATGATCGTCAATCTGTTGCGAGGTGCGGGCCCCGATGGCCTGGCCTCCATTCGCCCCGGCTTCCGTCACCCGATCCTCGATCTGCGAAGGTCCGACACCGAACGAGTTTGTGAGATCGAAGGGATTGAACCGTTTTTCGATCCCAGCAATGCAGACCCGCTCTTCGTGCGGAATCGCATTCGTCACGAAGCACTTCCACTTTTGGCTGACATCGCTGGCCGTGATCTCGTGCCGATTCTTGATCGTCAGGCCGATGTCTTTGCCTCGATTGCTGACTACCTGAAGTTGGAATCTGCCGAACTTGATCCGACCGATACGCGAGTGCTTCGAGAAGTTCCAGAGGTTGTGGCGCGCGTCGCACTTCGCGAATGGTTGCGAACCGGTACTGAAGAACGGCATCCGCCCGACGCCGCAACAATCGATCGCGTGATGGCGGTGGTTCGAGGTGATGCGATCGCAACCGAATTGGGTGGAAACCGTCGCGTCGAACGCACTGCAGGAAAACTTCGCATCGTGACGACACCGAAGGCCTGAGGACTGCACTACATTCGCCGCGTGACCCAAAGCGCGTCCGGTAACGAACATCCGCATCCCGATGTCGATCCCCATCTCGGTCAGATCCTCGTCACCCACGAAGCCATTCAGCAACGCATCGCTGAACTGGGCAAAGAGATCACTGCCGACTACGCCGGTCGAGCGCCATTGCTCATCGCAGTTCTGAAGGGCGCAGTCATGTTTATGGCCGACATCGCCCGCGCGATTGCGCTGCCAGTGGAACTCGACTTCATGGCGGTGTCGTCGTATGGCACAGCAACGAAGACCAGCGGTGTCGTTCGCATCGTCAAGGACCTCGATATCGATCTCACCGGGCGCGATGTCATCATCATCGAAGACATTGTCGATAGTGGACTGACGCTCAATTACCTCCGCAAGAACCTTGCCGCCCGGCACCCAGCCAGTCTCGAAGTGTGTGCGCTTCTCCTGAAAGAAGGCATGCAGAAGGTGGAACCCGATCTTCGCTACGTAGGCTTTCGTCTCCCCGACGAGTTCGTGGTCGGGTACGGCCTCGATGTCGCTGAGCGCTACCGCAACCTCGATGATCTTCGGGTCTACGTGGGACCCGGAAGCGGCCATTGACGCTTTGCCAACTAGGGAATCACTACGATTTCCTACCTGTTGAACGTTCTTGTCCCCTCGTCAGGAGACCGTGATGGAGCCCATCGATCTTCCCCGAATCTCAGCTGCTGTGAAAGAGATCCTCATCGCCATTGGCGAGGATCCCGAACGCGATGGCCTGCAAGACACGCCCGATCGCGTGGCGCGCATGTACGCCGAGGTTTTCGCTGGTCTTCGTGACGATCCCCGTAGTCACCTTCAGGTGATGTTCGAGGCCAACCACGACGAAATGGTGATGGTGCGTGACATCGCACTCACCTCAATGTGCGAACACCACCTCGTTCCGTTTATGGGTAAGGCGCATGTTGCTTACATCCCTGGCACCGATGGTCGCGTGACTGGTCTTTCAAAGATCGCTCGTTTGGTCGACGCCTACGCAAAGCGTCCGCAGGTGCAAGAACGACTCACTGCACAGATCGCCGACGAACTCGAAGCAACGCTGGCGCCGCGTGGCGTGCTGGTTGTTATTGAGGCAGAGCATCTGTGCATGTCGATGCGCGGTGTTCGTAAGCCAGGATCGACCACCGTTACTTCTGCAGTGCGCGGGCTTTTCCGCGAAAGTACCGCTACTCGATTCGAAGCGATGCGATTCATCGCTCGCGACTAAACGTGGCCGACGTCGTTCCCCGACTCGGAGTCGGCACTCCGGCAGCGGTTCCATTGGTGATGGGAATCGTGAATGTCACTCCTGATTCGTTTAGCGACGGCGGAAAGTTCCTCGAACCGGCTTCGGCAATCGCGCACGGTCTTTCGCTGATCGAAGAGGGCGCATCGATTCTTGACATTGGCGGGGAGTCCACTCGGCCAGGCGCAGTGCCTGTTGATGTTGAAACTGAACTCGCACGTGTCATCCCGGTTCTCGAAGGATTGAGTGGTCGTTGTCGTCTCAGCATCGACACCCGCCACGCTGATGTCGCACGTGCTGCGGTCGCTGCTGGTGCCACGTTGATCAATGACGTTTCTGCCTCTCTCTGGCCGGTTGCGGCCGAGCTCGGTGTCGGATGGATCGCAATGCATATGCAAGGCGATCCCGGCACGATGCAGGCCGATCCGCAGTACGAAGACGTCGTTGCTGAGGTGTGTGCGTTCCTTCGCGAGCGCGCAACGGCCGCTTCAGAGGCCGGTGTGAAAGAAATTTGGGTCGATCCTGGATTCGGATTTGGGAAGACCGATGCACACAATCTGGCGCTGCTCGCGCACCTCGATCGCATCGTTGAATTGGGTTGGCCGGTGATGGTCGGAACGTCCAGAAAAGCAATGCTGGGACGGCTCCTTGCCACTTCTGATGGTTCGACTGACCTCGTTCCTGCCGACGATCGGTTGGCCGGTTCGATCGCCACTGAGGTGTGGGCAATGCACGCCGGAGCGAGCATGATTCGCGCTCACGACGTCAGAAGCGCCCTCCAAGCGGCCAAAGTCGTGGCAGCATGAGCGCCGTGGCCAGTAAAGGGAAGTGGGCGCAGGGGATCCGACCCCGCAATTTTCACTGGGTGATCGCTGAGCGACTCGCCGTCTGTGAGCGACCCGGTGGCTATGGCGCAAACCATCGCAAGGTTCGTCGCCAAGAAGAAATCATCTGGGTTCGCGAACAGGGTTTCACCTGCGTCATCTCGATGATCGCGGCACCGCTGAATCTCCACAATTACGACGAACTCGGTGTGGTGTGGCGTCACCGTCCGGTTCCTGAGGACGACCTCGGCATCTTCGAAACCGCCTTCTTCGCCGAACTCCGCATGCTCTTAGAGCGGGGCGAGCGAATTCTCATCCACGCCGAAGAGCTCAGCGACCGAGTCTGTGGTCTCATCGCTGGCTATCTGCTTTGGAACGGCCTGGTCGAAAGTCCTCCTCGCGTTGTTACCGTGATCGAACAGCTGACACAGCGCCAGCTCGGCCCGCTTGGCCGAGAACTGGTTGCGATTTCACTGACGATTCCCCCGCCGTCTGCCTGACCCGGAGCGCATCCCCCATGGCCCCGAATGATCGAATCGAACTTCGCCGTCTTGTTGTCACCGGCATTTGTGGCGCGCTCCCCGAAGAGCGCGAACGGGCACAGCCTCTCGAGGTCGACCTCGATGTTGTCGCTGATCTTTCTGTAGCGGGCGCGTCGGACAATCTCGACGACACACTCGACTACGGCGCAATTACAGCCGCAGTCGAAAACGTCATCCTCAACGGAACACCGCAGTTGCTTGAACATCTCGCTCAGAACATTGCCGATGCTGTGCTCGCTGATCCGCGTGCACTGAGTGTCACGGTGTCTGTGCGGAAGTTGCGCCCACCGGTGCCGCAGGCACTGGCCACTTCGGGCGTGACCATCACCCGGGGACGCTGAATGTCTCGAGCGTTCCTGAGCCTCGGCTCGAACATGGGTGATTCATGGTCGCTTCTTCGCGAAGCGGTGAGTTCGCTTGACTCGGTTGTTGCCGTGTCGCCGGTGTACCGAACAGAACCGGTCGGTGGCCCCGATCAAGAACCGTTCCTCAACATCGTGATTGAGCTCGACACCGATCTGAGCGCGCGCGAACTGTTGGGTGTTTGCCATCGGTTGGAATCAGCAGCGAATCGCGTTCGTACGGTTCGTTGGGGCCCGCGCACTCTCGATGTCGACATCATTTGGATCGATGGCATCACCGTCGCGGAACCTGATCTCGAAGTTCCGCATCCACGTATGCGATTGCGGCGGTTTGTGATGGCGCCGTTGGCTGACCTTGCTCCTGATGTTGCTGGTCCCGATTGGGCCGATCGCGCCGAGGGCCACGTAGATCGCGTCGGACCTCTCGACGCCGAACCGGGATGAACTCGAACCACTCGGTCCGGGTTGTCGGACCGGGTCGGGCCGGTGGCGCACTCTCGAGTGCGTTGACGAAGGTTGGTTGGACGGTGCTTGCACCTGTTCGCCATGGTGATGCTCTTGCCGACGCTGCAAAAGACGTGGATCTTTTGCTTCTCGCGACGCCAGATGGAGCAATCGGAGAAGTTGCTGCCTCGATTACGCCTGTCGAGACAACCGTGGTCGCTCATCTTTCAGGAGCACGCGGGCTTGATGTCTTGGCAACACATCCCTTGCGAGCAGCACTTCATCCACTGACGTCGATGCCAACTGCTGACGTCGGTGCTGAGCGCCTGGCGCGGGGCGCGTGGTTTGCGCTCGATGCAAGTACCAAAGAAGCGATGACGATTGTTGAATCGGTGGTGACTGCGTTAGGTGGGCGCTCATTCGTTGTGAACGACGAACATCGGGTTGCGTACCATGCGGCAGCAGCGATCGCCTCGAATCATGTTGTTGCGTTGCTTGGGTCGGCCGAACGAGTCGCCGCCTCGGCGGGCGTGCCGCTTGAGGCGTATCTCGAACTTGTTCGTGCCACGATCGACAACATCGAAGACCTCGGCGTGGCCGATGCCCTCACTGGTCCTGTGGCGAGGGGCGACTGGGAGACGGTTGCTCGTCATCGAGAAGACATCGACCCGTCAGAACTCGCGTTGTACGACGCATTGGTCGAAGCCGCTCAACGCGTGGTGGACTCTCGAACCGCAGTTACCGACACCACAAACAACGCAAACCCCCGAACGGAACCTTGATGCTGGTCCTTTCTACAAAGGCAGAGTTTCGCGAGCACCTCGAAAACGTTCGCGCCCTCGGGCGAACGGTTGGGCTCGTGCCAACAATGGGTGCGTTGCACGAGGGCCATTTGTCGTTGCTTCGTGCGGCTGCCGCTGATTGCGATGTCGTTGCTCTCACGATCTTTGTGAATCCATTGCAGTTCGGTGCAGGCGAAGACCTCAGTGCCTACCCACGGCCGCTTGATCGCGATTTGGAACTCGCTGAAGAAGCGGGTGCCGATGTCGTGTTCACGCCAAGCACCGACGAGATGTACCCGGAACCAACCCTCAGTGCGGTTCATGTCGACCAGCTCACTGATGGAATGGAAGGCGCGAGTCGCCCAACGCATTTCGACGGTGTCACAACCGTTGTCACGAAACTGTTCAACATCGCGGGCCCGAGCCGTGCCTATTTCGGCGAGAAGGACTTCCAGCAACTTGCCGTCGTTCGTCGGATGGCCGCCGATCTTGACCAGCCCGTCACTGTCATCGGATGCCCCATCGTCCGTGAGGCCGATGGCTTGGCGATGTCGAGCCGCAACATCTATCTGTCATCATCTGAGCGTGAAGCGGCCACTGTCATCAGCCGGGCGCTTCGGGCGGGTGCGGCGATGATCTCGGCGGGTGAGGGCGATCCTGCAGTGATCGAAGCGCATATGGCCTCAATTATTGAAGCGGAACCCCTCGCCGAACTCGACTATGCGGTCGTGGTTGAACCCGATTCGCTTCGTACGCCGGCCGAACTTCTGAGTGGCACAAACGTTCGATTGCTCATGGTCGCCAAAGTCGGATCACCGCGATTACTCGACAACCTCGGTGTCGACGTACCGTAGGAACCAACACCCGCACGGTGACCGCACGCGGCGCCAAGCTGAAGGAGCACACGTTGCATCGTCGAATGATGAAATCAAAGATCCACCGCGCTCGCATTACTGACGCCAACCTCCATTACGTAGGTTCCATCACCCTCGATACGCAATTGATGGAGCAAGCCGACATTCGTGAATGGGAGCAGGTGCAGGTTGTCGATATCGACAACGGCGCTCGGTTTGAGACCTACGCCATTCCTGGCGGTCCCGGCAC
>WLGJ01000047.1 GCA_009703275.1 Actinomycetota bacterium
ACCTCGCCCGTACCGAGCGATGCCACTGGCGTTGGGTCCGGACGCCGAACACCAACCTCTTCTGCGTTGTAGACCGCTCCGGCCTGAACGAACTTGAGTCGGGCACCCGTGTTGAGCGTTCCATTCATGATTCGGACGGAAGAAACAACGCCGCGGTACTGATCGAAATGCGAGTCGAAGATAAGACCTTGCAACGGCGCGTCTGGATCTCCGACCGGAGGCGGGATGCGTTCGATGACCGCGTCGAGAAGTTCAGCAACACCTTCACCTGTTTTCGCGCTCACGCGAAGGATCTCGTCGGCAGGAATCCCGAGGACCTTCTCGATCTCGGCGGCGTAGCGATCTGGATCGGCTGCAGGAAGGTCGATCTTGTTAAGTGCGGCGACGATCTCAAGGTCATTCTCAAGGGCGAGATAACAGTTCGCCAGCGTTTGCGCCTCAATGCCCTGCGCCGCGTCGACGAGCAAGATGGCTCCTTCGCACGCCGCCAAAGACCTACTCACCTCGTAGCCAAAATCGACGTGACCAGGGGTGTCGATCAGATGGACGAGGTGGTCCTTGTAATCGAGGCGAACGCTCTGGAGTTTGATCGTGATACCCCGCTCGCGTTCGATATCCATCGAATCGAGATACTGGGCTCGCATTTCCCTGGGGTCGACCGCGCCACAGAGCTCGAGCAGGCGGTCCGCCAAGGTGGACTTGCCGTGGTCGATGTGGGCAATGATGCAGAGGTTGCGGATACGGTCGAGAGAGGCCACGAGGGCAGTCGTCCTTGGGGCGAGGGGCCGTAGGAGCCTAGACGGACCGGGGACGAATCCCGGCTCTTGTGACTCGGGGACCTCTGCCCGCTATGCTTTCCGCTCCGTGTCCGGGGCAGGTCATCCGACCCGATCCCCTCCCCCCGAATCACAACAATTCTTCAACAACAGAGGACCCCAGTGGCCAACATTAAGAGCCAAATCAAGCGCAACCGTCAGAGCGAGAAGGCCCGCCTTCGCAACAAAGCTGTCCGCTCAGAACTGAAGACTCGCACCAAGCGTGCACTGAGCGCCGCCGAAGAAGGCAGCGCCGATGTCGCAGAGCAAGCTCGACTTGCCATTCAGCGCATCGATACCGCTGCATCGAAGGGTGTCATCCACAAGAACCAGGCAGCACGTCGTAAGAGCCGTCTCATGGCTCGCATCAACGCAGCAACCAAATAGTCGAAGCGCCTCAGGCGCACTTCTAGTACCGGACCGGAGCCTCGCTCCGGTCCTTTTTGTTTTCGCCGCGACTAAACCGAAAAGTTTGAAAGGTCAGCGTCGGCCGCGTGAACCCGACGAGGATCGATTTCGACCAGCCAATCGAGCCACAAGGACCTCGATGACCAACTCTGGTGGCCATGCCTTCGCCCCGTGCAGATCAAGATCAGCTTGGGCAAGCAACGCGGCAACTTCCGCTAACCGATCGCTACCGAGTCGACGAGCGCCGTCGAGAGCCTTCTTGGCAGGGAAGGTGCTGCCTTTCATCCCGAGCACGTCGGCAGCCTGTTTGTCACCGCGAATATCGGGATCGTCGAGACGAATCATCTTGAGGTAGTGATTACTCAACGTTGCGAGGATTTGCAGTGGATGACGACCGCCGCCAATCGTCATTCGCTGAAGGACATCAAGAGAACCACTGACATCGCCACCATCGATGGCATCGGTGAGGTCCCAAGGCGCAACGTCACCAGAAACACCAAGGTATGGCTCGATGTCAGGGGCAGAAACTTTGGTGCCAGCGCCGAACACGGATTCAAGCATTTCGAGAAGCGCTGGCAAACGACCGACGTCGCTACCGAGGTGATCAACAAGTGCACGACGAGCGGCTGGATCCAACTTGAGCGACGAACCGGAGATGCGTTCGTCGAGCCAGCCTCCCTGCGCCTTGCCGGTTCCAGGTGAGGTATCGACAACGACTCCCCCACAGCTCGCCACAGCATCAGCGAGACTCTTGGGAACTGCTGGAGTTTTTGATTGCTTATTCGGCCGGGGATCTTTTTCCCAGACGAGGACGAGAGACGTCGTCTCGAGAGGATCCTCGAGGTATTGCACGAGCGGTACGCAAGCGTCCTTCGTGGAAAAGACAGCTGCATTGCGGACAAGTACAACGCGACGATCACTCAAGAACGGAAATGTTTGCGAAGCGTCAACTACCGGCCCGATCGTGTAGCCACCGTCTTCAAGGGAATGATCGGTAATCGAAAGCTCCGCCAGCAGCAGTGTTCGATCACCGTCGCCTACTAGCTGTTGAATGAGCGAAGAAACCTCGTCGCCAAGAATGACTTCGTCGCTTCCTTTGACGAGGAAGACCGGCGCCGAAAGGTTGACGTTCATGCTGCTTCGAGAATTGCAGCCATGGTGTCGGCGACGCGACGCCCGTTTCTGACGTCGTGAGAGCGGAGGATCCGACACCCAAGTGCGATTCCGAGCGAGTGAGCGGCCATGGTGCCATCACCCGCCGAACCGCGCTCGACATCGAGCAATGTCCATAAGAAACGCTTATTGGATGCTGAAAGGAACACCGGGTAACCGAGCGAGGTCAGGGCATCAGATGATCGAAGAAGAATCTTTGATTGCTCCTCGGACTTACCCAGATCAAGTCCAGCGTCGACCATGATTCGCTCGCGAGGGATACCGGCCGAACGTGCCCGCTCAGCGCGATCGGCCAGAAACTCACAGACAGCAAGTACGACGTCGTCGTACTGAGGATCTGGATCAGGAACACGCGGCGCTAAACGAATATGGGTGGCGACGACCGAAGCGCCGGCAGCGGAGCAAACGTCGAGATAGTCGGGGTCAGCGAAGCCGCTGATGTCGTTTCCGATACAGGCGCCTGCTTCGAAACAGGATTTCGCGACCGACGCTCGCCACGTGTCGACCGATAGCGGGAGGTCGAACCGACTTCGAAGTGCCTCGATCGCCGGGACAACACGATCAAGCTCTTCCTGTTCGTTGACTTCGTCGCCGGGACCAGCCTTGACGCCGCCCACATCAAGAAAATCGGCACCGTCGTTCACTAACTGCTCGGCTTTACGGAGGAAATCCTCGAACTCGAAATAGGAACCTTGGTCGTAGAACGAATCAGGGGTCCTATTGAGAATCCCCATCACGATTGCTCGGTACGTAATGTCGAATCGAGTGGTACCCAGGTCCAAGAACACGTCGCGACCCTAACCGGCCGAAACCTGCCTCAGCGGCGTTCTGCGACTTCGACGCCAAGAGGAATGGACGCGAAGAAGGACCCATACGCTGAGTGTGATTCCGATGATCACCGGCAGCGACAGACGCGGGAGGGGAAGATCCGAACAACGCTCGGCAACTTTCATAATCCACCAAACTCCCAGCCTCACAGGGGCTTGGAGAACCGCAGCTGGCCATCCTCCGATGAGTCCTGCGACAACACCAACCGTTGATCCCCACATCATCACAAAGCCGGCGATCGGTTCGGCAAGAACATTTGCGGGTAACGACGCAAGTGGCAACGGTCCCACTACCGGAATGATGATCGGTGCAACGGCAACTTGGGCAGCGATGGTGATCGACAGCACACGCTTCAACCACTCCGGACCTCTCAGCCGACGAGCAATGCCTGAAGCCAACAGAGCGATGCCAATCGTTGCGGCCACCGACAGGCGGAATCCGAGAGATTCGACCAGGAGCGGATCGACCAAGATCAGTAGTGCGACTGCAATCGCGATTCTTCGCCGGGTTGTGACTGGCCGACCCGACGCGGTTCCCGCGACGGCCAGCATCGCCATAGCTGTAGCGCGAAGTACTGACGGCTCGAAGCGAGTGACCGCAGCAAACAGGAACAACACCGACAGCAGTGCGGCGACCTTCGAACGGCGCCCGAGTCGTGAGGCGAGGGGTGTTGCAACGGCGAGGAGGAAGACAACGTTCTGACCGGACACCACAAGAAGGTGAGAAAGCCCGGAATCTTTGAACGCCTGCACAACTTCATCGCGACTTCCTCGGTCATCTCCAATCACAAACCCTGTGTAGAGAGGCCTCTGATCCTCAGGCAGCACTTGCGCGCCGCGAAGAATCGCTCCGCGCACGAGGTCAACAGGAACTCGCCAGAGTTCGGTTCCCCTCTCAAGCGATGCTTCCGAAGCCGACAGCGCCATCCGCACATGTCGATATGCAACTCGATCAGGATGCGCGAGGTTTCGCAGCGATCCTCGAACACTCAGTAAGCGGCCGGCTGAGGCTTGCCCGACAACCGGTGCGGCGCGACCAGTCGCAGTGAATTGGACTCGCCCAAGTTCGGTATCGGCATCGGCAACAACACGTCCGGGAAACATCTTCGGATCAGAAACGAGCCGAAGGACTCCCGCCCATTCACGAGATTGCACCGGCCGCAGACCCTCGCGTGCATTGAACGACAGAACCGCGACTGAGAGTCCGCCGAGTACGAGGACGAGAACTCGCCGGCGGCTCAGAACTCCTGCGCAAAGTGCCATGACTCCTACTGCCATAGGCGCCTTGATTGGATGCAGCGAAGAACTCCAGCACGCTGCTGCAAAGTAGGTAGGAAAATTCCGAATCCAGTGCGATCGGCACCAGTCAATGACGTCGATGCGCCGGAACCAGTTCGAAGGCCGCCTCATTCACCGAACCACAACGTCACTTCGGATGCTGTCGAGCTTTGTTGGTCCTATCCCCTTCACCGTAAGAAGATCATCAACGGAACGAAATTTTCCGAGTTCCTTTCGACGATCGACGATTGCCTTCGCTGTTGCCGGCCCGATTCCGCTGAGCGAATCAAGTTGCTCAAGTGTTGCGGTGTTGAGGTCCAGCGGGACTCCCGAATCAGTCCCTCCCGAAGCTGGGGAAGAACCAACGACGCCAGCCGGTGGCGGTTCACCCTTTCGTGTGAACCACACCCGTTGCCCATCATTGATTGTGGATGCGAGATTGATCTGATCGAGATCGATGTCCTCGGCGGGACCGCCCGCAACCTCAAGTGCATCGACGACACGCGATCCCAGCGCCAGGCGATAAACGCCCGGCTGGCGCACTGCTCCTCCAACATCAATCACCACTCCTGGGGCAGATGTGGTGGTTGACGAAGGACCCGAACCCGCACCCAATTCAGAAGCGACGGGGAGGTTCGCCGACTGCGAAGAACGCACCAGAACCACCGCACACAGCAGAGCGATGAGCACCACCACTGCCACGCCACCGCCAACTCGAAGGCTGACAGACGATCTCTGTCGACTCAACCATCGAAGGGACGTTGTCCAAGTGTTCGATGCCGCTGACGGTGACGGCGCACCATTCCGCAAATGGCCGAGGGCTCGTGCTGAAAAGTCTGACTCTGATGGATCTGATGACAGCGGTGGACGATCAGCCATGAGATCTCCCCCTCTCTTCCGACGCGCAGAAACGAAACGAAGGAGGAAGATTCCGGAGGCTATTCACCTACCGAAATCAAAGGAAGAGCCATTCAGCCCAGCGAAGTGAGCCGACGTACTTACAGCAGTGTTGACGTACTTAGAACAACGTTGTGGTGAGTCGCTTGCGCCAAGAGCCAGTGCGGGGGTCTTCAGGACCCAGAAGTTCAAGCAGATCAATGAACTCTTGACGAGCGTCATCGTTCGTTTTCACTTCAAGGAGCAACGACTCGAGGCGCTCTTCAATCTGCTCGGTCGAACTGATGCCAGCACCACTTCGGACGTATGCAGCGATCCGACGCGTCTCGGCAGTTTCCGGAATACGTGCAAGTAACTCGAGCGCTTCATCACCGCGATTCTCGCCGGCAAGAAGTTCAGCGAGATCGATAATCACGTCAGAGTTGTCTGGTTCGATCGCAAGTGCCTGACGAAGGGATTCCTCGTCTCCTTGCTCGCGCAAGACATCGACAGCTGATGGTTCTGCAGGGGCGACGAGACCATTGACGAACTCGATGATCTTTTCTTCTGGCAACGCACCAACGAATTGATCAACGATCTTTCCACCAGAGATGGCGAACACGGCCGGAATGCTCTGCACCTTGAATGCTTGCGAGGCAGCCGGATTTTCATCAACATTGATCTTCGCAAGAACGACTCGACCTTCAGTCGCAGCGACAGCGGCCTCGATCATTGGACCTAGCGTCTTACATGGACCGCACCAAGGAGCCCACAAATCGACGACGACCGGGGTCGTCATCGAGCGGTTGAGGACCTCGGCTTCAAGGGTTTCGTCAGTTACGTCGATAATCACAGGCTGAAGGATACGGCCGCTCACCAAGAAGCGGGGCCAGCGACCCCGCCGGTAGCGTGTCGTCATCCTGAGCCCGGAGTTGCCGTGACCCCCTCAAGCGACATTGCAGGCATTAACGCTGCGAATATCACCCAATGGATGCTTGAGCGCGTGCCGACTCTCGTCGAGCCGCTTCAGTTCCAGCTCATCACCGGAGGTCTCTCCAACCTCACCTACACCGTGAGCGACGCAAGTGGGCGGCGTTGGGTTCTTCGCCGACCGCCGCTTGGGCACGTGCTTGCTACTGCCCACGACATGGGTCGCGAGGTTCGGATCATCACCGCACTCAGCAACACGGACGTTCCGGTGCCACCCGTCGTTGGTTTTTGCGATGACGTTGCGGTTAACGAGGCACCCTTCTACGTCATGGATTTTGTTGACGGTGTGATCGCACGAAACACCGAAGCCGGATCCGCCCTTAGTGTCGCTGCCCGCGCAAACGCTGGTCGTTCCCTCATCAGCGTTCTCGCAACAATCCACGATATTGACGTTGATGCGATCGGTCTTGGAGATCTTGGACGCAAAGAGTCCTACGTCGAACGCCAACTCTCTCGATGGCAGCGACAGTGGGAATCAACCAAAGACACTGAAGTTACTGAGATGACAGAGCTTCACAGCCGTCTTTCGGCAGCCATCCCGGAACAGGGGCCAGCAACAATCGTGCACGGCGATTATCGCCTCGACAACTGCATCGTCGACAACGATGGCAACGTCACTGCTGTCCTCGACTGGGAACTGTGCACGCTCGGTGACCCGCTCGCCGATCTCGGGTTCATGTTCGTCTATTGGGCGGAAGCCAATGACTCGTATGTCGTTATCGAGGGTTCAGCAACAGCGCTCGAAGGCTTCCCCAGTCGTTCGGAGTTGCTCGCAAGTTACGAAGAATTGACCAATCGCGACGCGAGCCAAATCGGCTATTTCGTCGCCCTGGGTTACTGGAAGCTCGCCTGCATTCTGCAGGGCGTTCTCGTTCGCTACCGTTCTGGGGCTATGGGAGATCAATCCACCGACGCCGATTCAGGAGCCTCACCAGTGCAGCGCCTTGCCATTGCCGGGCTGGCTGCATTCGACGGGCAGATCGGCGGAGCACGTGTCTGATCTTTACGAACTGATCGAAAGCCCCGAGCTCGACTCCCCGACTCTCCTGCTGGGTCTCGACGGGTGGATCGACGCAGGACTTGCCGCCACGAATGCGTTCGGCACACTGCTCGAAAATCTCGAAACAGTGACTGTCGCCCGATTCGACGCTGATTCTCTGATCGACCATCGATCACGACGACCAACGATGCACCTTCTCGATGGAATCAATACGGGCCTCACATGGCCAACCATTGAACTCCGCGCCGGATTCGATGCAGATGGCGCCTCGGTTCTCTTCCTCGTCGGAGCAGAACCCGATCATCGCTGGATGGCCTTCGCTGATGCGGTCGTCGATCTGTCACACCAGTTCGAGGTCTCTGCAGTCTTCGGATTAGGCGCGTATCCAGCGCCGGTCCCCCACACTCGACCGACCCAAATCGTGACCACCGCAACCGACGCCGAGATGGCCCAACGCGTCGGAAGCGTCAGCGGACGTATGGATGTTCCAGCCGGAATTAACGCGGCCATAGAACTGGCGTGTGCCGCATCCGGACTCCAAGCCACCGGACTTTGGGCCCAGATTCCCCATTACGCCGCCGGTATGCCCTATCCCGCCGGAGCCCTGGCACTTGTTGAAGGACTGCGAACTATCGCCGGGCTGAACTTCAACCTTGGCTCACTCGTCGAAGATGCGCGTACATCTCGTGTACGTCTCGACGAGCTCGTCGCCAATAGCGACGAACATATCGAGATGGTTCGTCAGCTCGAGGCGCAGGCCGATTCACAGGTCGCAATAGAAGACCCGCTCCCGATGGGAGACGATCTCATGGCCGAGCTCGAACAGTTCTTGCGCGAACAAGACTGACGATTCGCTCGTTGCTAGCCCGCGACGAGATTCACCAAATTTGGTGGTTTACAAATCACCTTGCGCGGCGGCTTGCCGTTGAGGTGTGCCTGAACCTTCTCACTCGACAAAGCAATCGATTCTGCTGTTGCCGCATCGATCCCTGAAGGAACCTCAATTCGATCGCGCACTTTGCCGTTGACCTGCACAACCATGGTGACGGTGTCGACAGCGAGCATCGACTCATCAGCGACCGGCCAAGGCAAACGATGAACGTCGTCACCATGGCGACGCTCGCGGAGTTCCGCGGTGACATGTGGCGCCATCGGGGCCATCAAAAGAAGCAACGTATCGATTGCGAGATCAAGCGTTTCCTTACGCGGACCGCCATCGATCTTGACGTAGCGATAGAGCTCATTCGTGAACTCCATGAATGCCGCAACTGTGGTGTTGTACGCCCACCGTTCATAGTCGTCGGTGACTTTCACAATGAGGCGATTTGTACGTCGCTCCAGTTCAATGTCGTCATCGTTGGCTTCGCGCTCAACCGATGCAACACCGACATCACCCAAAGCGATTCGCCACACGCGATGCAGGAACCTTGAGCATCCTTCAATGCCTACGCCTTCCCAATCAACGTCATCTTGTGGCGGGCCAACGAACAGATGAGCGAGACGAAGTGCATCTGCGCCATCGGTGTCGAGAATCTCTTCTGGGGCGACCAGATTTCCCTTCGACTTCGACATTTTGTCGCCATCAAGTCGAATCATTCCCTGTGTGAACAGTCGAGTGAATGGTTCGCGCAGGTTCGCTGGAGCAACACCGAGGTCGCTGAGAGCTTTGGTGAAGAAACGTGCGTACATCAAGTGCAAGATCGCGTGCTCAACTCCGCCGATGTACTGGTCGACCGGCATCCACGACTTAACAGCTTCAGGAGAAAACGGCTGCTCGTCGTTCCACGGATCGCAGAATCGCAAGTAGTACCAGGACGAATCGACGAACGTGTCCATCGTGTCTGTCTCGCGGTGAGCTGGTCCCCCACATGTCGGACAGGTTGTCTCAAAGAACCCTGCGTGAAGCCGAAGCGGAGACTCGCCGGTTGGAAGGAACTCGACATCGTCTGGAGCCAAGACGGGAAGGTCGGCCTCGGGCACCGGAACCATTCCGCACTTGTCGCAGTTGATGATCGGGATCGGACAGCCCCAAAAGCGTTGACGACTTACGAGCCAATCGCGTAGGCGAAAGTTGATCGTGCCAGTGCCGATGCCTTCGGATTCGAGGAACGCGATTGCTGCAACGATCCCTTCCTCTTTGCCGAGTCCGTCGAGAAACCCGCTGTTGATGTGAACGCCATCGCCGGTGAACGCTTCCCCATCGAAATCGGCCGGAGGTTCGATGGTGCGAACAATCGGAAGGTTGTGAGCCTTCGCGAAGTCCCAGTCGCGCTGATCCTCAGCCGGAACCGCCATGATGGCGCCTGTTCCATAACCCATGAGTACATAGTCGGCGAGGAACAACGGAACCGGTTGCTTCGTAAATGGATTGAGGACGTAGGAGCCTGTAAAAACTCCGCGCTTGTCGAGAGCACCCTCCGAGGACATTCGCTCGACATCGCTCGCCTTACGTGCACTCGCCACGAACGCAGCGACTTCATCGCGGCGATCATCGGCCACCACTACATCGACAAGTGGATGTTCAGGCGCCATTACCGAATAGGTCATACCGAAACTTGTGTCGGGACGAGTCGTGAAGACATCGACCTTCACGCCCGAGGAGTGTGGCGTCCCATCAGCGTCGACAACTTGCATCGAGAATTCGGCGCCTTCCGAACGTCCGATCCAGTTGCGCTGCATGATCTTGACCCGCTCCGGCCAGTCGAGATCATCGAGATCGTCAAGGAGTTGCTGGGCGTAATCGGTGATCTTGAAAAACCACTGCTCAAGATCACGCTTTTCGACAATGTCACCAGAACGATCGCAGGTGCCGTCGGCATTGACCTGCTCGTTCGCAAGAACCGTCTGACAACCCGGACACCAATTCACTGGGGCATTGCGGCGATAGGCCAAACCCGCTTCGAGGAACTTCAGGAAGATCCATTGCGTCCACTTTTGGTACTCAACCGAATGACTGGTGACTTGCCGACGCCAGTCATAAACAGCGCCAATTCGCAGAATCGAACTGCGAAGCATTTCGATGCGTTCGTCGGTGAACTCTCGAGGGTGGCGACCGGTTTTGATAGCAGCGTTCTCCGCAGGAAGACCGAAACTGTCAAAGCCCATCGGCGAAAGTACGGCGTAACCGTTCATTGTTCGGTAACGAACGATGAGATCTCCGAAGGTGTAGTTGCGAACATGGCCCATATGAGCCGCACCGCTCGGATACGGATACATGCAGAGCGTGTACCAATGGGGTCGAGGATCGTCGTTGTCGACGTTATAGAAGCCATCGGTCGCCCAACGCTCCTGCCACTTCGCCTCAAGAACGGGGGGTTCGTAGCCGTCAACCATGGAGGCCGATGGTAGGCGACGCACCGACCTCGGCCCTTCACTCACGAGGCGTGCATTCACATGCAACGTACGCCGTTCCCGCTTGTTTTCGATTTTGCTGACTTGGTGGCTGCCGGTACAGTTCGGAATCCATTCGGGGCTATAGCTCAGTTGGTAGAGCGCTTCCATGGCATGGAAGAGGTCAGGGGTTCAATTCCCCTTAGCTCCACTCCGAA
>WLGJ01000048.1 GCA_009703275.1 Actinomycetota bacterium
CGAAAGCCGCACTCCCGAAAAGCTTGCCGACTTCCGCACGCAGGCCAATCGTGAACTTGGCGCTGCCGGCACTCCACTTCTTGCCGAGAAGACCGAACAGCTGCGCGATCGCTGGGTCTCTGATCGCATGGTTGAAACCGGTCGTGCTCGTGCTGCATCGCTTGGGTGGCCCGACGCGTATGCCTACACAAAGGCCCTCGGTGAGCGTGCCCTTGTCGAAACCCATGGCGATGTGCCGGTCAGCATCGTGCGTCCTTCGATTATTGAATCGGCGCTTGCTGAACCAGTACCCGGGTGGATTCGCGGATTCCGCATGGCCGAGCCGATCATCATCAGTTACGCACGCGGTCTTCTCAAAGAATTCCCAGGCGTTCCCGAAGGCGTTGTTGACGTCATTCCTGTCGATCTTGTTTCCGCTGCGATCATTGCGGTCGCCGCAAAGGGCCCCGAGCCCGAACCCGAGGTTGTTCAGGTCGCTTCTGGTTCGCAGAACCCTTTGCACTACCGCCGCTTGGTCAACCTTGTCAGCGCGTGGTTCCAGCAGCGTCCGTTGTACGACACCAAGGGTCAGCCCATCATTGTGCCGACGTGGTCGTTTCCCGGCCGCGGTCGCGTCAAGGGCCAACTCGAACGAGCAACCAAAACTCTTGGGCGCGCGGAAAGCATCCTCGGCGCACTTCCCTTGCGCGGCAAACAAGCCGAGTGGGGCGCGGCGGTTGAAGAAAAGCGCGAAGAAGCTGAACGAGCGCTTGGCTATGTCCAGATCTACGGCGCATACGCCGAATGTGAAGCCATCTATGGCCTCGATCGCTTGCTTGCACTTTGGGACAACCAGACCGCAGAAGATCAGCGCGACTTTTGCTTTGACCCTCGCGTCATTGAGTGGGACTACTTCGTTAACGAGATCCATCTGCCTTCGGTTGTAAAGGCGGCGCGTGTTCGTACAACGCCAGGCGGAAAGATCGGCCCGACACGTACGGATCGACTTCGCGGGCAAATCCTCGCCCCCGAGCGGCAGCTTGCCGCATTCGACCTTGAGAACACACTCATCGCTTCGAACGTTGTTGCCAGTTACGCGTTTCTCGCAACGCGACGCATGCCCGCCGATCAACGCCTTCGCTTTATCGGCAAGATGATCGCCGAGGGCCCAACGCTCCTTTCCCTCGATCGCAAAGATCGAACCGACTTCCTGCGTTTCTTCTACCGCCGTTACGACGGTGCACCCTTGCAGCAGATCGAAGAAGACTCAGCAGAGATGTTCAGTCGACTCATTCTTTCGAAGTCGTTCCCCGAAGCGATTCGTCGAGTGCGCGAACACAAAGCTGCTGGTCATCGCACCGTGCTCATTACCGGTGCACTCGACTTCGTCGTGAAGCCACTGACTCCCCTCTTCGACGACATCATCGCCGCCGAGATGAGCATCACGAACGGCCGCTACGACGGCGAACTCCGCAACGTTCCTCCCACGGGCGAAACCCGCGCACAGGTATTGCGCGACTACGCGGCTTCGCATGGTTTGAGTTTGAGTGAAACCGTCGCCTACGCCGACAGCACTTCTGACCTTCCAATGCTTGAAGCCGTGGGCTTCCCTGTGGCCGTCAATCCCGAGACTCGTCTTGCCACACTTGCTCGCAAGCGTGGGTGGTTGGTTGAGAACTTCTCGAAGGCCCCCGGGTCGCCGCGTCGACTCATTCCAATCGGCCCGCGTCGCACCGCACACGGTGGCCTTGCCAATCCACTTGTTCCAGGAGGCACGGCATGAGAGCCCTCCGCTTCGAGCGCAATATCCCGCGCTTTGCTGCAGCGAACATTGCTGGTCGTCTGAGTTCTGGCGGCGGCGCCAAAGTCGGGCCACTGCGTTTGCGCAACGTCGACACGCCGGCGCTTCCCGGTCCTAGTTGGGTTGAAATTCTTCCGCGCCTTACCGGTATCTGCGGTTCCGACCTTGCAACTATCGACGGAAACAGTTCGCGCTATTTCGAACCAATCGTTTCGTTTCCCTTCATTCCCGGCCACGAGATCGTTGCTGATCTCACACACGACTTTGAAGGTGTGCCGGCCGGTCGCGTTGTTGTTGAACCAGTACTTGGTTGTGTCACCCGTGGCATTGACCCAGTGTGTGCAGCATGCGCACGAGGCGATCTCGGCAACTGCGAACGCATCACATTCGGCAACATCAGTCCCGGCCTCCAAAGCGGCTTTTGCTGCGACACCGGCGGCGGTTGGTCCACGAGCATGATCGCTCATGTCAGTCAGTTGCATGCAGTCCCCGCCGACTGGTCAGACGAAGCAGCCGTCATGGTTGAACCCACTGCATGCGCAGTTCACGGCGCACTTGCTGCCGATGTTTCCGAAGGCGACACCGTCGTTGTTCTTGGTTCCGGCGCTCTTGGGCTCCTCACCATCGCCGCACTTCGCCGATTCGGCCGCAAGTGCACGATCATTGCGGTAGCGAAACATCCTCATCAGCAAGAACTCGCTCGTGAGTTCGGTGCCGATCACGTGATCGCTTCCGATCACATCTCCCGACCAATTCGACGCATCACTGGCTCACTTGCAATCGGTGACGGTGACATCGTTCGTCTTACCGGTGGCGCCGATCACGTCATCGATTGTGTCGGCAGCGAAAGCAGCATCGCCGAAGCGCTCACCGTTGTCCGTCCGAAAGGTCGCATCACGATGGTGGGCATGCCCGGCCATGTTCACATTGATCTCACCGGATTGTGGCAACGAGAGATCGCCATGAGCGGTGCGTACGCCTACGGAACCGAAACGCTTCCCAACGGCGAACGTCGACGTACGTTCGATCTTGCCTTTGAACTTGTGGCCGCCGCTGACCTCGGTCGGCTGGTGAGCGCCACCTACTCGCTTGACCGCTTTGAAGAAGCCATCACGCACGCCGCTAACGCTGGCGGGCGCGGGGCAGTTCGTATCGCCTTTGACCTTCGCAATGAAAAGGAACGGAATCGTGCCTAGACCAGGATTCGTCCTCGACGTCGATCGATCGACGCCACCAATTCTCTTTCACCATGGAGAGGGTTTCCGGCTCGAGAAGCTCCCCGCCGGGCGCAGCCGCGTTATCTATCCGGCAGAGCCCATCGAGGCACTCAAGAACCCCGATGGCGCCATTCGTGATGCACTCGATAACCCGATCGGCGATAGCGAGCCGTTGCGCGCGCTTCTCAAGCCGGGCATGAAGCTCACGATCGCATTCGACGACATTTCGTTGCCGCTTCCCCCAATGAAGCGCCCCGACATTCGTCAGCGCGTCATCGAAGCCGTCCTTGAACTTGCTGCGGCCGCTGGCGTCGACGACGTCATGCTCATTGCCGCACTTGCGTTGCATCGCCGCATGACCGAAGACGAACTTCGTCATGCCGTTGGCGACCGCGTGTACGACGCCTTTGCTCCCCACGGCCTTCTCGTCAATCACGACGCTGAAGATCCCGACAATCTTCTCTTCATCGGCGAGACCGAAAAGGGCGAAGAGGTTGAGATCAACAAGCGCGCGGCCGAGAGCGATCTCATCATCTACGTCAATATCAACCTCGTCTCGATGGACGGCGGTTGGAAGTCGACCGCAACCGGGCTCGCTTCCTATCGTTCACTTCGTCACCACCACAATCCGCAGACGATGCGTCATTCAAAGTCGTTCATGGATCAGCACAAGTCTGAACTCCATTCCGCCAATTGGCGCATGGGCAAGGTGCTTCGTGATTCAGGGGTGAAGGTCTTCCAGATCGAAACCACGATGAACAACAACGTGTTCGGCACCGAAGGCCCGATGAGCGTGCTGCAAAAGCGCGAATGGGAATGGTCGCTCAAGGACCGCATCACGATGGCGGGAATGAAGTCTGCGCTCGACCGCATGCCGCAACGTTCGCGTCGATCAATCTTCAACTCTTGGCAAGCGCCGCACGCGATGACATCAGTGCAGGCTGGCGAGGTTGAAGCTGTTCACAAACTCACGACAGAGAATGTGTACGCGCAGCACCTCGTTCCGGTTGAAGGACAGACCGACATTCTCACGATGGGCCTTCCCTACATCAGCCCCTACAACGTGAACTCAATCCTCAATCCGATTCTCGTTGCGTGCCTGGGACTCGGCTACTTCTTCAACCTGTATCGCGGGCGTCCGCCGGTGCGTGAAGGTGGCGTTGTCATCATGAGCCACCCGACACCGTGGGAATTCCACCCGGTGCATCATCCCTCGTACATCGACTTCTTCGATCAGGTGCTGACGCAAACGCATGACCCAGTCGTCATGTCGGAACAGTTTGAGAAGTCATTCGCTGAAGACGAGTGGTATCGACATCTGTACCGCACGAGCTACGCGTATCACGGCGTTCACCCGTTCTACATGTGGTACTGGTGCTCACATGCTCTTGAGCATGTCGGCCAGGTCATCATTGTTGGTGGCGATGTGCGTGCAGTCCGTCGACTCGGCTTCAAGCCCGCATCGACTCTGCAAGACGCCCTCGAAATGGCGAGCGATGTGGTTGGTCGCGACGCGACAATCACCCATCTCCACAATCCGCCCATCCTCATGGCCGACGTTTCCTGAGGTCTGTCATGCGTCCGATGCCCATCACTCGCAAACAGGCGACACGCCTCATCAAGCGACTGCCAGTGAATCGTTCTGTGTCCACGGCGGCCCAAAAGAGCTCGCGAGTTACTCGTATGGCGAAAGCCATTCTGAAATCACCATCAGTGCCGGCTGGCGTTGATCTCCTCAAGAAGGAGAACAACGTCGGTGCGAACTACGACACTGATTGGGCTCGCTCGTATCCGGCTCGCGTCGCGCGCGTGCTGCTTCTTAATGGCGTCATGAAGCCAGTCGTCGATCTTCTTGCGACACCATCCATCCAAGGCACCGACCGCCTCGCTGATGTTGATGGTCCAGTGATCTTCGCCGCTAACCATCACAGCCACGCCGACACGCCGTTGATGATGACGGCGATTCCTGAACCTTGGCGCAACCGCCTCTTCATCGGCGCTGCAGCCGACTACTGGTTCACCAATCGCGTGACATCACCGCTTTCGGCGTTAGTCATCGGAGCAATCCCGGTGGAGCGCACGAAGGTGTCGCGCAAAGCCATTGATCAGTCTCTTGAGTTGTTGCGTGACAACTGGAGCATGCTCATCTTCCCCGAGGGCGCTCGTTCCCCCGATGGTTGGGCCCGTCCATTCACTTCTGGCGCAGCATTTCTGTCCTCACATAGCGGTGCACCTGTCGTTCCCGTCTTCATTCAAGGAACAAACAAGGTGCTTCCGAAGGGAAAGAACATCCCGCGCCCAGCACACACCACCGTCGTTTTCGGATCGCCGATGCAGGCGGCCGAAGGTGAGGATTCGAAATCATTCGCTGTTCGTATCCAAGAAGCCGTTGCGGCACTCGGAGATGAATCTGCAACCGATTGGTGGCAGGCCCGCAAGAACGCTGCGTCGGAAAAGACTCCGACCCTTGATGGTCCCGATGCTGGAGTTTGGCGCCGTTCGTGGGCTCGAAGTGCAAAGGTCCGCGGACCGCGCCGTTCCTGGCCGCGCGTCTGAGTTTGGCTCAAGGAGCAAACGTCAGTGGGATTCGAATGTTGGCGTCGTCGTCTTGCAGCGATGCGTCATTGACCACGATGACGCAGTCTGCTGCAGTTGCGTCACATCGCCCATCTCCAACCCGTCCGACCACGATCTCAAGGTCGAGCGATCCTGATCCAGTCGGATTCGGCTGAAGGATTCTTCCCGTCACCAGGTTGCATGAGGCCGAGCTTCCTCGACCACCATCGGAGCACTGCACCACATTGACAACACGCCCGGGGATGAACCCCGACCATGTCACTCGGACTAGCTGACCATTTCGCAGATTTGTCGAGGGTTCCACCGATGCTGAACGTGACAGCATCTTCGATTCTGACAATTCAACAGTGACGTCATCATCGTCCTCGCTCACGAACGTCATCGTCGCCACTCCAGGCTCATGGTCATTGGGAAGAGCAGCTACCGCTAAGGCATCAAGTTTCAGATAACCGTTCCAAAAATCAAGCGAAGTCTTCACGGTGATGGGGAATGCTTTGGAATCACGGACAAGAAACGACCCGTGATCAATTCCCAGAAGCGTGAACAAACCTTTCGGACTGCGGGCATTGTTGAAAAGACGTTTGCCTTCATCAAGCGGAATAAGTGTGTCGTCCTCGCCATGCATCACGAGCAATGGCGGCGTCCGAGACCAATCAAACGTTCCACCCGGAAAGAGTTGCGATGTTCCAGCGATGATGATCGCAGCATCAATCCGGTCATCGAAACAACATGACTGCCCAATCAATCCTGCTGTTGTGATTCCACCGTTGGAATGACCGGCGACGCCAATGTGCTCGCCGTCGATCATCCCCGCAAGCACTCGACCTTCGGCACTAGCTGACAGCGCAAGCACCTCGGTGATCACCGCAGAGACGTCTCCGGGCTGATTCGACACGTCTCCAGCATCGGGCCCACCCGGCGAGTTCTCATTGCTCAGCGGAAATGCCGGAGCAGCCACCACGAAACCCGCTGCAGCCCATGATTCGAGGAGATCTCCGTACACGGCGGGAACACCTCCGAGTCCATGACCAAAGACGATGAGGGGGAATGGACCCGCACCAGTCGCCGGAGGTGCATCGAACGATGGTGAAGGATCAGGCACCGATGAGAAATCGTCGTCGCGCACTTCATCAGCACTGGGTGCCACAGCCGGGTACCACACTCGCACCGACAGCGTTCGAGTCGGAGAACCGGGTTGCGTTGCGTTCGCTGGTGTTGGACGAGACTCGTCAACAAACGTGAACGATGAGATTCCCACCGGGAACACGGTTCCGACACGACGGTCGCTCGATGCCTTGTTCGAGTCCGATGACGAACGTGAACACGCAGTGACAGAGAGGAGCGCCAGCGCGAAAACGGCCAGAACAGCCCCAGACTGCTTGGAAAGAGTGAGAAAGCGATGCACGGGCTGACTTTAGGACCCAAGTTCGGACAACAATGGGTCAATGACTGTTTCGGGTCTCGGGTACGCAGCAGCAGTTGCACTTGCCGCAATCTTTGCGATTGCCGCAGTTGCGAAGCTTCGCGATATCTCTGCGACCGAACGTGACTTTGTCGGACTCGGACTTCCCCGAGCATCGTTCTTCGCTCGGTTCGTACCACTCGCCGAACTCTCAATCGTCGCGTTGCTCCTCATCGTCCCTCCGGCAGGGGCGCTCGCAGCACTTGTTTCGCTTGCGTTCTTCACCACATTTCTGATCGGCCGTCTCCGCGCTGGCGTACGCGCGCCATGCGCGTGTTTTGGTTCCTCCCGAGCCCGACCCATTTCCGCTCGCGATGTCATTCGCAACCTGCTGCTCATGGCACTCGCTCTGGTCTGTCTTGCTACCGATCGACCCACGGCGATCACCCTGCTTGATGCCCTTGCGGTTGTCGTAGTCATCGCCGTTGCAGGCGGCGCACTGCATCTGGCCGGTAGGGTCCGATCACAATGACCGACCCATGGGGCAACCCCCTTTCTCCCGATGACCAGCGACCGGTCAACCCGCAGCCCGAGGATTACCCACCGGACTTCGCCCCCAACCCCGCGTGGCCAGGTGCCCAAACACCCGACACCCCCGTGTCTTCGGCGACACCCCCTCCTCCGCCGATGCCCGCTCCGGGCGGAAGCCCCGCATCGCCACCGGCGTGGCCTGGCACTCCCCCTCCCCCGCAACCGGCCTGGCAAGGGCCGAAGTTCTCGGGCATGGCGATTGCATCGATGGTGTGCGGAATCCTTTCGATTACCTGCACAGGCTTTCTCGGCATCATTCTTGGCCCGACCGCACTTGGCCTTGGCCTTTCTGGCCGGAAGGCCATTGCCGGCTCGAATGGCTGGAAGAAGGGCGACGGCATGGCCACCGCCGGCATCGTCACCGGCGTCATCGGCATCATTTTCTCCATCGTGTATCTGATCTTCTTGTTCAAGAACCCGAACTTCATCACTGACTTTGTGGACAACCTCACGACCACAACCACCACGGGCGGAAAACTTCAGGGCGCCTGAGCCGTAGACTCGGCGTGTTTCGCTGAGCATCGGAAAGGCTCCCCCTCATGGCTGTTGCTGCCAATACCCCCATCGAACTGATCAACGGTGTCTACGGCCGTCTTGCCGAGAACGTTGCCATCGGTCGCGAGCGCCTTGGGCGCCCACTCACCTTCGCCGAGAAGGTGCTGATCAATCACCTTCGCGACCCGCGCAACCAGGAACTTGAGCGTGGCCGCAGCTACGCCGACCTCGATCCCGATCGCGTCGCGATGCAGGACGCCACCGCTCAGATGGCGTTGCTTCAGTTCATGACTGCAGGTCTCCCCGAAGCAGCCGTGCCGTCAACCGTTCACTGCGACCATCTCATCCAGGCCAAGAGCAACGCGCGCATCGACCTCGCGACAGCCAACGATGTCAATGCCGAGGTGTATGACTTCCTCGAGTCCGTGTCGGCCAAGTACGGCATCGGTTTCTGGAAGCCGGGATCCGGCATCATCCATCAGGTCGTGCTTGAGCAGTACGCCTTCCCGGGCGGAATGATGATCGGCACCGACAGCCATACACCCAACGCAGGTGGCCTTGGCATGGTCGCTATTGGTGTTGGTGGCGCCGACGCCGTCGACGTCATGACTGGCTATCCATTCAACGTTCGTTGGCCAAAGCTCATCGGCGTCAAGCTCACCGGCACGCTTGCTGGTTGGTCTGCGCCGAAGGACATCATCCTTGAGGTCGCTCGCATCCTCACCGTGAAGGGTGGCACCGGCGCCATCGTCGAGTACTTCGGCCCTGGTGCCGAATCCATCTCGTGCACCGGCAAGGCCACCATCTGCAACATGGGTGCGGAAATTGGCGCAACTACTTCGTTGTTCGCCTACGACCCAGCGATGTCGCGTTACCTCGCTTCGACCGGCCGTTCCGATGTTGCCGCTGCAGCCGATGCGGTTGCAGGCGATCTTCGTGCTGACGATGAAGTTCTCGCCGATCCCGCTTCGTACTTCGACGAGGTCATCGAGATCGACCTTTCCTCACTCAAGCCACTTATCAACGGCCCGCACACTCCTGACCGTGCCCGCAAGGTCAGCGAACTCGGCGCTGAAGCCAAGGCTGAAGGTTGGCCGATGGAGATTTCTTCAGCTCTCATTGGTTCGTGCACGAACTCTTCATATGAAGACATCAGTCGCGCTGCTGCCATTGCTCGATTCGCACACCAGAACGGACTCAGCACCAAGACTCCGCTCCTCGTTACCCCCGGTTCGGAACAGGTGCGCGCCACCATCGAACGTGACGGCCTTCTTGCCGACCTCGAGCAGATCGGTGCAACCGTTCTTGCGAATGCTTGCGGTCCGTGCATCGGTCAGTGGTCGCGTAGCGATGTTGAAGAAGGAACCGAAAACATCATCATCACGTCCTACAACCGCAACTTCCCGAAGCGTAACGATGGCCTTGCTTCCACGCTTGCCTTCGTAACGTCACCGGAAACAGTTGTGGCTATGGCTCTTTCTGGTCGCGTGGACTTCGACCCCACGACCGACTCGCTTACCAACGCAGCCGGCGAGCAGGTCACCATTCCGGTTCCTGTCGGTGTTGAACTTCCGCCAAAGGGCTTTACCGCTGGCGAAAACACCTTCATTGCTCCCCCCGCCGATTCCTCAAAGGTTGTCGTGAAGGTGTCGCCCACCTCAGACCGCTTGCAACTTCTTGAACCGTTCGACAAGTGGGACGGCAACGATTTCCTCAACCTTCCAATCCTCATGAAGGCCAAGGGCAAGTGCACCACCGATCACATTTCTGCTGCAGGCCCGTGGCTGAAGTACCGCGGCCACCTCGAGAACATCTCGGGCAACATGTTCATCGGTGCCGTCAATGCCTTCACCGATGAAGTTGGCCAGGGCAAGGACCAGCTTGATGGCACCACGAAGTCGTTCCCCGATATCGGCAAGAGCTACCACGCTGCCGGTCAAGGTTGGATCGCCATCGGCGACGAGAACTACGGCGAAGGTTCATCGCGTGAACACGCAGCAATGGAACCTCGATTCCGTGGCGCCAAAGTTGTTCTCACTCGCTCGTTTGCTCGTATCCACGAAACGAACTTGAAGAAGCAGGGCGTCCTTCCGCTCGTCTTTGCCGATCCGAAGGTCTACGACCTCATCGAACAAGATGACCGCATCAACGTGCTCGGACTCGCCAACCTCACACCCGATGTTCCGGTCAAGTGTCAGATCGTGAAGCCCGATGGCACCACCATCGACTTCGAAGGCATTCAGACAATGAACGACGAGCAGATCGGTTGGTTCAAAGCCGGCGGCGCGCTCAACATCATTCGTCAACGCCAAGGCGTCTGAACCTCACTACGCTGACCCCTTGAACGACCGGGGGGTCAGCATGGACAACACCACATCGCCCAGCGCATTCGTGCGCACCACACTCGCTGCAGCGCTCCTTGGCGCGGCAGTTATTCATTTCGCGATGGTGCCGCAGCACATGACCGAGTGGGCACCGGAAGGCATCGCGTTCATTGTCACCGGCTGGGTGCAGGTTGCTCTTGCGATTGGTGTCGTAATTCGCCCGAAGCGCTGGATGCTTGCAGCGACGATTGCAGCGTCAGTCGTGTTCATCGCCGCTTGGGCGATCACTCGTATTTGGGGCGCACCGTTTGGTCCCAACTCTGGCTTTGCTCAACCAAGTTCGTACGTCGACCTTGCGTGCGTCATTCTCGAAGCTGCCGCTGTCGTCGTCGCCGCCGCTGCGCTTTGGCGTCCGCAGTTTGCGACCAATTGGCGGACCGAAGGGATCGTCTTCGCATCGATCATTCCTGTCGCCGTCCTCGTACTCGCAACCACAGCAGTTGCCTCCCCAAGCGCGTCTCACCACGC
>WLGJ01000049.1 GCA_009703275.1 Actinomycetota bacterium
GCAAAAAGTCACCTACATGAGTTCGTCGATGGTGTTCGAGTCGACTGAACATTGGCCGAGTGTCGAAGGCGATGAGCGTCAGGTTCCTCCGCCCCTGTCTTCCTACGGATTCCAAAAGCTTGCAGTGGAGTATTTCGCGAAGGCAGCGTGGGACCAGTATCGACTTCCCTACACGATCGTTCGCCCATTCAATTGTGTGGGCATCGGTGAGATGCGAGCGAAGAGCGAGGTTGAAGTGAAGTCGGGGAATGTGACGCTTGCTATGTCGCACGTCGTTCCCGACCTTGTTCAGAAGATCATCAAGGGACAGGATCCGCTTCACATCCTCGGAGACGGAAGTCAGATTCGCCACTACACCTATGGAGGCGATCTTGCACGCGGCATCGTCGATGCCATGGAGAACCCGGCGGCTCTCAACGAAGACTTCAATCTCTCAACTGCTGAATCGACCACTGTGCTTGAACTGGCCGAGCTCATCTGGAAGAAGCTCAAGGGTCCCGATGTCCCCTTCAACTACGTGAGTGATGACGCCTACGAGTACGACGTTCAGCGGCGAGTCCCTGGCGTGCAGAAGGCGAAAGACCTTCTCGGCTTCGAAGCAACGACTCCGCTCGATGAGATCCTCGACGAGGTGATCCCGTGGATCGAGATGGCGGTCGATGAAGGACTCATCTGAGTTCATCGACCGCCAAATAGTTCGAGTCCGTCAGGGGGCTGGAACCTTTTGGTCGTGGTCTCAGGCGACGTCTACGCGTCTGCCTGAGATCGCCGTCGTTTCAGTTGTCGCTGTCGCGGTTCTTTTCCTGACCCGCGATGCCTGGTTTTTTGGTGATGACTGGGCGTTTCTGATCTTTCGCAGTGACCTCTGGAACTCAGGCCAGCACTTCGAGGCCATCTTCGTTCCCCATAACGAACATCTCTCGGCGGTCCCTGCTGCGGTCTACCTCGTCCTAGAAAAGTTTTTCGGTATCGGGTCGATGCTTCCCTATTTTGTGGTTCTGGTCGCTGGCCATGTTGCGTTGCTGTGGGCTGTGCGGACAATCATGGTCCGCTTCAATGTGCCGATGATGTGGCGAATCGTTGGTTTGATCTGGCTCGGACTTTTTGGCGCTGGCGCCGAAAACCTGGTTTGGCCATTCCAGATGAGTTTCATCTGGGCCTTTGCTCTGTCTCTTTGGGGGTTGTTGGTCTTTACCGGCGGGGAGAGACCAACCGTTCGTCGGGACCTTGGGGCGAGTGCGCTGTTCACACTTGGGCTCTTTACTGCGAGTACGTCGTTGTCCGTAACCATTGTCGCTGCCTGTGTGCTGTTGGTTAGCAGTCGATCGATACTTCGTCTGCTTCGTGTCTTCGCCGTTCCAATCGGCCTCTATGCGGCGTGGTACGTGTTCTACGGAACCTCGCGAATGCCGCACAATCCGATTTCGAAAACACAGGTCATTCCCTATCTCACCAAGGCGCTTTCTTTCGGGCTCGACCAGACCTTTCAATTCCCAACAATTGGACTGATCTTCGCAGTTGTTGCGTTGGTGCTCATCGCCTCGGTTGACTGGTTCACCCCTCAACAGCGGCGGATCACCGCAGTGCTTTCTGCGATTCTTTTCGTCTTCTACTTGATGAGTGCAATCGGACGTTCATTTCTTGGCATCGAGGCTGCTACCGCATCTCGCTACGTCTACTTTTGCGGAGCGATGGCGATCCCATTCGTCGTTCTTGCAGTTTCCGTTGTCTTGGAACGGAAACCGAAGTTGCTGCCCATCGCAGGCGTGATTCTGGCAATTGCAATAGCTGGAAACGTCGCTTTGTTCCTCTCTATCCGAAATGATCGACTCGCTCTCACCAACGATGCCAAGTGGAAGTTTGCGTCTGCAGTCGAGTACTTGGACGTGACGCAAGTCGCCGATGAGGTTCGCCCCGAGCCGACATACAACCCCGATGTGTCGATAAAGGGCCTGCGAATGCTTCGTGACCAAGGTCTTTGGTCGTCGAATATGCAGCTTTCCGAAGCGATGCAAGTTGATGCAGCAGCGAGGTTTGGAATTCGAACCGGCCTCGTGTCAAAGCCACAAGGTCTGGGCCTCGCCAATGCAACAATCGTTTCCATTGAAGGAGCGACGGCGTCAACGTCGGGCGAATGCACCGTTCTTCAGCCAACAGGTGCGAGTCCGCACGTTGTTATGCAGCCGAAACCAGCCGCATCGTTCTCCATCGACACTGACGGCGCACCTTCGATGGTGTACGTCCGATCACAGTCGGATCCAGGGATGCATTCTGGTGCGATCGACACGGGCACTGCGGGGGCTACAGCACCCGTTTGGGTGATGACCTTCCCGCTCACGGGTCAACCAGTTCTCGCCCTCCCTTCTGGTGTTACGACAACACTCTGCGGCGTGTCACTCCAGTGAGTTTCGGGGCCTCCGTTCGCACGCTGCTGGGCCGGTTTGAGCGGCCGGCGAGTACGGCGTATCGCTCGCTCTTTATGAGTGCAGAGGCACTTGCGCTCACAATCAGTTCGTTGAGTCAAGGCCCAAGGATCCTTGAGGTTGGTGTCGGCGATGGACTCGTCGCTCAACACATTTCCGAATGCTGCCCGGAAAGCTCAATGCTTGGAATCGATCTGTGTATCCAACCGGGTCGAATGTTTATTGGCGACAGCGACCGAGTTTCATTCCGGCAGCAATCAGTCCACGATCTTCTGCTCGAAGAACCCGCACCTTTTGATCTTGTGCTGTTACTTGATGTTCTTCATCACGTTCCGGAGTCTGAACGTGCCGGAATCGTCGAGTCGTGCGGTCGGTTAACGGCGCCTGGCGGTCTTTTCATGGTGAAGGAATCGTGCCGAGTCTTTTCACCCGCTTATCCTTTTTTTGTTCTCGCCGACCGATGGATCGGTGGTGACCGGGCAGTTTCATTCCTCGCCGTTACCGAGGTTGAACAATTGGTGCTTGCTTCGGTTGAGGGAGCGATTCCGATCGCGCGTCATCGGATTCAACCGTGGGGAGTCAACGTTCTCACCGCATTCCGAATGGCGGCTACTGCTTCTCAGAAATAAACGAGTCGAGCAGTTGTGTTGCTGCGCGTCCGGGGGTGATCAGCCCTGATGCAACATCGAGTTCCGTTGCTTCTAGCTGCACTGCGATTGCAGGGTGTGAGCGGAAACGATCGATCAGTGTGTCGCCGATCTCGCTCCAGAGCCACGCAGTTGCTTGGGCTGAACGGGCCTCAACAAGTTCACCGTTCGCAGTGACAGACGCACGGAAAGAGGTGACTGCTTGCCAGACCTCGGCAACGCCGATGCCATTGAGCGCAGAACAGGCGAGAACTTCAGTTGCCCATGCATTCCACTTCGGTCGAAGCAAGTGCACAGCGCTTGCGTAATCACCACGGGTGCGGGCTGCGGCGGGAGCGAGGTCGCCATCGGCTTTATTCACGATGACGAGATCGGCGAGTTCCATAATGCCGCGCTTGATGCCCTGGAGTTCATCGCCTCCACCCGGCGAAACAAGAAGCGCGAAGAGATCAACCATGTCTGAAACCGCAACTTCGGACTGACCGACACCGATCGTTTCGACAATGACGACATCGAATCCGGCTGCCTCGCACAACAACATTGCTTCGCGAGTGCGTCGGGCAACACCGCCGAGTTGCGAGCCACCAGGGGAGGGGCGGATAAATGCTTCGGGACGATTCACGAGTTCGCCCATGCGGGTCTTGTCGCCAAGGATCGAACCGCCGGTCCGGCGACTAGAGGGATCGACAGCAAGAACCGCGAGTTGGTGGCCTTGATCGAGGATGTGGTTGCCGAACGCTTCGATGAACGTTGACTTTCCAACTCCGGGTGGCCCGGAGATTCCGATGCGCACCGCATTGCCGGTCGACGGCAGGATCGCCTCGAGTACGGCATCGGCAATGACGCGATGCTCGGCTCTGGTCGACTCGGCAAATGTGATTGCGCGGGCTAACGATCGCCGATCACCCGAACGAATCCCCTCAATGAGGGACTCGGAAGTCTCGGCGGGTTGGGTCACGCGTTCGGGCTCTTCTCAGCGATGAGAGCGAGAACCTTGCGAGCAGCCGACGGGATGTTGGTGCCGGGTCCGAAGATTGCTGCAACGCCAGCATCGTTGAGCATGTCGTAGTCCTGAGGCGGAATCACACCGCCGCACACCACAAGGATGTTGTTGGCGCCGGCCTTCCTCAGTTCGTCAATGAGCATCGGAACGAGGGTCTTATGGCCGGCAGCTTGGCTCGACACTCCAACGACGTGAACATCGTTCTCGATCGCGTCGCGAGCTGCCTCGGATGGGGTCTGGAACAGGGGACCCATGTCGACGTCGAAGCCGAGGTCGGCAAATGCTGTTGCAATGACCTTGGCGCCGCGGTCGTGGCCGTCCTGACCCATCTTGGCGACGAGCATGCGGGGACGACGGCCTTCAGTCTTCGCGAAGGCTTCAATCTCGCCTTGAAGAGCGGTGAAGTCTTCGTCGCCTTCGTAAGCCTTTGCGTACACGCCGGCAATGGTACGGACCTCAGCCTTGTGTCGGCCGAATACCTCTTCCATGGCGTCCGAGATCTCCCCGAGCGTTGCACGGGCCCGAGCGGCCTCGACGGCAAGGGCCAGAAGGTTGCCATCGTTCTTGGCGCCCTCGGTGAGAGCAGCGAGAGCGGCAGCGCATGCGGCGTCGTCGCGGTTTGCGCGAACTGTTGCCAATTTGGCGAGCTGCTCTTCGCGAACCTTGGTGTTGTCGATGTCGAGAACATCGACCATCTCGACATTTTCAGGCACGTACTTGTTGACGCCGACAACGATGTCTTCACGACGATCGATGCGGGCCTGCTTGCGAGCGGCGGATTCCTCGATGCGCAACTTCGGCATGCCGGACTCAACGGCTTTGGTCATGCCGCCGAGTTCCTCGACCTCGCAAATGAGTTGCCAAGCTTCGTCGACGAGTGACTGCGTAAGAGACTCGATGTAGTACGAACCACCAAGCGGATCGACGGTGCTTGTGACGCCAGATTCTTCAGCGATGATGAGCTGCGTATTGCGGGCAATACGTGCACTGAAGTCGGTCGGAAGGCCAAGCGCTTCGTCGAATGAGTTCGTGTGAAGGCTCTGCGTTCCACCGAGCACTGCTGCGAGCGCTTCGATCGTTGTGCGCACGACGTTGTTGTACGGATCTTGTTCGGTGAGTGAGACGCCCGAGGTCTGGCAGTGGGTGCGGAGCATGAGCGAACCAGCCTTCTTGGGCTCAAACTCGCTCATGACTCGGTGCCAAAGCACTCGTGCGGCACGGAGTTTCGCAACTTCCATAAAGAAGTTCATGCCAATCGCGAAGAAGAACGAAAGGCGACCAGCGAAGAGATCGACATCGAGTCCCTTGGCCAATGCGGCGCGTACGTATTCCTTGCCATCGGCAATGGTGAACGCGAGTTCCTGAACTGCGGTCGCCCCTGCTTCTTGCATGTGGTAGCCGGAGATCGAGATTGAGTTGAACTTCGGCATTTCGTTCGCCGTGTAATCAATGATGTCGGCGATGATTCGCATGCTCGGGGCAGGCGGGTAGATGTAGGTGTTGCGGACCATGAACTCTTTGAGGATGTCGTTCTGAATGGTTCCAGCGAGAAGTGCACGATCAACGCCCTGCTCTTCGCCGGCAACAACAAACATGGCGAGGATCGGAATGACAGCACCGTTCATCGTCATCGAAACACTCATCTGATCGAGTGGGATTCCCTCGAACAGGATCTTCATGTCTTCGACCGAATCAATCGCGACGCCGGCCTTGCCGACATCGCCGACCACGTTGGGGTGGTCAGAGTCGTAGCCGCGGTGGGTTGCGAGATCGAATGCCACTGACAGGCCCATCTGACCGGCAGCGAGGTTGCGGCGGTAGAAGGCGTTGGACTCTTCTGCGGTGGAGAATCCGGCGTACTGACGAATCGTCCAGGGGCGATTCGTGTACATCGTTGCTCGTACGCCACGGGTGTACGGGGCGAAGCCTGGGAGCGTGTCGACATCACCCAGCGCCTCGAGGTCGGCAGCGGTGTAGATCGGTTTGACGGCGATGCCTTCGGGGGTTTCCCAGACAAGATCGGCAGGGTCTGCACCCTTGAGGTCTTTGGAGGCCGCATCGGCCCAGGCGGTGGGGAACTGTTCTGAGGAAGTCACCCCCTCAGACTAAGAGGGAGGACGCGCGGGTGTCATGCTGGCACCCATGGGACCGGAATCGACTGCCAGTGCAACGCCAGCGATCTTGGATTTTGAGGCGGTCTCCTTCGTCGTAACCGGTGGGCCGAAGATTCTTGACGGCGTCAGCCTTGGGGTGCCCGCAGGGCTCGTCACGGTCGTTACTGGGCCCTCAGGGGCGGGCAAATCCACCCTTCTCCGTCTAGGAAACCGTCTCGAAGTCCCAACAACCGGCGTGGTGCGATTCCGAGGTGCAGATTTGGCAAGCGTCGATCCTCGGACCCTTCGTCGCAATGTAGGCATGGTGTTTCAGCGACCAGTCCCGTTTGCCGGATCGGTTCGGGCCAACCTCGCGGTGGCGGACCCGAAGTCCACTGATCAGGAAATGAGCGTCGTGCTTGATCGGGTGGGTCTTGACGCTTCATTTCTCGATCGTGTGGCCGACGATCTCTCCGGTGGCGAGGCGCAGCGAATGTGTATCGCTCGAACCCTTCTCACAACACCTGACGTGATCTTGATGGACGAACCGACCGCGTCGCTCGACCCAGAAAATCGGTTGGGTATTGAAGCGCTCGCTCGAGAACTCGCCACCGAAGGGATCGGAGTGGTCTGGATCACCCATGATCTCGACCAAGTAGATCGGATCGCCGATCGTGCCTTCGTGCTGATCGATGGGCGTAATGCCTCGGAAGAAGAAACGGCCGCCTATCTCACGCGGGGAATGTCAGAGGAGGAGTCATGAACGCTACACATGTCGGATGGGCGGGTTTGCTTGGCTCCTTCGTATTGGTGGTGGTCGCCATTGCCCTTTCGTTCTCGCAGCGTTTGCAACTTTCTCGGTCAATGCTGTGGGCCTCAGCTCGCGCTGCAGTGCAATTACTTTTGGTTGGCTTCGCGTTGAGGCTTGTGCTTGATCCCAACGCTTATGTGTGGTGGGCGTGGCTGTGGGTCGTGATCATGATCGGCTTTGCAGGCTTCACAATCCGCAGCAGAGCAAAAGAAGTTCCTGGAATCTTCTTTCTCGGGACCGCTTCCATGCTTGCCGTCGTCGTCGTGAGTCTCTCGGTCATTTTTGGCTTTGGCGTTTTCCCAATTGAAGGGAGAACAATCGTTCCGCTTGCTGGGATGATGATCGGCAATTCGATGACAGCGTGTGTGCTTGTGGGACGCCGCATTGTCGGCGAACTCTCAGAGAAAAGCGATGAGGTTGAGGCTCGGCTGGCACTCGGTCAGTCCTGGCAAGACGCGTCTCGGCCCTATGTGCGGTCGGCGTTGCGAACCGCACTTGTGCCGCAGATTGAATCAACAAAAGCGGTTGGGCTTGTTTTCCTGCCTGGAGCAATGACCGGTCTTGTGCTCGCGGGTGTCGACGCAGTCGACGCAGTCACCGTGCAGCTTGCGATCATGTACCTGATTCTTGGCTCCGTCGCGACAAGCGTCACGGTGATTGGTCTTGGCCTCACCCGTCGGGTTTTCACTTCGGACCATCGCTTACGTTCGATCGAGAGAGCTACTCACTGAGGATTCGTGAACCCGATGTGAACTCTGCCCGTGGGTGGTTCTTCTGCGGTATCTCGGTGATCTTTGACCGGTAGCCTCAACTCCATGGCGAAGCGCTTCGTGATCATCGGCGGGGGACCGGCGGGAAATACTGCCGCCACGTATGCCGCTCGTTTCGGTGCTGAGGTCACGATGATCGAAAAAGATCTTGTGGGTGGCGCTGCGCATTTACGTGACTGCATTCCTTCGAAAGCCATGATCGCCACAGGCGGAGCACTCGGCACCATCAACGATGCCCAGCGCATGGGTCTGACAAACGTCTCGGCCACACTTGACTTCGACGCTCTCCGCCACCGGATCGACACGATCGGCAAGCGCCTCGAACGGTCGACGACATCGCTGCTTGAAAGTCAGGGCGTCACTCTCCTGAAAGGCACGGGTCGGCTGGTCGGTCCGCATCAGGTCATAGCCGAGACGGCGGATGGTCCTCTCGAGATCGAGGCCGATGTCGTCTTGATCGCTACTGGCAGTCGCCCTCGAATCCCTGACTGGGCGCACGTCGATGGCGAACGGATGCTCACAACGCGCGACGCGTATCCGCCTTCTTCGCTTCCCGAGCATCTAGTTGTCATTGGCTCAGGTGTCACCGGCGTTGAATTTGTTCATATGTTCAAGTCCTTCGGCAGTGAGGTCACGCTCATTGTGAGTCGCCAACAGGTTCTTCCTCTGAAGGACCCTGAGGTTGCCGCCGTGCTTGAAGCGGACTTCCTTGCGCGCGGTGTTCGGTTGCTGAAAGGTGCAAAGGCGCTCAGTGGAGCAGTGAGCGCTGACGGCGTAACGATCGAATGCACCGACGGTCGAGTCGTGCATGGATCGCACGCGCTTCTGGCAATTGGTTCGATTCCGAATACCGACAACCTTGGCCTTGTCGAGGCAGGTGTTGAGTTGGTCGACGGCTACGTGAAGATCAATCACAACTGCCAGAGTTCGCTGAAACATGTGTATGCGGCTGGCGACGTCTCCGGGAAGCTTCCGCTGTCTTCAGTCGCATCACTACAAGGTCGCAAGATCGCTGAACACGCGATGGGCCTCCACGTCGGACCGCATCGCCACATTGACTACGAAAAAGCTGCATCGGCGATTTTCACCGAACCGGAAATTGCCGATGTTGGATTGGCGGAAGCTGATGCGTTCGCGATGGGTCGCAAGATCCGCGTAACAAAGGTGCCGTTCTCGGCGAATGCAAAGGCACTTATCGAGGACGACTCGCGCGGATTCGTGAAGATCGTTTCCGATCCCGCCACCGGCGTTGTTCTAGGTGGCTCGATTGTGGGTCGCCATGCTGCAGAACTCATTGCTGTGCTTGCTCTCGCCGTGAGCGCAGGTTTGCGCGTCAACGACCTTCACGAGTCGCTTTTTGTACACCCATCGATGGCCGAGGCATTGTCTGATGCAGCAGAGTGAGCAGATCGATCCAATCGGTAGTCCTCGAAAAAGTCCGACAGCCAAGGATTTCCCTGCTTCCGGCCCGTTCAGCCTTGCTGCACCCGGCCCGCGCTTTGGCGCTCGAGCGCTCGACCTCGCAGTCATTGCATTGCCTGTACTGATCGTCATCGCTCTGACGGCGAAGACCATCGATGGTCAGTTGCAGTTTGCTAGTCCGGGTTGGTTGCTTCCTGCAGCCTTGGCTTTTGGAGTTGCGTACGACTTCATTTTCGTCTTTTTCGCACAGCGCACGTTGGGCAAGATGGTGTTTGGGTTGCGAGTCGTCCGGTACGTCGATGGCGGTCGACCAACGGCATCTCAAAGTGGACTCCGTGCGCTGCTGCCATGGACGCCGTTGGCCCTCCCGCTTGGTCCGTTTGGGTTCGCTGTGGTGTTGATGGTGTATGGAACTGGCATCGGCGGCGAGCTGCATCGAGGCTGGCCCGACACCGTTGGTGGGACGCTCGTCATCTCCACCCGTTAGTCATTCTCACGGCCTACCCTCGGTGGTTTACAGGCCCTTTGGGCATCGCTGAATCTGGGGGAACAGATGTCATCGCGGGTATATCGGGTAGTGCAATGGACGACGGGCAACGTCGGCCAACGTTCGGTGATTGCGGCGGTTGCGAATCCTGAACTTGAGATCGTCGGTTGTTATGCCTGGGGACCAGACAAGGTCGGGCGCGACATTGGTGAGTTGTGCGGCATCGACCCCATTGGTGTGCTGGCAACAAACGACATCGATGCGTTGCTGGCACTAAAGCCCGATTGCGTTATCTATAACCCAAAGTGGCCTGACGTCGACCACATGGTTCGCATTCTGGAAAGTGGCATCAACATCACTGCCACTGCCGGTTTCATTACCGGCCATGCGCTGGGTGCGGATCGTCAACGAATTATCGATGCGTGTAACCAGGGCAACAGTTCGATCTTTGGTTCTGGAATGAACCCTGGGATGGCGAATCTTCTCGGAATCGTCTCGGCGGGCGTCTGCGATCGGATCGATTCGATTCGCATGCTCGAGTCAGTTGATTCCACCGGCTACGACTCTGGCGATACCGAGAAATCGGTTGGCTACGGATTGCTTCCCGACGATCCGAACCTGTCGGCAATGACCAAACAGGGGACTGCCGTCTTCGGTGATGCGGTCTATCTGATGGGTCAGGCGCTTGGCATCGAGTTCGACGAAGTCCGTTGCGAGACCGAGTACGCGATTACGACGGAGTTCCTTGATCTCGACTCTTGGTCGATCGACGCCGGCTGTGTCGCCGGAGTGTCGGCGAGTTGGCAAGGCTGGGTCGGCGACCGCAAGATCGTTTCCTGTGATGTCCGCTGGCGTAAGGGCCGCACCTTGGA
>WLGJ01000005.1 GCA_009703275.1 Actinomycetota bacterium
CCGAGAAGCATCAGAAGGGCGTTGGTTTTCCAGTCAAGAAGGTCGATTGGTGAGCCAGAGAAAATTGTGAAGACCACAAGACCGAGGACCCCGGCCGTCATGGAGGGAATGCTTGCAACTCCGGCAAGGCCGCAGACGAGACCAGCCAACCCTCCAATGGAAACGTGAAGGATCTGATTCGCCGAGACGAGACCACCGACTGCGGTCCCGAGCGTCACGGCAACCAATGCACCGGCCATTGAGGTCAACCGACGTTGAAGTGTTGTGCCTCGATCAGCGATGGCGGCGAACAACATGCCGATGCCAAGGGGCAGGAGTGCTCTGACATCGTTTCGGGAATAGGTGGCTGCGAGCACACCAAGAATCACCAGAGCCGCCCGTATGGGCCGGACATGTTCGAAGAAACTCAAATCGGTTTTGATTGCGGTTCGAACAGAACGCTGGAGGAGATTCACGCAGCAATCGTAGGTGCCGCCACTTGCGGCAGCTGGACGCAGAAGGGACCGCCACGATGGACGGTCCCTCTTGGTTTTCCGAGTGGGCGATACTGGACTCGAACCAGCGACCCCTGCCGTGTGAAGGCAGTGCTCTAGCCAACTGAGCTAATCGCCCTGAGTCGGGAGATCGTAGCCGACGTCTACGAGGGCTCCATATCCGCCAGGCGTTCCGACGGGCCCTTCTGGTCGTTCTAAGGTTCGCCTGACTCGCACCGCCGGTGCAGACATCTTCGAATTAGGGGAGTACCAATGCCGATTCCTGCCGATGAGTTCCCACTGCACCAAGCGCCCTATTCGCTCGCGCATGCAGCTTCCAGTGATCGCAATTTCTATGACCGTTCGTATTGGAACGCGCATGATCGCTCTGGCGAGGTGTTTCTCATCACGGGCCTTGGCCAGTATCCGAATTTGGGAGTCACTGACGCGTTCGCATGTATCCGTCGCGGAGATCTTCAACACACGATCCGCATGTCGGATGTTCTTGGACCAGATCGCATGAACCAGCAGGTTGGTCCTTACCGCATTGAAGTGATCGATCCTTTGAATGAACTTCGCATCACGTGCGATGGCAAGGACCAAGAGTTCGAACTCGATCTTCATTGGCGTGGTTCATTCCCAGCTGTCGACGAGTCACCCCATGTGTCTCGTAACGGGGCGAAGATCATGCTCGACGCACAGCGCTTCGCGCAGGTGGGCACTTGGGAAGGATTCATTCGGGTCAAGGGCGAGGAACTCATCGTCGATCCCGCCACTTGGGTCGGTACTCGAGATCGTTCGTGGGGCATTCGCCCAGTTGGTGAACCAGAACCGGCCGGTCGTTGGGTAGCGGAACCAAAGGTCGATGGTGGCTTCTATTGGATTTACGTCCCGCTTCGTTTCGACGACTTCGCTCTCGTGTTTATTGCACAAGAAGACGCAGATGGTCTTCGCACGCTGAACGACGCGCTGCGTGTCTGGCCCGACGGTCGCGTTGAGCCGCTTGGCTACCCGAAGTACGACATCAACTACCGCTCAGGAACGCGTATTCCGGAATCAGCAACGATCACTGCACAAGCAGCTGATGGATCACCGTTGGTTGTAGAAGTTCAATGCCTCGGCCACGTTGCATTGTCTGCAGGCTGTGGCTACGGACCCGATCCGCAGTGGACGCACGGCGTATGGCGCGGACGCGACTGGATCGAAACGGCGACATACGACCTCACGAATCAGTCGGACCCCGGCATCATGATCGCAACGCAATACAGCATCCTCGACCATGTCGGTAAGGCCACGCTTGACGGCAAGGTCGGTTATGGACTGTTCGAGCATTCCTGCGCCGGTCGCCACACGCCGTCTGGATTCGCCAACGGCGGATCGATGGCGCCCTGAACGAAGCAAGATCGACGAAGCGTTTAGCTCTGAGGTAACAATCCGATGTTTGTTCGGGCCCGTTCCAAAACGGGCCCAGCAATCGAGCGTGCCTTCTCGGCACCACTCGCAAGAATGGCCGCGGTTCCGGTTGGGTCGGCGGCGAGTTCGGCAAATCGTCCCTGTATGGGACGCAGCGTCTCTACGACTGCTTCGGCGACTGCAGTTTTCAAATCGCCGTAGCGGGTGTAGGACTCGGCAAGCGTTTCGGGGGCTGTGCCGGTGCAGGCGCTGAGAATCGACAGAAGGTTCGAGACGCCAGGCTTTTCGGTCGGATCGAAACGAACATCGGTGTCGGTGTCGGTGACGGCGCGTTTGATCTTCTTCGCAACAGCATCAAGATCTTCAAGGACGAGGATGGTGCCTTGGGGTGAGTCTTCGGACTTCGACATCTTCTTTGTCGGATTCTGAAGGTCCATCACCCGAGCCCCAATTTTGGGAATGGCGGCTTCAGGTACGACGAACGTGTCGCCGTAGCGACTATTGAAACGAATCGCGAGGTCGCGTGACAGTTCGAGGTGTTGGCGTTGATCGTCGCCAACCGGTACGCGATCGGTGTCATACAGGAGAATGTCGGCTGCCATGAGCGCTGGATAAGTGAACAGGCCCGCCGAAACAAACTCGGACTGATCGCTCTTGTCTTTGAACTGTGTCATTCGCCGGAGTTCTCCGAACGACGCAGTGCATTCCATGAGCCACGAAAGCTCGGTGTGTTCGCGGACGTGGCTCTGAACAAAGAGGGTGGAGCGAGCAGGGTCGATACCGATGGCCAGAAGAAGTTGGGCCAGTTCGAGGGTCCGAGTCCGGAGTTCTGCGGGATCCTGGGGGACGGTAAGGGCGTGGAGATCAACCACGCAGAAGATGGTGTCTGCCTCGTCCTGGTCGGCGACCCAGTGGCGCAGGGCACCCAAGAGGTTGCCGAGCTGGACCGGACCGGTGGGCTTGATGCCCGAGAAGACACGCGTCATGGCCGCCGATGCTAGAGGTCCCGGCGGAGGTTTCGGGAACGGAATGCACTTTGACCCCTCCGGACGCCTCTATCGTGAGTCCGTGCCATATGAGGTCCAGACATCGGTCTTTGAGGGTCCCTTCGACCTTCTGCTCCACCTGATCCTTCGGGAACAGGTGGACCTCTACGAGATCTCACTCGCTCGAATCGTCGACGCCTATCTCGTCGAGATCGAGAAACTTGAGCATCTCGACTTGGAGATCACCACCGAGTTCCTTCTGATCGCAGCCACGCTCGTCGAACTCAAGTGCAAGCGTCTCCTGCCCGAGGACGCCGACATCGATCTCGACGACGAGTTCTCGCTCTGGGAAGAGCGTGACCTTCTTATTGCTCGTTTGCTCGACTGTAAAACGTTCAAAGACGCATCCCATGTTCTCTCTGACCTTTTCGACAACGCTGCGATGTGTGTTCCCCGTCGCGCTGGTCTCGACGAGCGCTATCTCGAACTTGTCCCAGACCTGCTCGAGGGTGTCGACATCGACGATGTTCGTGCGGCCTACATCAGAGCAATGACGCCGAAGCCGGTTCCGGTTGTAAGTGTCGAACACATTCACAGTGTTCGCGTCAGTGTTGGCGAGGCAGTTGAAGAACTTCTCGATGAACTACCGCGTTTTGGTCGTGTGTCGTTCCGTCGCCTCACCGACACTCTCGTTGAGCGACTCGAGATCGTTGTCCGCTTTCTCGCCGTACTCGAATTGTTCAAGCAGGGATTCATCGAACTCGATCAGCCGGCAGCATTTGGCGATATCGAGATCATTTGGGTCGGATCCCCGGCCATTGGTGTGGCGGACCTCGCCGACATCGACAACTACGACGGCTAAGGGTTTCTCATGTCTGCCGATATCAAAAGAGCACTCGAAGCGATCATCATGGTTGCCGACACACCAGTACAGACCGACATGCTGGCGCAGTTGACGGGTATGCCGGCTGAGCGTGTCGAAGCAATCCTTGTTGAGCTTGGTGCCGAATACGCAAGCGCTGAGCGCGGCTTTCAACTTGTACGCGTTGCCGGTGGCTGGCGTTATCAGAGCCATCCCGATCAAGCGCCATACATCGAACAGTTCGTTCTCGAAGGCCAGTCGGCGAAGTTGTCGGCCGCCGCCCTTGAGACGTTGGCGATTGTTGCGTACAAGCAACCGATTAGCCGAGCCCAGATCGCTTCGATTCGTGGGGTCGGAGTCGACAGCGTCGTACGAACTCTCGAGCAGCGTGGTTACATCGGCGAGGTTGCTCGCGATCCTGGTCCCGGTCAGGCCGTCATGTTTGGAACGACGCCAGAGTTTCTTATGAAGATGGGTCTCGACTCGCTTTCACAGTTACCGTCGATTGCCGATTTCGTGCCGGGTGCCGACGTCGTTGAAGCACTCGAAATGGGTCTTCGTGTTGATTCGGCCACTGAAGAGGTCGAGAGTTCCGTCTCTGAGAGCGCTGATTCGGCCGATGGCATTCGACCTTCGTTGGGCGATCTGCTCGACGGGGACGGCTCGGTGTGACCGACGAGGAACGAACGGGGGAGCGCCTTCAAAAGGTGCTGGCCCGCATCGGTATCGGCAGTCGGAGAGTTTGCGAGGACCTCATCGCCGACGGCCGAGTCACGGTCAATGGGGAAGTTGCGGAACTCGGTCGCCGAGTCACAGCAGAGACCGATGAAGTTGCCGTCAACGGCGTCATCATCGGGGTGCGGCCTGGGCTCGTTCATCTACTTCTGAATAAGCCAACCGGTGTGGTGACTACCGCTGATGATCCTCAGGGGCGTCCAACAGTTCTCGAACTCGTACCCGAAGAGCCGCGCGTTTTTCCCGTTGGTCGTCTCGACATGGAGACAGAGGGCCTCTTGCTTCTCACCAACGATGGTGATCTTGCCCACAGGCTGACGCATCCCTCCTTTGGTGTTGAGAAGGAATACATCGCCCACGTCGAAGGCGAGCCGACCCGTGGCGAACTCCGAATGCTTCGTGAAGGGGTCATGCTTGATGATGGAATCACCGCTCCAGCGAAGGCTGCTCTTCTCGGCCCGGGGATCGTTCGCATAACGATTCACGAGGGTCGGAATCGTCAGATCCGTCGCATGTGCGATGCCATTGAGCATCCGGTGAAGCGCCTGATTCGTACCCGCATAGGCCCCCTCGCTGATCGGAAGCTCAAACCGGGGCAGTGGCGTCCACTTACGGGCGAGGAGCTTCGTTCTCTCGAGCGTGCTGCGGTAGCCCGCTCCAACGAATCTCCTTCGGCTCGTTGACCTCACCGTTCTAGGATCACATTGTGACTTCTGCTGTCCGAGCGCTTCGCGGCGCCACCACCATTGATGCTGATACCGCCGATGATGTTCGATCTCGCACGATCGCGTTGCTTGAACAAATGATCGAGCGCAATGGCGTCGAGCACGACGACATCATCAGTGTTCTCTTCACTGCGACCGACGACATCCATTCGATGTTCCCGGCCTCGGCTGCTCGCGACATCGGGTTTGGCGATATTCCGCTTATCTGTGCCCGCGAACTCGACATCACTGGGGCAACCCCTTTCTGTATTCGTGTGCTTATGCATCTTTCGACGCCCCGATCACGTTCTGAACTTCGTCACGTGTACCTCGAAGGCGCGAGCGGTCTACGCGACGATCTGCCGGAGTGACCGCTATGGCTCCGGTATCAGAGCAGCACACCGCGTTAATCGTTGGCGTCGGTCTCATTGGCGGGTCGGTTGGACTTTGCCTCCGTGAAGCGGGCTGGAACGTGCTCGGACGAGACCGATCCACCTCATGTCTTGAGCGGGCCCTTGCAGTCGGAGCAATCGATTCAATTGCGCCCGTGGGCTTTCTCGACGATGTCGATCTCACGTTTGTCGCCACACCGGTTGGTGTGATCGCAAATGAGGTCGAAGTCGCACTGCGAGACACAACTGGTTTCGTCACCGACGTTGGAAGCGTCAAGACACCCCTACTCCAGTTGATGGAGAACCCAAGGTTTATCGGTGGCCATCCGATGGCTGGTTCAGAGCAGGAAGGTGTCGACGGTTCGAGATCAGATCTTTTCGAAGGGCGCACCTGGGTGCTCACTCCCATAGAGACGACGGACGACGAAACGCTCGCGACAATTCGCAGCATCGTTTCGGGGTTCGGGGCAGAGGTCGTGTCGTTACCGCCGGCTCAGCACGACTCAATGGTGGCAATCGTTTCTCATGTTCCGCATCTGACGGCGGCGAGTCTCATGGGTCTCGCTGATGAGCGCTCCATCGAACACCGAAGCCTTATGCGTTTGGCAGCGGGCGGTTTTCGTGACATGACCCGAATCGCCGCAAGTCATCCCGGCATTTGGCCAGATATCTGCAACGAGAATCGAGAAGCGATTGTTACCGAACTCGATCGACTTGTAGCGGCACTTTCTTCGGTTCGCTCGATTGTTGCTGATGGAGATCGAGACGCACTCGTTTCGATCCTTGAGCGCGCACGGTCAGCGCGGCTTGCTCTACCTGCGCGTTTCGCCCGTGCCGAAGATCTCGCAGAGTTGCGTATCCCTGTTGCTGACCAAAAGGGTGCGCTCGCTGGTATCACCATGATCGCGACCGAACTTGATGTCAGTATCGCTGATATCGAAATCGCCCACTCGGTTGAAGGCGACGAGGGAGTCGTCATCCTTCTCGTCGAAGCCGCGAATGGTGCACTCCTTCGCGACGGCCTCACCGCACGTGGATACAAAGCTGTGATGCGTTCGCTCGACGGATCAGAAGACCGCTGATGGTCGAGGTCCTCAAGATCATCCCATTCGGTGGACCCGTTGACGCTGTTGTCGTTCCGCCTGGTTCGAAGAGCATTACGAATCGGGCGCTACTCGCCGCTGCGCTCGCAAGTGGAACGAGCACCCTTCGTGGTGTTCTGGTCGCTGATGACACCGAGGCGATGATCGATTGTGTTCGCTCGCTCGGAGCCGTCGTGTCGTTGAACGAGGACCCAAACACAGTTTCGGTAGTTGGTATTGGTGGCGACCTCACCGGTTGTAGTTCGTCGTTATTCGCGAGGCAGTCGGGAACAACAGCCCGATTTCTCGCTCCGGTTCTCGCGTTGGGTGGCGCCCCTTTGCGACTTGATGCCGACGAGGCAATGCGGCGGCGCCCGATGAACGATGTTTTCACTGCGATTGAACGTTTAGGAGTGAAGGTTTCGTTCGATCAGGTCGCCGGTCACCTGCCTGCAGTGGTTGAGGGACCAATTCAAAGGTCCGGAGAGATGCCGGTGCTCTCAATCGATGCATCGGTCTCCAGCCAGTTCACCTCTGGGCTTTTGCTCGCCGCTCCCTGCATGCCTGAAGGGCTGCAGATTCATATCGCCGGTGACGTCGTTTCGCGTCCATATCTCGATATGACCATCGCTGTGATGGAATCGTTCGGCGCAACTGTTGATCAGCCTGATGACCGCACATTCATCGTTCCGCCAAGTGGTTATCGCGCTCGGGACTACGACATCGAACCCGATGCGTCCGCAGCTTCCTACTTTTTTGCTGCGGCAGCGATTTGCGGTGGCACGGTTCGCGTTGACGGACTCGGTGCCCACTCGCTCCAAGGCGACATCCGTTTTGTCGATGTACTCGCCGACATGGGCGCCGCTGTTGTAGTCGACGAGTCGTCGATCACGGTCACGGGGGCAGCGCTTCATGGCGTAAATGCCGATTTCAGCCAGTTCTCCGATACAGCGCAGACCGCCGCAGCAGTTGCTGTATTTGCTGAAGGTCCGACAACGATTTCCGGTATTGGATTCATCCGGAAAAAGGAGACCAACAGGGTCGCCGCCGTTGTCGCAGAGCTTCGTCGGCTCGGTGTCGATGCAATTGAGGAAGATGATGGATTCACGGTGAACCCGGGTACGACTCATTCCGCGACGATTGAGACCTACGACGATCATCGAATGGCGATGAGCATGGCCTTGATCGGCTACGCGAATTCGGGCGTTTCAATCTCGGATCCAAACTGCGTGCGCAAAACATTTCCGACATACTTCGAAGAGATGGAACGACTTCGCCCTGGAGGCTTGAAGTGACCGAACAACCATTGGTAATAGCGATCGACGGTCCGGCCGGATCAGGGAAGTCGACCGTGGCCAAGGCCGTCGCGATTCGACTGGGACTGGACTATCTCGATACCGGTGCGATGTATCGCTCTGTTGCGTTTGCCGCGCTTCGCGGTGGTGTCGATCCCGAGGATGCCGAAGTTGTCGGGAACCTGGCTCGCAATATCGAACTCGAGGTTGATCCGACAGGTCCGGTAGTTGTTGATGGCGTCGACGCAACCATCGAGATTCGTGGTCCTGAGGTCACTCGGGCCGTCAGCATCGTTGCGGCAAACCCAACCGTGCGCACCGAGATGCGGGCACGACAACGCCAGTGGGTAGCCAAACGCGGTGGTGGCGTGATGGAAGGACGTGACATCGGCACCGTTGTCTTCCCCGACGCGAGGCTCAAGGTGTACCTCGACGCAAGTCCCGAGGTTCGTGCTGCTCGTCGCTCGAAGGAAGTATCGGATCTCTCCTACGAGACAGTCGCTACCGATCTTGCTCGGCGTGATGCCCTCGATCAGAACCGAACTCATGATCCATTGCGCACCGCCGATGACGCAGTTGTCATCGATACGAGCGATCTGTCTGTTGATCAGATCGTCGACGCAATTATGGAATACCTGTCGTGAGTCGTCGCGAAATCTACATCCCCGAAGGTCATGACAACGGGGAAGTGCTGACTCTTGCGCAGAAGGCCATGCACCATTTGGTGCGACTCATCCTCGAGATTGTGATCCGCCTCTATTTTCGCCTTGAGGTACACGGGCGCGAGAACATCCCGAAGCGGGGACCATTCATCGTTTCGCCAATCCATCGGTCATATCTCGATACACCCGTGATCGGCGCGGCGATTTGGCGATTGATGCGCTACATGGGCGCAGAGAAAATGTGGACGAACAAGCAGTTGGGCTGGTTCCTGACAGCAATGGGCGGATTCCCGGTTCAACGAGGAGCGGCGGATCGGGATGCCTTGAAGGCTGCGTTGACCGTCATCGAAAGGGGAGAGCCTCTGGTGATGTTTCCGGAAGGCACTCGCCAGTCCGGACCTCTGGTTCAAGAAATGTTCGATGGGCCGGCCTACGTCGCTTGTCGAACCGGTGTTGCAATTATTCCGGTAGGTCTCGGAGGAACCGAGCGAGCCATGCCGAAGGGCAAGAAATTCATCCGACCGGTGAAAATGGTCGTTGTCATCGGCGAAGCAATTGCTCCGCCTCCTAAGAAAGAGAGCGGTCGAGTTTCTCGAAACGGAGTTCGCGACATGACGGCTCTACTGGGAGCAAGGATCCAAGATCTTTTCGACGAAGCGCAACTTCGAGCTGGCTCACCGAACCAGCATTGAACTCGAGCGAAAGCTCAAACTGACATATCGCCAGTGAGTTTTCGAACGAGTGGTTCGAAATGCGACAGCGGCAGAGTGTCGTATTCGGTGTCGAATGCGATTTGATCCCACTCGTCTGCAAATTGTGCAGCGAGTTCGAACTGTTCGGTGGTGAGTTCCTCGCGATGCTTCTCACGTGCATCAGGATCTGCACCGAAATGCTGGTAGTAGTGCTTGCCCTGGAAATCCTGGTGAACGCGAATCATTTGGTAGACGTCGTCGCGGACATACGGCTTGATCATCTCTGCGGCGATGGCGCCATGGTTCGCGACGGTGATTGCCTTGCCGACATCGTGCATGAGTGAGGCAAACACAACTTGCTCATCGGCACCGGCACGTTCGGCGAGGGTGGCGGTTTGAAGGCAGTGAGTCAACTGGTCAGCGTTAAACCCATCGGTGATCTCGCCGAGCGACTCGAGGAGCATCAGCATCCGGTCAGCGACGCGCCCTTGATTCAGCGCGTGTTGGGCTCCGATATGCAGCCATTGTTCCTCGGTGGATTCGTCCATGCGGGTGAATGAAGTAGCCATGACACAAGTCTGCCCTCTCCGAACCTCTTGTGGCGTATTTCTATGAAGGTGCTACTGAGAGCATGACTCCCAGTAGGACAGCAGCGAGCCCAGCAAACAGGGAAATAGCGCCTCCCGCAGCCAAGATGGCCTTGGAACGGGCACCAGCGTGGAACGCCGCGGCGATGCCGGTAGCGGCGACCATCAGGAGTTTCAGGCCCAAGGTGGCATTCCATGCTGGCCCACGTGTGCTCGGCGATTCCGCCAAAAGGCTCCAGATCCCCGTTACAAAAAGCACGCCAAACGCGAACCATGCGATGCGGTTGAATCGCTGTGCTGCGGCTTTGGGCGCATCGGGACCGTAACCACGCAGTACGGGTAGGAGACCGAGCAGCGTTAGCTGTCCTCCAACCCACACAGCTGCTGCGGTGACATGGAGAAAGAGGCGGATCGATTCAAGCGAGACAGGAAGCATTGGTCAGTCAGGTCACGCAAGCGACGCGAGGACGTCGCTGGCGTGCAGTGATCGATCTTGCGTTGGTGGGCGGGCATCGACGGGACCACCAAAGCTGAGTGTGGCTGCTGCGTCGATCGTGGAGATCAGATCGCGCAGGTTGCGTGGGGGCGGGAAGTACTCGTCCTCTTCAGTGACCTGAACAATCTCCACACCATCGGCTGGGGCGATTCTTGAAATGACAGATTCAACGAGTTCTTCGGGCGCAGATGCACCAGCAGTGACACCCACGACTCCGTGAAGATCGTCGGGAAGTTCCTCGGCCCCGTTCACTCGATAGACGCGGGCACAGCCGGCCTGACGAGCGAGACTCTCAAGTGCTCGAGTATTGGATGAATTTGCTGAACCAATGACGACAACCGCATCGCATTTCGGAGCGATTTCAAGGAGCGCTGATTGTCGGTTCGTTGTTGCAAAGCAGAGGTCGGAGCGACCGGGAACCCACATGTCTGGGAATCGCTCTCGAGTGGCATCGAGAACGCTCGCCCAATCGCGATGGCTCAACGTTGTTTGGGCAAGAAGTGCGACTGGTTCTGTGAACGAGGGGAGTTGTGCAACTTCCTCGACTGATTCCACGCGATGAATGTTGTCGGGAGCAACCGCCATCGTGCCAACAGCTTCTTCGTGTCCTTCATGGCCGATGTAGACAATCTGGTACCCCTTGCCAGCACGCACCTTCACTTCGTGATGCACCTTGGTAACCAGCGGGCAGACCGCATCGACGACATAACCGCCGCTTGACTGCGCGGCTGCCACGACATCTGGGGCACTTCCATGAGCTGACAGCATGATGGGACTGCCGGCCGGAACTTCTGCGATGTCATCGACAAAGACCACACCCAGATCGCGGAACCTCTCAACGACTCGTTGGTTATGCACGATCTCGTGGTAGCAGTACACCGGTGCCTCGAAAGAGCGAACCATCCAGGCCAAGGCCTTAATCGCCATCTCGACCCCTGCGCAGAATCCGCGAGGGGCGGCGAGGAGAACCTTCTGAACAACGGGAGATTCCGAATCAGGGGAAGGTTGTGCCGACTGCTCGTTCATGGGATCAGAGGCTACCGGCACTAGCCTTGCTGACTATGTCCTCGCCTCGAGTTGTCAGCGTCGCGCCCGCTTCGCCGGCCGAGCGAGCCGGATTGCTGCCCGGCGACTTGATACTTCGGCTTAATGGCGAAGTACCCCGCGACATCATTGCGTATCGGCTCCTTGCCGATGAGGGTGAACTCAGCCTGGACATTGATCGAGGTGGGCTCCAGATCTCGCTCGAAGTCGAGAAACAACCTGGTGAATCGCTCGGTGCAGAGATTCACTCGGCTCTCTTCGACCAGGTCAGAACCTGTGACAACCATTGCGAGTTCTGCTTCATTTATCAATTGCCTCCCAATCTGCGTGAGTCCCTCTATCTCAAAGACGACGATTATCGGCTTTCGTTCCTCTACGGAAATTTCACGACGCTCACTCGGTTCACTGAGCTTGATCTCGAACGAGTCGTGACGGAGCGGATTTCACCGTTGCACGTTTCAATCCATGCGACAGATCCAGATCTGCGTTCCTCAATGCTGCGGAACCGGCGCGGCGCTTCGAGTCTTCGTTGGCTTCGCGCATTACTTGACCACGGAATTGAGGTCCACGGACAGGTGGTCGTGTGCCCGGGCAGAAACGACGGTCCGGCTCTCGATGAGACGCTGGCGACCGTGCTCGATTCGTATTCGGAATTGGCAACCTTGAGCGTTGTCCCTCTTGGTGTCAGTGATTTCAACACCGAGTCGACGATGCGCCCGCATACGCAAGTCGAAGCGAGCGACGTGATCGACGCTGTACATGATTGGCAGGACATCTACCTTGCAACGCTCGGACGGCGCATCGTTCACGCCGCTGACGAGTACTACCTGCTGGCGAATCGGCCTTTTCCCGATCACAGCGTCTATGAAGAATTCCCGATGCATGAAGACGGCATCGGAATGGCGCGCACCTTTGAGCGTGAGTTCTTGGGTGAGACCGAAACCCCAACTGGCGTTGCCACCGGATTTTTCGCATGGGTCGATGGAGCGCCACCCGAGGGATATCGGGCGCCTCGAGGCGGGGGAGCGATCTCGATTCGACCTCGTCCTAATGCACCCGTTGCCATCATTACTGGCGGCTACGGAGCGCAGATCCTCGGACCCTTGGTGGAAACACTCGACCGCGATGACATACGTGTACTCAGTGTGGAGAATCTTTTCTTCGGCGGCAACACTGGTGTGGCGGGTCTCCTCACCGGGGCCGACCTCATTCGTGTGCTCTCGACAGAGCCCGAAGGTCATCGCTACCTCTTGCCCGATGTGTGTCTATCGCAGGGACGTTTCCTCGATGGTCTCACTCCTGACGATCTGCCAAGACAGGTCGAGATCCTCCCGACAGATGGCATCGCTCTCCGTCGGGCACTGGAGCCGAAATGAGTACCCAACCAATCGATCTTCCGCTTGTTGCGGTCGTGGGCCGACCCAATGTCGGCAAGTCGACACTCTTCAATCGAATCGTCGGTCGCCGAGAAGCGATTGTTGAAGAAAAACCTGGCGTCACGCGCGATCGAAAAGAAGTAGTTGCGGAGTGGCAGGCCCGCGAGTTCCGATTGGTCGACACTGGTGGATGGATGCCGGGCGGCGACTCGCTTGACGAGAAAGTGTCAAAGCAGAGCGAGAAAGCAATCCTCGAAGCCGATGTCGTACTTTTTGTTGTCGATGTCACTGTCGGTATTACCGAAGAAGACAGCCGTGTTGCTCAGATTCTTCGTCGGAATGGCCGTCCCGTTCTCCTGGTCGCCAACAAGGTGGACGACACAAATCGAGAATCTGCAATCTGGGATCTACTTGGATTGGGAGTTGGCAATCCGTTCCCCGTAAGTGCCCTGCACGGCCGCGGGACTGGTGATCTTCTTGAGTCACTCATGCTCGAGTTCCCTCCCGAGCCTGAGGTAGTTGTCGATGAGAACGAAGCAGAAGCCGACAAGATCTTCTCTGTTTCGATTGTCGGTCGACCCAATGTCGGAAAGTCGACTTTGTTCAACCGTCTCATCGGCGATGAACGATCCGTTGTGCACGATATGCCGGGAACAACCAGAGACGCAGTTGACACGATTGTCGAGACTGAAGACGGTCCGATCCGATTTGTTGACACAGCCGGGATGCGCCGTCGAAGCAAAGTCGATGAATCGACCGAGTACTACTCACTTGTGCGCGCTCTTCAGGCAATCGATCGCTCCGATGTCGCGCTACTTGTTATTGATGCAACGGTGGGCGTAACGGCGCAGGATCAACGTTTGGCAGAGCGGATCGATGCCGCTGGTTGTCCTGTTGTTGTGCTGCTCAACAAGTGGGAACTCCTTGATGCTGATGCGCGTGATGACGTGGGTTACCAAATCAGTCAGCGTTTGCACTTCATTGGCGAGTCACCTGTTCTGAAGATCAGTGCCCTTTCCGGGAAAGGGGTGCATCGTTTGCTCCCGGCTCTTTCGGGGACCATCGAGGATTACCACCGCAGAGTTCCAACCAGAAAAGTCAATCAGGTATTGCGAGCAGCGCAAGCAGCTCAGCCCGGTCCCCACGGGGCGAGGGTCTTGTACGCAACGCAGGGTGCGACAGATCCACCGACCTTCACGCTGTTCGCCAACAAGGAGATCCCTCCTTCCTATCTTCGCTACCTCGAGCGCTCTCTTCGCGAAGCATTCGACATGGGTGCAACCCCGATCAAGATGCGAGTCCGGAAGCGGGACTGACCCAATGCCGTGGTGCGAGGAATGTTCCAAGTTTTGGAACCCGAATTCATTGCCTCCCGATGGGACGTGCCCGTCCTGCGGTCGGATGATCGGGGAGCCGCCGAATATTCAGAAAGTCCCATGGCATTTTTGGATTCTGGTTTTGGCTGCTGGCCTCTATCTCGGTTGGCGCGCATTCCAAGGCGTGGTCTGGTTGCTGCAATGAGTGGAAAGAGTTGATCATGGAGAGTGGCGTGGTCGAACTTGCGATCATCGGCAGTGGCTTCGGTGGTCTTGGGGCTGGAGTGATGGCCATTGAACAGGGCATCGATTCCTTTGTGATCCTCGAGCGCGCGAAAGCGGTTGGGGGTACGTGGCGCGACAACACCTATCCCGGCTGCGCATGCGACATTCCAAGCCATCTTTATTCGTTTTCGTTTGCACAGAATTCTGAATGGAGTCGCAGCTATCCGGCTCAACCGGAGATCGAGGACTACCTCGAACGAGTTACTGACCGCTACAAGCTTCATTCGCATATTCGCTTCGGATTCGATGTTGCCGAGGTGCGATGGATTCAGGAGCGAACGTGTTGGTCGATCACTTCTCGAGAGGGTGACACCGTCCTCGCGTCAGCCGTCATTTCAGCAACCGGGCCGTTGAGTCAGCCCGCAACACCCGATTTCCCAGGGCTCGCGGACTTTGCTGGCGAAGTTTTTCACTCGGCAAAATGGCGCCACGAGATTCCTCTCGAGGGCAAGAGGGTTGGTGTCGTCGGCACTGGGGCATCGGCTATTCAACTTGTCCCGGCAATCGCAGATGCTGTCGAACACCTTGATGTCTTCCAGCGGACTCCACCGTGGGTGCTGCCTCGCGATGATCGTCCGGCTCCCTCGTGGCGTCGACACCTTTACCGAGCGCTGCCGTTTCTCCAGCGGCTTCACCGGTGGCGCATCTATTTCCGCCAAGAGTTCCTTTCCTTGGCTTTTCTCGGTAATGGAAAAATTGCGAAGGGGATGACAGCGCGCATCAAACAAGAGACAAAAACTCTGATTGACGCTGCGTTTCCCGATTCGGACGCGGCCGCTGCACTCCTTCCGACGTTTAAGCCGGGCTGCAAGCGGCTCTTGATTTCGAACGACTGGTACACAGCGTTAGCAAAGCCGAATGTTGATGTTGTCACTTCTTCAATCGAAAAGATTGACAGGACTGGTCTCACAACATCTGATGGCAACCACCGCGACCTCGATGTGCTTGTGCTTGCGACAGGTTTTGCCGCCACTGATTTTCCGTCGCCTCTGACGGTCATCGGTCGAGACGGAGTGAACTTGACCGACCATTGGAGAGATGGCGCCGCTACGGATTTCGGGATCACGGTCTCAGGATTTCCGAACCTATGGTTTTTGGCGGGTCCGGGAACGGGTCTTGGACACAACTCCATCGTGTTCATGATCGAAGTCCAACTTCAGCAGATCGGTCGCGCTCTTCGATATATGCGCAGCGAATCCGTTGCCACGATCGAACTTCGGCGAGAGGTTGAGGAAGCCTCCTATGCCGAGTTGCAGCGAAGGGTCGCCACCACGGTGTGGGCCTCAGGTTGCTCAAGCTGGTATGTCGGAGATGACGGCAGAGTCGACACGATCTGGCCTGGAACCACGACCGAGTACTGGTGGCGTGCCCGCCGTTTCACTCCCGATCGTTACCTCACGACCGCCGGCCGATTCGGTGAGATCACCCCATCTCGCTAAGGTGTCCCATCCACGGGCTGTGGCGCAGCTTGGTTAGCGCGTCGGTCTGGGGGACCGAAGGTCGTGGGTTCGAATCCCGCCAGCCCGACCAGACACGAGCGGGGTGCCACACTGGCACCCCGCCCCGTTACCCCCGAGAACTCCAGGAAGACTGATGTCAGACGAGAACGCCGCAGAGTCCTCCTCAGAACCGCTCGATAGTCCTGAAGATCTAGAGGCTTCCTCCGAAGAGCGGGCCTCCATTCGTGCCCAGCGTCTCGAGCGAGTCGGTCAATTGCGGGCGTCGGGAGTCGAACCGTACCCGTATCGATTTGAGCGTTCCTCCGACATCGGTCCCGTTCGAGATGAGTGGGGCACTCTCGAAGCTGGCAGCGAAACCGGCGTCATCGTCCGCCTTGCAGGACGGCTCATGCTTAAGCGAGAGCAGGGACGTCTCACGTTTGGTCAGCTTCGAGATCGAACTGGTGAGATTCAGTTGTTTGTCTCGGCCGGAGTTTTGGGCAAGGAATCGTTCGGTGAGTTCAACCAGCTTGATCGTGGCGACTGGGTGGGTGTCGAAGGCGAGGTCATGTCCACCAAGAAGGGCGAACTCTCGGTCAAGGTTTCTGAGTGGGTGCTCTTAAGCAAAGCGCTGCGTCCTCTTCCCGATAAGTGGAAGGGTCTTGCCGATGTCGACGCGCGTTACCGCCAGCGGTATGTCGACCTCACGGTGAATCCAGATGCTCGACGCGTGTTTGAAACGCGATTTGCCGCGGTTGATGCAATCCGAAGCGTGCTTCGCGAACGTGGTTACCTCGAGGTTGAAACACCCATTCTGAATCTGCAGCAAGGCGGCGCCACTGCACGTCCGTTCATTACGCATTACAACGCCCTGACTCTTGACACGTACTTGCGCATCGCCTTGGAGCTTCCGTTGAAGCGTCTTCTTGTCGGCGGACTCGATCGCGTTTTTGAGATTGGTCGCGTCTTTCGCAATGAGGGGATCGATACGCGCCACAATCCCGAGTTCACGATGCTCGAGTCCTACGAGGCATTCGCTGATTACAGCGACATGATGGACCTCGTTGAGGTTCTCGTATCTTCAGCAGCGATCGCTGCAAACGGCACCACGAAGGTCGAACTTGGTGGCTCATCTGTTGATCTTGCGCCACCGTGGCGCAGAGTGTCGATGGTTGAACTCATCAAGGAAGTTGTTGGGGTCGACATCAACCCAGGGATGGAACTTTCCGAAACCAGAGCGATTCTTGATGGGCTTGGACTCGAATGGAAGGACTCATGGGGTCCTGGTCGCTGCACGCATGAGGTCTACGACGAACTCGTCGAGTCAAAGGTGGTGGAGCCCACCATTGTTTTCGATCACCCTCGTGAAACATCCCCGCTTGCGAAACCTCACCGCAGCGACACATCTCTCGTTGAGCGCTTTGAAGTCATCGTCTACGGCCGTGAGTTGGCCAACGCCTACAGCGAGCTCAACGATCCAGTGGAACAACTTGCACGCTTTCAGGAAGAAGCAGCGCACAAGGCAGCTGGCGATCCAGAAGCAGGCGACGTCGACCTCGATTACATCCGAGCGCTTGAGTATGGAATGCCTCCTGCCGGCGGCCTCGGTATAGGCATTGATCGCCTCGTAATGATTCTTGCGGCGGTCGAAAGCATTCGAGAGGTCATCTTGTTCCCCACGCTTCGACCGGAACATGGATTGACTGACGAAGATTTCTCCGCTGGTCCTACTGTCTAGGAATGCGCACGTCGGAAATCGGAGGTCGCGCTGATGCGACGTGATTCCCGTCGAGCTCGGCTCATCGGTTTCCTCACCGCGCTAGGCGGAATCATTCTCCTGCTATCGACGCTCCCAGCAGTGGGTGGTCGGATGGGCCGAATCGTTGACGTCGTCGCCCCATTTGGCGTTCGGGTTACGAGTCACGTCATCGCTGTTGCCGCTGGTGTCGCTTTGCTCTATCTCGCGGGCCAGTTGAGCCGACGTCGTCACTTGGCGTGGGTGATGGCAGTGGCTGTCTTCAGTACATCGTTTGTGGTTGATGTCCTACGCGAACACCATTACCTCGCTGCGCTGTATTCGCTCTTTATGGTGTTTCTGCTGTTGGTGAGTCGATCAAAATTCAAGGCTCCAGGTGATCCACCGACGCTTCTCGAGTTTCTACGGTTCATTCCGCGATACTTCCTGATCGTCTTTGTCTACGGGTACGCAGCTCTCTTCTTGGAACGTGCGTCGATCACGCCGAGCCCAACCTTTTGGAAGAACGCCGAGACGATATTGCTCGGTCTCGTCGGTTTCGACGGGCCTTATCAGTATGAACGCAACTTCTTTGAGTGGGCGTTTCCATCGTCACTTCTTCTGCTTGGGGTCGGGGGGTTACTTGCCGCGGTGATTCTCGTATTTCGGCCGATCGTTTCGCGTTCTTATGTGACGCCAGAAGCGCTCAACGAGGCTGTGTCGATTGTGAAGGAGTTCAGCTCCGATTCACTTGACTATTTTGCACTGCGCGATGACAAACTTTTCTTCGTCTCATCGGACCAGAAGGCATTCATCGCCTACACCTATGTTGGGCGGCAAGCACTGGTGTCAGGTGACCCGATCGGATCCAAAGAATCAATTCCGCTCGTGATCGATGAGTTCCTCGAGATGTGTCGAGAACGAGCTTGGGGGTTCTCTTTTCTCGCAGTTCGAGAATCGGATCGCAATTTGTATGTTGATCGAGGATTGCACACGGTGTATCTCGGGGATGAGGCCGTGATTGATGTTCGTGGGTTCTCACTTGCGGGAAAGAAGTGGAAGAGCGTCCGTCAATCCTCGGGTCGCGTCGAGCGGACCTACACCTATGTGTGGATGTCCGAAACCGAGGCATCGAAGGAACTGCTTCAGGAACTGAACGATATTTCCAAACTCTGGCGAGGAAAAGCTCCAGAGCGCGGTTTCACGATGACACTGAACCAGGATGTCGAAGGAACTAATCCCGACTTCCGATTGTGTATCGCTCTCGATGAAGAGGGAAAGCCCGGCGGGTTTCTTCGCGTCGTTCCCATCTACGGAGAACGAACTGGTTACACGCTGGACATTATGAGACGGGATCCGAATACCCCTAACGGCATGACGGAGTTTTTACTCACTCGAACCATCATGAAACTCGACGAACTTGGCTTTCAGAGATTCAGCATGAATTTCGCAGCGTGGGGGAGACTCTTTGAAGACGACGTGGATTACTCGTTGACACAGCGAATCGTGAAACTGGTTTTGAATCTGATGAGTCCCTTTTATCAAATCAAATCTTTGAAGGAATTCAATCAACGCTTCTACCCAGAGTGGGTTCCACGCTGCATCGCCTATGAAGGCTTTCGGAGCCTTCCAAGAGTTGCGCTGCTTTACTCTGCAGCCGAAGGGTTTCTCACACTGCCTGTGATCGGCAAGTACCTCCTACCGCGGACTGTTCTCCATCCAGGGCACCCGGTCGTTGGTGAAATTGTTGGTCAACCAACAAGTGAGCAGATCTAGTCATGTGTGGTCGGTTCACAAGCACAACGCCTGCATCTGAATTGGCTGACTTTTTTGAGGCGGAGACCGATCTCCCCGATGGGATTGAGAACTACAACGTCACTCCAACCAGTGATGTAGCGGTTGTGCATCAAGATCCGAGTGGGCAACGTCGCCTGGATTTGATGTTCTGGGGTCTGGTGCCGAGTTGGGCGGAGAGTCCAGCGATCGGTTCGCGTCTCATCAATGCCCGATCTGAAACCGTCGCAGTGAAGCCATCATTCCGGTCTGCCTTTCGACGGCGACGATGCATCATTCCGATTGATGGCTTCTATGAATGGATCCATGTGCCGGAACGGAAGAAGAAACAACCGGTTTTCATCTCATCGACCGACGGCAACCCGCTTGCATTCGCAGGTATCTGGGAGTCATGGCGAAGTAAAGAACTTTCACAATCCGCTGATGAACTTCGTTCGTGTTCGATCCTCACCGGGCCACCGAATGAATTGATCGCACCACTTCATGACCGGATGCCGATGATTCTCTCGCGGGATCAGTGGACACGGTGGCTGGATCAATCAAATGATCACATCGATGAACTGCATTCCATGCTGAGACCGGCTCCAGAGTCATGGTTGCAGTGGTGGCCAGTTTCATTGGCGGTAAACAATGTGCGCAATCGCGATGCGTCGCTGATCGAACGCGCCGAGATCGTCGCCGACGGCCAAGCTGAGGGCCAGGGTCGTTTGTTGTAGCTCGCTATTCCGAAGCTTCCGCACCTAGGGCGGCACGTAGTGCTCTCGCTGCTTCGTCGAGATCGGCCGGATCGACCGCACTGTTCGCTTTACGGAAATCGATGTCTGCTTCCGAAGTAATAGGGAGGACGTGGAGGTGGGTGTGGGGGACTTCCAGCCCGGCGATGATGAGGGAGATTCTTTCGGCCTCAAATGCGCTCATCTGAGCCGCGCCAATCTTGCGGGCAACGATGGCGAGATGCCCGGCAAGTTCGTCGGGGAGATCGACCCAGTGGTCAACTTCGAGTCGCGGGACAACAAGTGTGTGGCCGGGGCAGATTGGGGCGATTGTCAGGAAGGCGACGCACAAATCGTCTCGGTAAACGAACCGGCCTGGAAGGTCGCCGTTGATGATCTTGGTAAACAAGGTGCTCATGGTTTTGAAATCGTAGAGTGCAACGAATGAACGTGCCCCCCAACTCCGAGCCCGAGAGCCAGATTCTCACCGTTCCAAATCTGATCACTCTCGTCCGGTTGCTGTGTTTGCCGGTTTTTGTCTGGCTTCTGCTTGGTCGAGAGAATCCTCTGGCGGCCGGTGCACTCCTTGGGGTTTTGGGAGCTACCGATTGGGTAGACGGCTGGTATGCACGTCGTTTCAACGCTGTTTCCAACTTCGGGAAGATCTTCGATCCGGTCGTCGACCGCCTCCTCTTCTTCGTTTCTATCGTTGCGATCATCATCGCCGGAGCGGCTCCGATCTGGTTCTGCATCGCCGTATTGGTGCGTGAAGTGGCTCTTTCCTTGGCGACGTTAGTCTTGGCTTCGCTCGGAGCACGCCGCATCGACGTGACTTGGATTGGTAAGGCGGCCACATTCGGTCTGATGTTTGCGTTCCCAGGTTTCCTCTGGGCGTCGACTGACTGGGCGCTGCAGCCATTCTTTGAGATCGCCGCATGGGTCTGTGCGCTGCCATCACTGGCGGCCTCGTACTACGCAGCAGGGCTGTACGTGCCGATTGGTCTTCGGGCGCTGCGTGAGGGACGCGAGGCGAGGGCAGCGGGGGAGTGACTCGGCTCCGGGGCTCACGCTTCGGTGGAGGTCGAGGCAATCGGATAGCGTTCGGCTCATGCAACTGCCTGATGACCTGCGCTATTCCTCCGACCACGAATGGGTCCGCCTTGAGAACGGGCAGCTCCGTCTCGGAATCACCGATTACGCGCAAGATGCGCTTGGCGACGTCGTGTTCGTCGAGATTCCCGAGGTAGGTATGCAGGTTGATGCTGCCGCAAAGGTCAGCGAAGTTGAGTCAACGAAATCTGTCTCCGACATCTACGCACCCGTTGCCGGCACGGTCATCGCAGTGAACGAATCGCTTGCGGATTCTCCAGAACGTTTGAATGACGATCCTTACGGCGACGGTTGGATCTGCATCATCGAACCTTCTGATGCAACTTCCGTTGACGCGCTTCTAGATGTCGATGGTTATCGGCGGTTGATCGAAGGCGCGTGATGGCTGTTGCTGAGGGATTCTGTAATAACTGCGGGCACCGTAATTCGCTTGGAGCAAATTTCTGCTCGTCATGCGGTGCTGTGCTGGAATCACTCGCGCCCGATCACACAACGATCACCTTTCACCCAGTGACGCCCGGAGACCCGGTCGAGAGCGACGTTGCAGTCGTTGTCGAAGGTATTCCTGCCGATACTGCGATGCTCGTCGTTCAGCGTGGTTCGAAGGCTGGAAGTCGTTTCGCGTTAGATAACGATGTTGTGACTGCGGGTCGACATCCCGACTCAGATATTTTCCTCGACGACATCACAGTTTCGCGGCGGCACGCCGAACTCCGCCGCGTAACCGATGGCACGTGGTTGGCCTGTGACACCGGTTCGCTCAATGGCACCTATCTCAATCGTCAACGTATCGAGACAGCGATTCTTTCGAGTGGCGATGAACTGCAAATCGGGAAATTCAAACTCGTTTTTCTCCTCGGTGGTGACGGCGCGTGACCGACGTAAGTTCCCACTCCTCAATAGGCGAAGTACTTTCGCTTCTCCAGAGCGATTATCCCGATATCACCATTTCGAAGATCCGATTCTTGGAGAGCCAAGGGCTATTAAATCCCGAGCGCACTCCGTCGGGATATCGAAAGTTTCACGAAGAAGACATTGAACGACTGCGATGGATCCTCACCCAGCAACGCGATCATTTTTTGCCGCTCAAGGTGATCAAGGATCGTCTCGCCGCAGGTGATTTCGCCGATGGTCCGCCCGAGGGCGTGCTTCCATTTGAGCGGAACTCGGAAGTCGTAGACACATCTACCGACTCCTCCACATCTGAGGTTGTCGAGAATTCTGCAGTTTCCGCGTCACCCAAGAAGGATTCCGTTGCGAAGGACTCAGGTGCCAACGCCTCAACTTCTCGAACAAGTGCCGTAACGAGTTTGCTCGAAGGACCGGCAGCGACGACCACCTCGCCTCGAGGCGGGAAACGTCATCCGACCGGACACAAGAAGGGCGATCCCACACCGGTGAAAGGTGCGGAAGACGAAATCGAAGTACCCGAGGTTGCACTCACACTCAAAGAACTCTGTGAACAAAGCGGCTTGGGGGAGTCTGAGGTTGCTGACCTGGAGAAGTTCGGTCTTCTCACGCGCCGATCCATGGGGCATGTCGAGTACTACGACGACGAAGCTCTTGTCGTGGCGCGACTCGCAGGCGGATTCGGGCGGTATGGAATTGAACCTCGCCACCTCCGTATGTACAAAGTTTCGGCTGAACGAGAGGCTGGCCTCTTTGAGCAGCTCATTACTCCGCTTTTGAAACAGCGCCGTGCTGCTGCCCGAGAGCAGGCCGTCGAGATGCTTGAAGAATTGGCGGAACTCGCAGATGACCTACGTGCGGTGATGGTTCGGGCATCGCTGCGTGAGTATCTGGGCCAGGCCTGAACCACGGGTTCGGTTCGCTCTCACTGCCGGTAGTCTGAGTCGGTGATTGAGATGGAAGTCATCAACGTTCAGGTTGATATACCGGGCAACTCTCCAGTGCTCGTTTTGCGCGAGGTCGCGGGTGCGGGCCGGCTCGTGCCCATCTTCATTGGTCACGCCGAAGCATCCGCAATCAGTTTTGGACTCGAAGGTGTCGTTGCCTCGAGGCCACTCACTCACGATCTTTTCTGTGAGGCGATTGAACACTTAGGCGCCACTCTGACTTCTATTGAGATCACGAAAGTCGACGGTGGGACGTTCTATGCCGAGATGGTGCTGAAAGTTTCCGAGACCGAATCTCGACTCTCAGCCCGGCCATCCGACGCTGTGGCATTGGCATTGCGCTTTCACTGCCCGATTTGGGCCGACGAATCCGTCGTCGAAGCCGCTGGTCTGCTTCCCGACGATGAGCCTGAGGGTTCCGACGACGGAGGAGACGTGGTCGAGGAGTTCCGCGCCTTTATCGACAACGTGAATCCTGAGGATTTCGGGTCCTGAGGCGATTTCCGCCCAACCATTGACGCCGCGCGCGGCGCCCTGTACGGTCAGCGGTCCTCACAACGGCGTAATTTCGCCGTTGTCATCCGTGGGGTCAGCGCCGATCCCGTTCAGTGACGCAGATCCGTCACTAGTCATAACTGGGAGTTTCGATGGCATCTACGAATGAGCGCGCGGTTGACCACGGATTTAGTGGCGCGAAGGCGGCGGAGATCGTTGGAATTAGTTACCGACAGCTTGATTACTGGGCTCGCACCGATTTGGTCCGTCCGACGCTGACTGATGCGGCCGGAAGTGGCAGTCGCCGTCGCTACGGATATACCGATCTTCTTGAGTTGAAGGTCATTAAGAGTCTTCTCGATGCGGGAATCCGCCTCGAAAACGTTCGAGAGGTTTTTAGCTACCTCCGAGACATCCTCGGACAAGAGGTCACCTCTGCGAATCTCGTCATCCAGGGTTCAACCTCGGTGGTCATCCAATCCGATGGTGAACTCATCGACCTGATCCATAAGGGACAGGGTGTTTTGAACATCCTTCCGTTGGCAGGAGTTCGAGACGAGATGGATGCTCGAATCCGTGAACTTCGGCCAGCTGCGGAATCTTCCGCAGAGGTCGGCAGCGAACCTGCGGCGCCGATCTCAACCGCAATCTGAGTGCAGCGCTGCGCGAGTGCCTGCGACATCGACTCTTCGAAACTAGGGTCAACTCGTGACTGATCGACTTTCTCCTCTCGATGCTGTCCATCGCTCCATCGGCGCCAAAATGGTTCCGTTTGGCGGTTGGGACATGCCCCTTTCGTATGAGGAGGGGACTCTCGCCGAACACCGAGCATGCCGTCACGGCGCAGTCGTTTTCGACGTCTCCCATCTCGGGACAGTTCGAGTCACTGGTCCCGATGCATTCGAAGTGCTGCAGCGAGCATTCACAAACGATCTCCATCGAGTTCGTCCTGGTCGAGCTCAGTACACCCACCTCCTCGACGAGAACGATGCATCAGTTGTTGACGACATCATCATCTGGTGGGTTGACCCTGAGACGTTTGATGTCATGCCAAACGCTTCAAATACGGATCGGGTAACCGGTGCGTTAGAGCAGATCGTCATGAACATGGGCGGCATCACCATCGATGCCGGCGACATCACTTCGGAAAGAGCAATTTTGGCTGTTCAGGGCCCACAAGCTCGATCGCTGCTCTCGAGTGTTGATGATGCAATTGCTTCCGTCGGTCGCTTCGATGTTCAAAGACTCGAATGGCAGGGCGTGCCGCTCATTGTTGCTGGTACCGGCTACACGGGTGAAGACGGTGTCGAGATTGCCGTTCCTTCTCGTCATGCGGCTGAACTTTGGTCGGCACTCACGACTGCAGGAATCACACCGGCAGGTTTGGGGGCGCGTGACACCCTGAGGCTCGAGGCTGGCCTTCCGTTGCACGGTCATGAACTCGGCGCGGGCATCACGTCCTTGCAGGCGGGGCTTGGTTGGGCAGTGCGCTTCGACAAAGGTCCGTTCCGAGGCTCTGAAGCTCTTGCTGCCGAACGCGATCGAGGGATCTCGCGGCGGCTCGCAGGGCTCGTCACCGAGGGTCGCCGACCCCCACGCGAAGGTTCAGCGGTTTTGCGCGACGGCGTTGTCGTCGGAGAAGTGACGAGCGGTAATTACTCTCCTGAACTGGGGCACGGAATAGCACTCGCGTTCCTTCCGCCCGACGCGAGCGTGGGCGATCAGTTCTCTATCGATGTGCGCGGAACACTTCTCGACGCGGTTGTTGTGAAACCGCCGTTCGTGAGCTGATTAGTTTTCGGCGAACGCTTCGATTGGCGGACACGAGCACACCACGTTTCGATCGCCGTAAGCGCCGTCGATGCGGCTCACCGGAGGCCAATAGCGAGCAGCGACGTGACCTGCGGGCCAGCCCGCCACCTCTCGTGGGTAGGCATGTTCCCATGAGTCGCTCGTGAGGTCAGCTGCGGTATGTGGCGCGTTGTGTAGGGGATTGTCCTCTGCTGGCCAATGGCCAGACGCAACGAGGTCGATTTCGCGTCGGATCGACAACATTGCGTTGCAGAATCGATCGAGTTCGTTCAAACCTTCACTCTCGGTGCTCTCGAACATGAGCGTTCCGGCAACAGGGAACGACATCGTCGGAGCGTGAAAGCCGTAGTCGATTAAACGCTTCGCGACGTCATCGACTGTCACACCCGTTTCTTTCGTGATGGGTCGAAGATCGAGGATGCACTCATGGGCAACCAATCCATCGCGTCCGGTGTAGAGAATCGGGAAGTCGTCTTTGAGTCGTTTCGCCACGTAGTTCGCGTTGAGGATTGCGACATGGGTGGCGCGCTCAAGGCCCTCGGGGCCCATCATCGAGATGTATGACCACGGAATCGTAAGGATGTTCGCTGAGCCATAGGGCGCTGAAGAAACAGGACCAACCAGCGGACCGGTAACGGAACTGTCTCGATCGGGACCAGCCGAAGGAATGACCGGGTGGCTTGGGAGATAGGGAGCCAAGTGCGAGCGAACAGCGACGGGTCCAACTCCGGGTCCACCTCCACCATGAGGAATACAGAACGTCTTATGGAGATTGAGGTGACTGACGTCGGCGCCGAAATGGCCAGGTCGCGCAACGCCGACAAGTGCGTTGAGGTTTGCCCCGTCGAGATACACCTGACCGCCAGCGTCGTGCACCGCTCCACAAATATCGCCGATGGCTTCTTCGAAAACGCCATGCGTGGATGGGTAGGTAATCATCAAAGCGGCGAGATTGTCAGCGTGTTCATCAATCTTTGACCGAAGATCATCGACATCGACATTGCCGTTGTCATCGCAGGCGATGACGATCACGCGCATTCCGACCATCGTCGCGCTTGCAGCATTGGTTCCGTGCGCTGATGCCGGAATCAAACAGACAGTGCGATGCTCATGTCCGTTGCCAAGATGCCATGCACGAATCGCAAGAAGGCCGGCGAACTCACCCTGGGAACCAGCGTTTGGCTGAAGAGACACAGCGTCATAGCCAGTGATGTCAGAAAGCCAACGTTCGAGATCGGAAATGATCGTTCGATAGCCAGCCGAATCGGCGGGGTCGACATAGGGGTGAAGACCGGCGAACTGGCTCCATGTGACAGGTTCCATCTCGGCTGCCGAATTGAGTTTCATCGTGCAAGAACCAAGCGGGATCATGGCCCGGTCGAGTGCAAGATCGACATCGGCGAGTCTGCGCAAATACCGGACCATCTCCGTTTCACTGTGGTGTGTTGTGAAATTCGGGTGGTCGAGATAACTCGTGGTGCGTCGGCTCGCTAACGGAATGGACTCTGTCGCTACCGCATCGAGTTTGGCGACCGAAACCTCGCTGGCCCCGGCGCAGGTTAAAAGCGTGGAGACGGTTACTGGTGTTGTGGTCTCATCGAATGAAACCGAAATGGTGTCAGCATCGACTCGACGTACTTCAAGACCAGCGGCACGTGCCGTCGCTACGAGAGCGTCGGCTCCGGAGGGTACCGAAATCGTGAGTGTGTCGAAGAATGTTTGGTTGACCGGGCCAAGACCAAGACCACGGAAACCCTCGGCCGCCGCAGCGGTAAGGCGATTGATACGCGTAGCGATTCGGCGGAGTCCCTGCGGTCCGTGCCACGCGGCATAAAGGGCCGCCATCACCGCGAGAAGAACTTGGGCGGTGCAGATATTCGACGTTGCCTTTTCGCGACGGATGTGTTGCTCACGAGTCTGCAGTGCAAGGCGGTACGCCGGTCGGCCAGCTGTGTCGATCGAAACACCAACGAGACGACCGGGCAGAACTCGTCGGTGCTCGTCACGAGTTGCAAGGAACCCAGCGCTCGGCCCGCCAAATCCCAGCGGGATCCCGAAACGTTGTGAAGAGCCAACGACAACGTCGGCGCCGAGTTCACCCGGGGGAGTGATGAGACAGCATGCAAGGAGATCGGTGGTCACGGCCACGAGTGCGCCAGCGATATGGGCGGCATCAATTGCGGGAGCAAGATTGCGAATTTCACCCGATGAGCCCGGATGGGAAAGGAGCACACCGAAAACGTCGTCAGCGATTGGATCGTCGGGACTGGCAAGCTCGATCGTGAAACCAAGCGGTTCGGCGCGTGTCTGGAGCACCGCAATTGTTTGGGGATGTGTATCGCGATCGACGACAAAGCGATCGCCGCGTTTTCCGTTTGTTCGGTGAAGAAGAGTCATTGCCTCAGCGGCAGCAGTTGACTCGTCGAGCATCGATGCGTTCGCAATATCCATGCCTGTGAGATCGCAGACCATGGTTTGGTACATGAGAAGCGCTTCGAGACGGCCCTGGGAAATCTCGGGCTGATAGGGCGTGTAAGCGGTGTACCAGGCGGGATTCTCAAGCACATTGCGGCGAAGCACCGGGGGAGTCACGCAGTCGTACCAACCGCATCCGATGAGAGACGTGCGGACAACATTGCGATCGGCGATCAAGCGCAAGCGCTGCAACATCGTTGCTTCGTCGACTGCTGCGGGAACAGCGAGCGGCGTCGTCGAACGAATGGAGGGCGGGACAACGGCATCGATGAGCGCTTCGAGAGTCGGCTGTCCGACAACAGAGAGCATCCGTTCGATGTCATTGTCAGACGGACCGATATGGCGACCAACAAATTGATCGGGAGCAATCAGTTCTTCAAGTGACGGGCGGGGATCAGTCATGGTGGCCTCGATGGTCGCGACGCGAATGCGCCTAGGTCGGGACCCCGCTCTGTTGTGGTACCTGAGAGTTTCGCTTCGAACGGCGACCGGGCCCCAAGGAACCTGGTCGTCGTTGTCGACTTTCCCCGTCGGTGAGTCACCTACGTGAGTAAGCGACTGCTCTCCAGAGTTGCCTGCGCAAGCGGTACATGGGCCTGAGAGTTTCCCGGGGGGTTGCTCCTTCGGCGCCAGACACTTTCCGTTCGATCGAGTTGATCGTTTGGCGAATGACTGGACTCTCCCGCAAGCGGTGATCAGCGTCAGTTGTCTTTTGGAACTTAGTCGAAGAGATCTGGTTGTTCGCGCACGATGGTCGAGTACAGCGGTTGGAAGGAGAACCACCCTGCGAAGTTGTGACCAACTTGATCGTGCGTCATGGCGGCACAGTCGGCGTCGATCAAAATCGGGGTGCCGGCTGCCATGGCAAGAAGCTGCGCTTGGCAGCTCCGCTCCATAGTGATGTACCACCAGGCGGCTTCATCAACAGAGTGGCCAACAGTGAGCAGGCCGTGATTGCGGAGGATTGCTGCCTTCTTCATTTCGAGTCCAGCGGCGATGCGTCGGCCCTCGCTCGAATCAAGCACGACGCCGGTGTAGTCGTCGAACAAGACGTGGTCATCGTAAAACGCACATGCATCCTGCGTAATTGGATCGAGCAGCCGTCCGAGTGACGAGAACGCTTTGCCATAGATCGAATGCGTATGGGCTGCAGCAATGACGTCGGGCCGGGCCGCATGCACCTCGGAATGGATCGCGAACGCGGCCTGATTAATCGCATACTCGCCGTGGAGAATCTCGCCCTCGTGGTTTACGAGAATCAGATCGGACACGCTGATCAAACGAAAATCCATGCCGATTGGATTAAGCCAGAAGCAATCAGGATGCTCAGGATCGCGAACAGTGATGTGACCGGCGACGCCTTCACCAAATCCGAGTTTGCCGAAAAGCCGAAACGCTGCAGCGAGTCGCTCTTTGCGATGTTGGCGTTCGTCTTCGAAATTGTCGAAGACCGGGATGTCGTAGGGGATTGGCTTGCTCGCTGCACGAACCACGCCGAAATTGTCAGGATCGAGACTTGCGGTCATCGCAGCTCTCCATTCTTTTGGGGGCATCACCCCGCTGCCGTGGGACGATCCTATGTCCGCCATGGCATCAGATGACGTCCTTGACCGAGCGTCTCTTTGCTGTTTACCTAACGACACAACAAGTTGTTCTCGTGTGAGGGGAAGTTCGGTGAGAATCCGGCGCTGTCCCGCAACCGTGTGAGTGTTGGCTCTTTGGTTCTTGCCAGAGGGGTGGCAGTCGAGTCGGATCACCGAACCCGAGAACGAAGCTCATCATCACCGTCGTGGAATGCGGTGTCGAGCCTCGAACTCTTGCGCCATTAGGTGTTCGACGAGGACCGACATTGTTCAAGCGTCGGTCCAAATAAAGGACATCATGAACATTCTCCCAACACGAGTTTCGACTCGCATCCGTCGCGGAACGGTTGCGGTGGTCGTTGCACTCGTCGCTGTTCTCGGCATAACGAACTTCCCAGCCTCAGCGATTTCAACACCAGAATCGTCGTTGACGTCCAGCTGGCTGGCTGCGCAGGTTGGTCCTACGGGGGAAGTCAACATCAGCGGTGCCACACAGTCGATCGTCACGCAGACGATGTACGTCGCTCAGGGTCTCGCGGCAACGGGGGAGCAGCGTGATGCACTGGATCGTGCGATGTCATATCTCTCGCTCAACAGCAGCATCGAAGAATGGGTTACGAACGACGGAAGTGGTGGCACCGTTGCACCACCTGGCGCTGACCTCCCTGAGCGTCTCGCAGCATTGATCCTGCTCGTCAACACCACGCGGGGAAACCCAAGAGCCTTCGGAACTCCTGCGGTGGATCTCGTTGCTCGAGCCCAAGCCATGTACGGCCAAGTTGTTCCAGGGTTCTACGGCTACCAAGAGCCGTGGTCGTCAATTCAGGATCAGTCGTTGATGGTGATTGCGTTGCAGGCTGTGGGGGCGACGCCTCCAACAGCGGCCATTGACTGGCTTGTCGATCAACAATGTGTGGGCGGTTCCAATCCGCAGAGCTCACTCGGCGGTTGGCAAGCATTTCGGGCGTCGAATGGCAATGTCATTCAGGACTGCGATGCTCCTGACCCCATCAACTACGTAGGCGCTGACACCAACTCCACAGCGTTTGCAGTACAGGCATTGCAACTGTTTGGTCGGACGGCTCCGGTTGCTTCAGCGGTGACGTTCTTGCAGAGCGCACAGGCGACGAGCGGATCCGGTGCCGGTGGGTTCCCGTGGTTCACCGGGGGAGACGTGGACGCCAATTCCACTGCGCTAGTTCTCCAAGCAATCACGGCGATGGGTCAAGCTCCTTCGTCATGGTCGGTCGGTGGCGCAGATCCCCTTGATGCGCTCGAGGCATTTCAGCTTTCGTCGCCGGCCAGCGATGCCGGGGCGTTCTTTGCGAGTTGGAATCCTGGGGTGCCCGATCTGCTTGCCTCGTACCAGGGGGTCTGGGGCTTGACCCTCACCGCCTTCCCGTTCCCGGTACTTCCAGATCGCACCGTGGTCATCGAGCCAGTCGCCGTTCCTGCGTTCACCGGGTAATCGCAGTCGCCGGCTGCGGACGATCCTGGATCATCCGGTCAAACGGCTTCGATATTGAGTAATATCGTCACGTGACGAAATTACCCGAAGGTGAGAGTGGCCGGGCAAACAACGCTGTGAGGTGCCGTTGGTGTGGTCGTCCCGTTGAACCCCGTGAGGGTCCGGGTCGACCACGGTCGTTCTGTCGGGATGGCTGCAAGCAACAGTCGTATATGGCTCGGAAGTTGGCTCAGTCGCACGGACTCGACGACAACGATGTGATTATCGATCGCGTTGCGCTGGAGGAACTCCAAGGACTGCTGTATTGCCTCCAAGCTGCCGTCGAAGATGTTGAACGAGATCTTGCCGCATCGTCGACGGCCCAGGACGTCTCGGAGGCGTTGGCGTGGCTTATGGAGAATGCGGAGCCTCTGGCTGCGGCAAGGCTCGAGCCTCGGATGGCGACGCTGATCTGACCAGCAGGCCGTTTTCGGTCCTCGCCGTATTTCTGTGATCTCCACCCATAACTTTACATAACGAGGATTATCGGCAACCGACTACCGATCTGTAGGTTGAACCGAGTCTTGCGATGTCTCACGGGTTCGGTCAGGTCAGCCCTTCCGCAACCGCAGAGAGTTCGCCGCCAAGGTGGCCGGTGTCGTTGTAACGACGGAGCATCCAGCGATCGCCGAGAACGATGAGATGAGCGATCGATGCGTTGTCGGTGGCGCCAAAGGCCAGCGGCTTTGCTCCGGTGGCATGGGAGAGCGCTGCCCCTATCGCTCCCCCGTGGCTCACCGCCACAATGCGTTCTCCGGGGTGAGCGGCATGAATCCGGGTGATTGCCCCAACGACCCTGTGCTGGAGCTGAGCGAACGATTCAGCGCCCGGTATTGCGCTCCAGTCCTGCGTGCGTTCGACCTCGAGGAAGGCGGGATCACGCTCGGCCACCTTCTTGCGGAAGATTCCCCCTTCCCACTCCCCCAAGTGGATCTCCCGGAGATCGGGTTCGACGATCGCCGTCTGACCGATGTGGTCAAGGAGCGGCGCAGCAGTCTGAACGGTGCGTTGGAGCGTCGTGACGTAAACCGCAGCAAGGGCGACATGACGAAGCCGCTCTCCTACCTGCGCTGCCTGCCATTGCCCGTGGGCGGTTAGCGGAGGATCGCCCTGACCGTCGACGAGCGGGAATGGATGGCCATCTCTGTAGGCAGCCGACTGCCCGTGGCGGACCAGAAAGACCTCGGTCGATCCAGGCGGTGCTTGGAACGGGCGCTGTCCATACTCAACCTCATCGTCACTCATCGGCGGGAAGGTAGCAGCGGACGACCTTGGGTGGGCTCGTTCGCTCTGCCCACACGCTCAGCGTTAGCGTGGTCCCCCTATGTCACGCCGCATCGAAGTTGAACTCACAAGTACTCGTGAAGACGGAATCTGGACCTGGCGGGCAGCCGGCGCCAAGTTGCCCAAGGGGGAACTCAACGGTTCGCTGCTCTTTGCCGGCGCCAAGGTTGGCGATGTCGTTCGCGCCGACGCCGACTTCATGATGGATGGCATTGACATCATCGCCGTGCTCGCTCCGAAGGGTGCTCGGAAAGAACCAGAGCGCATCGAAGTTGTTGGCACTCCTCGTCGCGACGATGAGCCTCTTGTTACAACGAAACTTGCACCGAAGGGGCGCGGTGGAGATCGACGTGATCGCAAGCCGCGCCGTGAAGGCGATGGAGACAAGCGTGATGGTCGCCCGCC
>WLGJ01000050.1 GCA_009703275.1 Actinomycetota bacterium
GGTCAGGTATGGGTCATGGGCGACAATCGAAGCGATTCAAAAGACAGCCGCTACTTTGGATCTATCGATCAATCGACAATTGTTGGCCGAGCATTTGTAACTGTTTGGCCGCTTGGCAGATTCGGTTTGCTCTAGAACTTCATCACGCTTGTCCCCATTGAAATCACTGGATTCTTTGACTAAGCGCCTGAATGTCCACTTCCAGTGATTTTGGCGATGGACACCATCATCGTGTCGACGTGGTCGCTGTACACGCCATCGATTCCGCAGTCGAGAAGCTCGTCGAGAATTCGATCGAACTGAGCGTCCCAGCCGAAGGCGAGTAGTCCGAAGCGATGCGCCATCGCTACCGAACCTCCGCTCCAGTCGCTGTGGTGAAGATTGATGACGTCAATGCCGAGATCAGCGCTCTGGGCAATGTGGAGTTCGGGGCTGCCTACAAACTTGGACGCTCGAGTGGATTCGACCAGATTGACGTTGGAGGAGAGTTCTCTCCATGAACTCACAAGTTGCCGATCAGGGTGGCAGAGCCAGAGTCGGTCCTCAGCGCCTACATCTCGAGCACACGCAACCACCTCTGCCGCCACAGCGGGATCTTTGATGTCGAGGGAGAGATCGACTGATCTTCCGATGACTGCGTAGAGATCGCGCAGAGTGGGGATATGGCGGGGAAGATCGGCCGACATGGACTCTGAAATCGGACGCCGAAGCGGACGACGACCAACGAGGCCGTCATGATCAAGGACGGCAATCCCGTCTGCAGTGACCCAGACGTCGCTTTCGAGTCCGGTGGCACCTAGACGAAGGGCCAACTCAAAGGCTTCCATCGTGTTCTCAGGGGCATGTGCTTTCGCTCCACGGTGAGCAAAGCCGATTGGCGGTCGAAGGGAGGGGAGTCGGGTCACCGCAACAGCCTGCCCCACAGAGCGAGTCCGTCCTCGCCAGAGACCACCATGGGGAAGAACGACAGACTCGGGAGTACGATCCCCATCATGTTCAACGTTGGTGGCGGAGAGATCTTCATGATCCTGCTGCTGGCACTTTTGCTGCTGGGACCAGAGAAATTGCCCGAAACCGCTCGCAAGGTTGGCAAGTTCATGGCCGAGGTCCGTCGGGTTACCTCCGGATTCGAAGAAGAAGTTCGTTCCGCCATGGATATCGGTCAGGTTCACACTGTCGACGATGCACTCGATCGCACAACTGAGGGTCCTCGACTTGTGGCGCCGGTTGACCCTGTGACGCCCCCAACCACATCAGGTTCACCGACCCCCTTTGTCGGAGACCTCTCGGCGGACAGCACCGACAATGACGACGCGGCGAGCAGCTGAGCAAGATATGAGTGCTGACACCACCACGTCTCCAGCCGGACATATGACGCTCTGGGAGCATCTTGCGGAGTTGCGCAGTCGGTTGTTCCGAGTTGCGGCTGCTGTCGCGGTTGGGGCAGTCCTCGGATGGTTTCTGTATCCCTACGTTCTCGAGATCTTGAAGCATCCGTTCAATGAAGTTCAGCCCGGACAGCCATTCATTGCTACCGAACCGCTGCAGGCTTTCACTCTGCGACTCAAAATGTCGGGCTACATCGGCATCGCATTCGCTATGCCCATCATTGTCTGGCAGGTGTGGAGATTCGTAACGCCAGGGTTGTACCCACAGGAAAAGAAGTACGCAATTCCCTTCACAGTTAGTGCCGTCGTGCTCTTTCTTGGCGGAGCGACTGTTGCGTTCTATGTCCTCAATCCAACACTTCAGTTCCTCACGACTATCGGTGGATCCCAGATTGAGCCGTTTTACACCGCCGACAGTTACGTCACGCTCATCATTTGGATGATGCTCGCGTTCGGCGTCGGGTTTGAATTCCCTGTGCTCCTCGTAGCGCTGCAGATGATCGGTGTCATCACACCAAGGAAGCTCATCGGCTGGTGGCGCCAGGCGATCGTGGTCATTGCGGTCATCGCTGCTGTCATCACCCCGAGCGGTGATCCCATTTCCATGACCGCTCTCGCAGTTCCAATGCTACTTCTCTATGGGCTTTCGATCGCGATTGGCGCTTCCATACTGGCGTTGCGGAATCGCTCGAAGCGAAAGGCGGAGAAACGCGCTTCATCTGAAAGCGAAGATGACTCCGTGCGTATCGACTGAGGTGACTACATCATTCGAGCTCGATCAATTCCAAAAGGATGCGATTGCGGTCATTGATCGCGGCCTGTCGGTCTTGGTATCGGCCCCGACTGGATCGGGGAAAACGAAAGTCGCTGAACACGCTGTCGCTGTCGCGCTTCGAGCAGGGAGGCGTGCGTTCTACACGACGCCGATCAAAGCGCTTTCGAACCAGAAGTTTCATGACCTGATTGACGAGTACGGCAAAGAGGCTGTTGGGCTCCTCACTGGCGACACCGCAATAAATGGCGACGCGCCGATTGTCGTCATGACCACTGAAGTGCTCCGCAACATGATCTATGCGCGTTCGTCTGCCCTTGACGCGCTCGATTGGGTCGTCCTTGACGAAGTGCACTACCTGCAAGATTCATCAAGGGGTTCGGTTTGGGAAGAGGTCATCATCCATCTACCCAAATATGTTCGGCTGGTGTGCCTGTCGGCAACTGTGTCGAATGCGGATGAGCTGGGGGAGTGGATCACTTCTGTCCGGGGTCCGACTGAAGTTGTCGTCGAAACGAAAAGGCCAGTTGAACTTGATAACTGGTATCTCGTCGCCGATCGTCTTGACGACGGTCTCGCTCTGATTCCGACCCTTAATGATGGCAAGCCGGATCGGCGAGGTCACCAGTACGACATCGACCCACGTGATCGCGCCAGAGGCGGTCGGCGCCGATACTCGACGCCGGGACGAGTTGAGGTGGTCGAACTCCTCGCAGAACGATCGATGCTCCCAGCAATCTTTTTTGTGTTCAGCCGCAACGGTTGCGACGAAGCTGTGACCTCTTGCACGCGTGCAGGTCTTAGCTTCACGACACCCGAGGAACGCACTCGAATCCGACAAATTGCAGAGTCGCATGTCGAGGAACTCACAGATGAGGATCTCCGAGTACTCGACTATGGCCGATGGCTTGATTCCCTCGAAAGAGGTATCGCCAGCCATCATGCTGGTCTCGTTCCTCCCTTTAAAGAGGCCGTCGAACAGTGTTTCGTCGAGGGACTCGTTCGGATCGTTTTTGCAACAGAGACACTTGCCCTTGGCATCAACATGCCAGCAAGAACAGTGGTGATCGACAAGCTGACGAAGTTCACCGGGGATGGCCACGAGTTCCTCACTCCAGCGCAATACACCCAGTTGACTGGTCGAGCCGGTCGTCGCGGTATCGACAATCACGGCAACGCCATTGTCTTGTGGTCGCCCTTCGTCACCTTTGATGAGGTCGCGAATCTCGCAGCCAGTCGAAGCTTTCGACTCACGAGTTCTTTTCGTCCGACCTACAACATGGCAGCAAATCTCGTGCGCCGCTATGACGCCGGCGAAGCACACCGGTTACTCGGAAACAGTTTCGCTCAGTATCAGGCGGATGCGGACGTTGCCCGACAAGAACATCGGATCGAGGGCCAGTCTCAAAAGCTCCTGCGATTACGTGAAGACGCTGAGTGTGTACTTGGCGACGTATTGACCTACAAGGCTGCGTTGGACGCGGAGCGAGGAGTACGGGCGGTTCGTGGCGGTGGTTCGCATATTGAGCGAACTCTTGCCTCACTCAAGCCCGGTGACATTCTCTGGATCGAAGGGAGCGGCGGGCACGATCGAGTGGTGGTGCTGTCAGTTTCCAATCGTAAAGGGGGCTCGGTACGTGTCAAAGTCCTGAACGCGAGGCGCAATGTCATCCAACTTGGTTCCAAGGATTTCGACGATGAGCCAACCGTTGTGGCTCACATAGATCTACCCGTTCCATTCACACCGATGAAGCCAAAGTTCCAGAAAGCTGTGTCGCTAGAACTCGATCGCATCGTGAAGCGTCTGCCCTCCAGCGATGGCGACAATCAACGTCGCAGCGAAAGCAACCGCAACGCGGTGGAAAGGCACCCCGTCCATGGGTGTCCGGATCGCGATAGTCATCTCCGAGCATTACGAGATGCAGAGGGCGTTCGCCGCGAGATCGAAGGACTCGAAAAGCAGATCCGCTCACGCACAGGATCTCTCGTCGAACACTTCGATCGGATTCTTCAGATGCTCGAACAATGGGGCCACTTGGACGGATGGAAGTTGACCGAACGGGGCGAGAGGCTCGTGCGGATTTACCACGAGTCCGATCTGGCCATCGCCGAAGCCCTCGAGGAGCAACTCTTCGATGATCTTTCGGCCGCGGAACTCGCTGGTCTAGCGAGCTCCTTTGTGTATGAGTCCCGAGCTTCTGGTCCTGATCTTTCTCCCTGGTTCCCGAGACGCGACATCGAGCAACGTGCTGATCAACTAGAAGATCTCACGCGATCAATCGCACGCGATGAAATTGCTCTCGGACTTTCCGTGACACGGACCCCCGATTCAGGCTTCTTTGCCCTCGCCCACGCATGGGCTGCAGGGGACGATCTTGATCATTTGCTCGGTGATGACGACATGCCCGGTGGTGATTTCGTGCGAACCATCAAGCAACTCGTCGATCTCCTCCGACAGATTTCTGAGACAGACGCTTCGTGTGCCACGACCGCATCCGAGGCTGCCGACGCTCTCCATCGAGGCGTCGTTGCGGTATCGGGACGCGGCCGAATCGGCGATGACGAGAGTGATGCTGAGAGCGGTCTTGAGAGTGATCTCGCAGCGAGCGAACTCCAATGACAATCAGAAAAGGCAGCGATTACGGCCTCCTGCAGCCGCTACCGGAGGGTGCACCGGTTGCTCACTCAGATGCCGAACTCCGAAATTTGATTGTTGCGAGCCGTGATGCCGGCAACACCGACATCACGGTTGGTCTTTTAGGTGGCGACCTATGCAAAACATTGGGTGGTTCCGGATCGATGGACAGACTCCGGGGACCAGATGCCCTCACCGTCCCAGTCGATCTCGTTGTTGCATCGATCGATGGCGTCGAGATTCCCTTTGTCTCACACCTCGTCGCGGGAAAGGTCTTCGGCTCAAATTTTGCAGTGGTGATGAACGCTCAGTGGATCGGCAATCGTGATCTCGGCCCCCGCTCTCACCCGGGTGACGGGTTGATTGACATCACGACTGGAACACTTGGCTGGCGGCAGCGGAGAGAGGCGCTCTCTCGGTCAGCCACCGGCACTCATTTGCCTCACCCATCGTTGACCTATCGCCGCGTTCGTTCAGAGACGCTCACGTTTGATCCTCCGGCATCTCTACGCATCGACGGAGCCCTTCACCTAAAGGGTCGGAGACTTTCGCTGTGCGTCGAGCCTGATGCCTTTTACGTCGTCGTTTGACCCTCCACGGCCAGCGGACCCCCATGTAGCGTGACGACATGGATGCACAAGAAGCGAAGCAACGAGCTGCCGATTCCATCGATGCACATCGGAGCCTCCTGCTTGAGGTCTCCCATTCGATTCATGCTCATCCGGAAGAGAACTACGCCGAGCATCACGCGCACGCAGTATTAACGGGAGCTCTTGAAGATCTCGGTTTCAATGTCAACCGAGGCGCATACGGAATGCCGACAGCTTTCGAAGCAACAGCAGGATCGCGTGGTCCGACCATCGCGGTGTTCTGCGAGTACGACGCTCTCCCTGGCATCGGACACGCGTGCGGGCACAACATCATCGCAGCGGCTGGCCTCGGCGCAGCCCTTGGCGCTGCTGCAGTGGCGGAAGAATTGAACGGTCGCCTTGTCGTTCTCGGTTCACCCGCCGAGGAAGGTGGGGGTGGGAAGGTCTTCATGATCGATAGGGGCGCCCTCACTGACATCGATGCTGCGATGATGATTCATCCCGCCGATGTCGATCTCCGTTGGATGACCACAATCGCCGTGCAGCAACTTCGAGTGACCTGGCATGGTCAATCTGCTCATGCTGCTGCTCATCCTTGGGATGGTCGCAATGCACTCGACGCGGCGGTGCTGGGGTACATGAATGTTGCTGCTCTACGTCAGCACATACGGCCCGAAGAGCGAATCCACGGCGTCTTTACCAACGGGGGAGACAAGCCCAACATCGTTCCGGCCACCGCCGCCATGCATTGGTTCATTCGTGCGGCGGATCTTTCACGACTCGAAGCGCTCAAACCACGGGTCCTTGCGGCACTTACCGCTGGTGGCGACGCAACCGGCTGTTCGGTTGACTACGAGTGGATAGAACCGGCCTACGCCGACCTTCTTCGAAATGACGCATTCGAGTCGTTGTATGCAGCCAATAGTGCTGCCCTCGGACGTGAGGTTCGCGAACCCGGCCCACAAGGCGCCGTCGTCGGATCCACTGACATGGGCAATGTGAGTCATCACGTTCCGTCCATTCACCCGATGGTTTCGGTAGCTCCAAGCGGCGTTGGAATCCACACGCCTGGATTCGCAGAGTTCGCCGCTTCGCCGACTGGCGATGCCGGCGTGATCGATGGCGCCAAAGCCATGGCCATGACCATCATCGACTTGTGGTCCTCTACCGATTCTCTGGAATCGGTAGCCAACGACTTCCACGCGTCAAAGCGGTGACCGACAACCAACGGGCCATCCGCGGCGACAGGCGGAAGAGGCCGTACGCTCGCCGGCCGTGAGCGTCTACGTCGCAGAAGAGTTCAGCCCCGAAGAGGCAGATGTTCTTCGTCGCTATTTCACGAACCTCTACGGCCCTGTATTTGCGCTTGTAAATCTGCCCGAGGTCGTTAAGGGCGCCTTGTTCGCTCGTTACTCTCGTTCGCCCAAAAGCCTCCGAAGGCTCTTTCTCGACGAGTTTGTTGGCGAACTCGACATCAGTGGCGACGACTCCATCGATGCCACGATCGGGTTGCGTCGGGCCGAGGAGCTCTACGACAAGGTTTTCTTTGAATACGGCGATGATTCTGTGGCGCAGCTCGGTGGCGTCCACTTGGCTTGCGAACAGGCATCGAACCTCCTCACCAAGGTGCTTGAGTGGGGTCGTCTGATGGCGTATCTCGAACAGTCGACGAGGTACATCTCCTACGACGCTCGAATCGGTGGACGCTATCGGTTCTACCGCCCACCCGAGGTCCTGCAGTCGAGTCTCGGCACCCGTTACGTGGGCGATATGGATCGAATTTTCGATACCTACGCCGAACTCCTTCCCATCGTGATCGACGACATCAAGGAGCGGATCCCCAAAGATCCCTCCGACAGCGATTTCGTCTACCGCCAAGCAATCCGGGCAAAGGCATTCGATTCGATCCGTGGGCTACTTCCCGCATCGTCGTTGTCGAATGTCGGCATCTATGGCACCGGTCAGGGCTACGAGATGCTGCTACTGCGTATGCGTGCGCATCCGCTGCCCGAAGCTCGTACATACGCCGATCTCATGCTCACCGAGCTCCGTAAAGTTGTTCCCTCGTTCCTGAAGCGTGTCGACCTTGACGACAGGGGCGTCGCCTGGAGCGACTACATGACCAATAGCCGCTCGGCGATGGAGGACATCGCTGGTCGACTCTTTTCCGGTGTCGACGACATCGAACCGGCACCAGTTGTGGCGTTGGTCGATTTCGATCCCGACGCGGAAATCAAACTCGTCACGGCTGCGCTCTACCCGCATTTGTCCCTGCCTGAGCGTCAGATCGAAGATCGCGTTCGAGCGATGACGGTTGACGAACGTATCGCCGTGCTCAACGCGTACGTAGGCGAACGTGACAATCGGCGCCACAAACCAGGACGAGCCCTTGAGCGTCCGTCGTACCGATTCGACATTCTCGCTGACTACGGCGCATTCCGAGATCTCCAGCGCCATCGCATGCTCACCATCGATTGGCAGAAGCTCACGCCGTTGCATGGTTACACACGCCCCGCTGCAGTCGACGACGCTGGCGTCGCACCCATCTTCGACGAGGCGATGCAGCGCTCCGCATCGCTGTATGAGGCCCTCGAGGAACGTTTCCCTGCTGAGTCCTCGTACGCGGTGTCTCTGGCCTACAAGGTTCGTTTCTCGATGGATATGAACGCCCGCGAGGCGATGCATCTCATCGAACTCCGAACCACGCCACAGGGACATCCGGCGTACCGCATCGTTGGCCAGGAGATGCACCGATTGATCGCAGAGAAGGCTGGGCATCACGCCATCGCCTCGATGATGCGGTTTGTCGACCACAGCGCTGAACCAGAACTTGAGCGCCTCCAGGCCGAACGGCGGGCGGAAAGTCGCCGTTTGGAGTCCTGACCTTACGTGTCGTTTGTCACCTTTCTTGGAGACTGACCCGAAAGGCACCAATTTCACCCGCGACTGTGCCTATCATCCGCGGCACGAATTACCCCGGCTGCCTTCTGGTAGCCCCGACCTGAGGACTCCATGGCTGACGATCCCATCGACGAAGAATTCGACGAGGAAGAAATCGACGTCGATATCGAGGGAGACGACCTCGAGGGCGAACTCGTTGAGGACCTCGAAGAGGTCCTTGCCGACGATGTCGTTCTTGATGACGACGAAGAGGATGAAGCGGCAGCCGATGCAGCACTCGCCGCTCGACCCAAGCGAGAAGACGAAGACGACGAGGAAGAGGATCTCAATCCTGACGACGTCGAAGCTGACCTCGACGCAATCCTCAAGGACCGAATCGCTGCGGCCGATGACGATGAAGACGAAGACGAAGAAGTTGTGCCTGAGCCTCGAGCGCCAGCCGACATTGCCGAGGGTGTTACGCCGAAGAAGGCGAACGAGTTCATGTGCACCGGTTGCTTCCTTTTGGTCAACCGCGGTCAGTTCGGTTCACCCGGAGCAATGCACTGCCCAGTCGGTGAAGCAGCATGTCCTGCAATTGCGCACATCGAATCTGGTGCACTCGATCGCCAGGTAAAGGCTGCCGCCAAGAAGCAGGCACCCAAAGCTCCTGCGAAGACTTCCGCAAAAGCAGCGGTAAAGGCTCCGGCAAAGAGCGCAGCGAAGCCACCCGCTAAGGCTGCCGCCAAGAAGGCCCCAGCCAAGAAGGCGCCGGCGAAGCAAACGCCAGCCAAGAAGGCGAAGAGCTGACGTGGCCTCCTCGGCGAGCGATTCCGCCGTCGATCCGGTTGAGCAATTGCTCAATCTGTTTCTCTACGCGCCCATCGGACTCTTCTCGAAGGGTTCGGAAGCTCTGCCTGAACTGGTCGAACGCGGACGCACCCAAGCCTCGAACGCTCGAGTTATCGGTCAGTTCGCGTTGGGTGCAACCAATGCAAAGGCGCGCAAATCTCTCTCCGATGCAGAAGCCCACTTCCAAGAGTTCCTCAGGATCGTGGGGGAGTCCGCTCGCCCTTCTTCAAAAGCTTCCGAATCGTCGCCTTCTAGCTCGTCAACCAAGAAGGCAACCGCGGGAGCCTCCGTCAATCACGGCGTCGAAGATCTCATCAAGGACTACGACAATCTCACCGCTGCTCAGATCCTTCCGTTCCTTGCGCCTTTAGGCGCTGAACAGTTGGAGCGCATAGAGACCTACGAACAATCTCAGCGTGCACGTAAGACCGTTCTGAATCGTCTTCGTCAGTTGCGGAGCTAGCAGTGTTGGCGATCGCTCGCCCTGCAGACGAAGGCGACGTTCAAGATCTCGCTCAGCTGCTGGTCGAAGCTGAAGCAGAGATGTCTCCACAACGCGGGGGAGCAGCTCTCTTAGCTTCACATGAGCGGGCAACCTCTGCGACCGACACAGTTCTCGCTGCACTCAACGACGACGACACCATGGTCTGGTGTGGTGTTTGGGAAGGTGTCGTCGTCGGATATTCGATCGCTCGCTTTTCACACGAAGGCGACGCGATGATCGTCACAATTACCGATCTCTACACAACACCCCAAGCGCGCGATGTCGGCATTGGCGAAGTACTGCTTGAGACTGCGATCGCATGGGCAATCGGAATCGATGCTGTCGCCATCGACGCTCACGCGCTTCCTGGAGCACGTGAGTCGAAGAACCTTTATGAGCGCCTTGGACTCACTGCTCGGCTGATTACCGTGCGAAGAGACCTGCGGTAACGCTGCGCTGATGA
>WLGJ01000051.1 GCA_009703275.1 Actinomycetota bacterium
GGCACTGTTGCCGGCGTGCAGTATGCCGTTGGCCCCATCCCCAATGCTGCAGGCGACGCTGCGATCTATCAGGTCATACCTTCAAGCGGCCCGAACTCAAATGAAACCCAGACACTGGTTTCGAATCTCCGAAAAGGGATCAAGGCCGAGACAGCCGGCACGAACATTGAGGCCTACGTCGGTGGCACTACCGCAACACTTATCGACCTCACCGCACTCGTTGTGAAGTATCTGCCCTATGTGGTCGGCGCTGTGGTGCTTGGTGCCTTCATCTTGCTGCTGATGGTGTTCCGATCAATCCTCGTGCCACTCAAGGCCGCTCTTATGAATCTCATCTCCATCGCTGCTGCCTACGGCATTGTCGTTGCGGTCTTTCAATGGGGATGGGCGAAAGAATTGGTTGGGCTTCACACGACCATTCCGATCGTGTCGTTCGTGCCGCTCATCATGTTTGTCATCCTCTTCGGACTCTCGATGGATTACGAGGTCTTCCTCATGTCTCGTATCCGCGAGGAATGGGACACCTATCACGAGCCGCGAAAGTCAGTGGTTCTTGGCGTCGCCAACACTGCTCGAGTCATAACAACCGCAGCACTCATCATGATCGCGGTGTTCTTCTCATTCGTCACGATTCAGAACCCCACTGTTCAAGTGCTCGGCTTCGGTATGGCGGTCGCCGTGTTACTCGACGCAACCATTGTTCGCATGGTGCTCGTTCCCGCCATCATGGAATTGTTCGGCAAAGCCGCCTGGTGGTTTCCGAAGTGGCTTGAATGGCTTCCGAAGCTCAACATCGAAGGTTCGCCCGAACTCCTTAGGGCCGAACGAACGAATGAAGCTGCAATGGCCTCATCGAAGGCTTCTGACTGATCGTCAACGATCGCTCAAAACTGAAACGACCCACCGCTCGCGCGGTGGGTCGTTGTCATTTACGAGAGTTGTTCGTGCAAATCAGTGAACGATCACGCCACGGATGTTCTTGCCGTCACGCATGTCCTGATAACCCTCGTTGATCTGATCAAGGGTGTAGGTACGAGTGATCATGCCGTCGAGGTCGAGCTGGCCCTTGCGGTAGAGCTCGGCAAGACGAGGAATGTCGGAACGAGGATTGGCAGAGCCGAACAAGGAACCAACAACCTGCTTCTCGCTCAACGTGAGATCAATCATTGGGATGTTGTTACTTGCTTCTAACCATGGGTGGATATTCGTGACAACGACACGGCCACGCTTCGAGGTGAGCGCCATGATCGACGCCATCATGTCGCCGCTTCCGACGCCCATCGTGCAGATGACCTTGTTGCAACCACGACCCCATGTTTCCGCCATGATCAACTCAAGTGCCTCTTCAACCGAAGCCGACGTATGCGTCGCACCAAACTTCTGTGCCGACTCACGCTTGAATTCAACAGGGTCAATGGCGAAGATGCGCTCAGCTCCAGCGAGCTTTGCGCCCATAACTGCTGCAGAACCAAGTCCACCGACACCAATAACGGCGACGTTGTCACCGGGCTTCACTTCAGCCGCATAGACCGACGAACCCCAGCCGGTCGTGGCGCCACAGCCAAGGAGCACAACCTTGTCGAGCGGAAGATCGGGGAGCACCTTCACTGCCGACCACTCGTGAACGACGGAATGCGTCGCGAAGGTTCCGAGACCAGCCATGATGAGCGCGTCTTGGCCCTTCACATGAATACGCGAAGTGCCATCGAGCATCCGGCCGCCCATGACCATGGATCCATTGTCACAAAGGTTGGAATGGCCGTCGGCGCATGAGGGGCACTGCCCGCACACTGCAACAAATGAGAACACGACATGATCACCCGGAGCGAAGCCACGCACATCGGGACCGACAGCTTCAACGATGCCCGCACCTTCGTGACCGGCAATCCAGGGATAGCCGCCGTGAGGCATGTCTCCGGTAATGAAGTGCTCGTCGGAATGGCAAAGGCCAGACGCCACGTTGCGCACGAGCAATTCCGCGCCCTTCGGCTCGTCAATCTCAACATCTTCAATCGACCATGCAGTGTCCTCAGGACTCCACAACATTGCTGCGCGTGCTTTCATGCCTACTCCTAGATGTGAACGTGAGATACGAAGATTTCTCAGCCTGGGCGACGGACTGTCAGTGACTTGCAGTTGTCGTACATGATCAGTTGCTGTTGGTCAGCACTGAAGCCGGCCTCGGTGAGATCGGTGATGAACGTGAACGGATCGGCCATGCCTTCGGTGTGAGGCCAGTCTGAGCCCATCATCAATCGATCAGCCCCCAGTGTGTCGCGAAGAAGATCAAGATCGTCTTCGTAGAACGGTGACACCCAAACGTTCTGCTTGAACTGTTCGACCGGATTGTTCTTGAACATCGAAGGGGTCTGTCCGTAGATCTTGGAAAGACGCTTCAGCAAGGGACGAACCCAATTCGCACCAGTTTCAACGGTTGCGAAACGAATGTTCGGGAATCGGTCCATGAGGCCGTGGAGAATGAGCGCAGCGAACGTGTCGGCAACCGCGTCATGCGAGAGCGCCTGACGAAGAGGCTCGAACTTATGCGCTTCCATCTCTGACTTCTCGCCCCACATTGTGATGAGGTCGTAGTAGGCGTTTGCGCCGCCGTGATACGCGATCGTGACGCCAGATTCCTGAACGCGCGCCCAGAATGGATCGAAGCGCGGATCAGCCGGCGACTTCATTCCTTCATCAGTACGAACTGGTCCAGTTCCGACCAACACCACGCGTGCATCGCGTTCAAGAACCCACTCGAGTTCAGCAACCGCGTTGTCGACATCGGAGAGCACGATGTACGGCGTTGCGAAGATGCGATCTTCGTATGCGAAGCCCCAGTCCTCGTGCATCCATCGGTTGAACGCACGGAACGCAGCTTGGGCGGCGGGCAGATCATCGCTCAGTGCTTGCTCCATACCCACCGCAAGCGTGGGGAAGAACAACGCGCCTTCAGTATTGAGGCTGTCCATTGTCTTCAGACGAATCTCCCGATCGCGATACGCGGGATCACATGGCAACAGCTCTCCGAAAAGGTCCTTGACGCTGTCGCCCTTTGGGTTACGGCCACGGAAATACTGTTCAAGACTTCCCGGCGCCGAGAGCATGTCAAACGTGGGATTCGGGATGAACCGGTTGATCTTTCCGCCCACGAGAAGCATCTGCTTGCCATTGACCTCGGCCCACTGCATACAGCGGCGCTTGAATTCCGGTTCGATGTAGCGAGTGAACGCATCAATCGGCTCGTAATAGTGATTGTCAGCGTCGAACACCGTGGTGATCTCGGTCATTGTTCCCCCTCAGTCAGCCTGCCCCGATTCCCCCGGGGCGATTCGCCTACGGTAGCCAATCTCCACCCGCTCTCACACCTGAGGTGAGCAATGTCTGCACCCACGAATCTTTCCGCTGCGCCGCCAACCGACGAGATCTCCGAAATCGACGCCGCTTGGTTGAGTGCAGCGCTCGGAGCAGAGGTCTCGGCGGTACGTGCCCTTCGGGTTGGGACTGGCCAGATGGGCCAATCCTGGCGTCTCACCATCGACTGGGCTGACCCGGAAAACGGACTCCCAAAATCGTTCGTGGCCAAGATGGCCGGCGGTGATCCAGAGACTCGCACGCTTATCGCAGATGGCTACCGCAGCGAGTACCTCTGGTACACCTCACTGGGCTCCTCGGTCGACATTCGCATTCCACAGTGCTGGTACGCCACGATCACCGATGACGCCGTTTCGTTCGTTCTTCTTCTTGACGATCTCGCGCCATCCGAACCTGGCGCACAGATTCCGGGTGCCACGGTTGCCGAAGCCCACACTGCATTGCGCGAGATGGCTGGCCTCCACGGACCGCGTTGGGCCGATCCCACGCTGCTTGACATTCCTGCGCTGCGGCCACCCTCAGAGGAAGGTGCAGGATTTCACGCACAGATTTTCGCCGGAGCGGTTCCACAGTTCGTCGAGCAGTTTGGTGAATGGATGTCGGCTGACGACATCGCAACGCTTGATGATCTTTCGACATGGATGGGCGACTGGCTGCTGTCCCGCCTCACAAACCTCACGCTCATCCACGGAGATTTCCGTCCCGACAACTTGATGATTGCTCCAAATGGCTCACCAATCACCACACTTGATTGGCAGACCATCGGACTCGGATTTGCCGGTCGAGATCTCGGGTACTTCCTCGGGCTCGGTCTCGACACCGAACTTCGACGAGCGAACGAGCGCGATCTCGTTGCGACCTACCACGAGGCAATCACCAAACACGGAGTCGATATCACCGTCGAACAATGCTTCAACGATTACAGACTCGGCACCCCGCAAGGTCCGCTTGTCACTGTCCTCGGTGCGGTCTACGCGACTGCAACACCGTCAGATGCATCAAACGCGATGTTTTCATCAATGATCACGCGTTCGTGTGCAGCGATTCGCGATCTTGACCCGCGCTCGTTGCTTTAACGAACTACCAGCCAAGTTCTTTCGAGGTCTTTGTCGCGAGCCGAAGTTCAGCAAACGACAGTGCTTCAACGTCAGCTACTTCTGCCTTCGTGACACCGAGAGCGTCAACGTAGGAGCCATTTGCCCAAATCAGAGCAGTCAATTTGATTGCCTGTGCGGTTGCCATTCTCTCGCTGACGCCAAGAGCCATGAGGTTGTCTGCCGCAAGCTGGATCTGCAATCGCGTTGACTCGGCAAATCGCTTCTGTGGAACCCCGCAAATGATGAGGTACTGAACGAGTTTGCCGCGCTTGGAGAAATATGGGCGAGCGAGTTCGACGAGTGAATTATCAAGACTTCCTGGCGATTCCCCTGCTCCTGCGCGTCGCTGCTGCTCTGCCGTGACGACGTCAACGATCTTTTGCGACAAATCTTCGGCGACCGCAGCGAAGAGGTCGAGGCGAGTTCCGAAATAACGATGGACATAGCCATGGTTCAGGCCGATCTTGTCGGCGATTTCCTGCATCGTGATATCGGGAAGTGGCTTTTTGTCCATCGCCTTGCTAGCAGCATCGATGAACATTCGAGTGGCCTCTGCACGGCTGTATCGCTTGGGCTTTTCACTCTCGGATTTCTTCGCCATGTAGAGATGGTACTGAGAATTCAGCAGTTGTTCAGATAGCGGAAAGCACCGAACGCGATGAAGGGCGGCCCATGGGCCGCCCTTCATTCAGTTTCGTGCGGCTGAATGAATCAAGCCTGCAAGAAGTTGATGCCCGTCGGAGCAACCTGGAAGACCTCAGAAGCGAAACGACCACCGAGCTTCGTGGCGTCCCACTTCTTGTTGTTGTTGTCGATGGTGATGCGCTCGCGCCATCCCTGCATCCAGATGATCTTGTCGTAAAGCGCTCGGATGACCTGACCGTTGACATAGGCGGCCTGATCGCTCGCAAGCCATGCAACCAGAGGAGACGAGTTGCCCGGATCCATCGGGTGGAAGTCGTCGTCGGCAATGTCGTCAGGCTCGAATGCTTCACCAGCGCCAGGCATGGTGGCGGTGATGCGGGTGAGACCGGCTGGGCCGATGCAGTTGACAGTGGTGCCGATGGCAGCGAGTTCCTGCGCAAGGGTGAGAGTGAGACCAGCAATTGCAGCCTTGGCCGTGGCGTAGTTGGTCTGACCAAAGTTGCCACCAAGACCAGCACCTGATGTGGTGTTGATGATTCGACCTGCGCGCGGGGTGCCCGCCTTTGACTGATCGCGGAAGTACTTGGCTGCGAAGTGGCTAAGTGACCACGTTCCGCGAACATGGACGGCCATGACGGCGTCCCAGTCTTCAACCGGCATGTTCCAGATGGCTGCGTCGCGCACGATGCCCGCGTTGTTCACGACGATGTCGAGTCCACCGAAGGTGTCGATGGCCTGCTTGACCATGTCGCCACATGCTTCGTGATCGGTGACGTTGCCGTAGTTCGGCACCGCGATTCCGCCGCGAGCTTCAATCAGGGCCACGGTTTCGTCGGCCGCGCGGCCTGCGCCTTCACCCGTAACGCTGCCACCGAGGTCGTTCACAACAACCTTGGCGCCGTGCTTCGCGAGTTCCATGGCGTGACCACGGCCAATGCCGTGTCCCGAGCCAGTGACGATGGCGATCTTGCCGTCGAGCATGCCCATTGAAAGCGTTCCTTCGTGTTCGATCGAATCATCACCCGACTAGGTGATGAAGCCCCACCAGCAATGGACCTTGTCCAGAGGCGGGAGCCCTGTTTTTCTAGCAGGGCAAGCCCTCATGACCCGAATGCCCCCAGGATCAACCTCTACGAAACAGGCGATGCCATGCGATCAGGAGCGCCATCGATGGCTTCCGTCAGGCGTCCGATTGCCCCAGCCAGATTGGACCTCTCGGCCCCAGAGAGACCAAGGGAGTCTTCCCACCCGTGAAGGTCGGCGTTCACCCGCTTGGCGAGATTGATGCCCGTCGGTGTTGCTTCGACCACCACTCGACGACGATCACCAGGATCGGGCAAGCGCCGGATGAGGCCGGCGCCCTCAAGCCGATCGAGAGTCAGCGACATGCCCCCGGTAGTGCGACCGAGCACCTCACAAATCGCGGTTGGGGCGCTGCGATGATTGGGGGATCGGCGAACAACACCGAGCACGAGATAGTCAGCGACAGAAATTCCCGAGGATCCGACGATCTCGTTCAGCACACGATCGACCGCAACGTTGAGACGCACTACGTGGCCGAGAAGCCCGTCGGTTCCGGGAAGTTGCTCAGCCACTAGGGCGTCACACCAAAGCGATCGAGCCCATAGGCCTTCACCGCGTTCGAACGCAACACCATGCGGCACTCTTGCGCGTTCATACCCGCAGCAGTGAACAACTCGTGTGCGATCTTTCGCGAATGAGGGAACGTTCCGTCGGAGTGTGGATAGTCGGTCTCCCACAAGATGTGATCTGTTCCAACAGCATCGCGATTGATTAATCCGTGGAGATCGTCGAACACGCATCCATAGACCCGACCCTTGACCTGTTCGCTCGGCAGAGTCTTTACGTTGTCGACATCACCACGTCCGTCGCGCCATACCGCGTCCATGCGTTCCAATTGGAACGGCATCCAGCCCACTTGGCTTTCTGCGTAAGCAATTGTGATGTCGGGGAACCGTTCAAGAGAACCCGAAAACACCCAATCACACAATGAACCTTGCGCATTTTGCGCGTACATCGACATTGACGTTGCCAGTGGCGCATCGTCAGATGTCGTCGGCATCGAAGATGACGAACCAATGTGCATTGACACACTGGTGTCTGTCTCTTGACATGCCTCCCACAAGACATCCCATGCTCCGGTGTAAAGCGAAGGCTGTCCGAGTTTCGCAACATTCTCACTGAACGCAATTGCGTAGCTGCCCTTTGCAGCACAGCGCCGAACTTCTTCTGCTGCAAGCGCTGGGTCCCAAAGCGGAACAAGCGTGAGCGGAATGAGACGACCCTTGCCAGCGCCGGCGCACCAGTCGTCAATCATCCAATCGTTGTAGATGCGCAGACAGGCAAGAGCGAGTTCCTTATCGGAGCGCTCGAGAAAACCTTGACCGGCAAACCGCGGGAAAATGTTTGGGTAGTTGATGGCGGCATCGACGTGATTGAGATCCATGTCTGCGAGGCGCGCGGTTTGATCCCAGGTTCCATCTCGAAAATCTTCGTAGACCGCAGGGATGTTGCGCTGTTCATCTCGCGGCACACCGGCGGGAGCATGCAACAGACCAGTGGGCGTGACGAGATCGTCGAACAACCAAACATCGCACCATTGACCATCTTCGGCATTACGTTCGAAGCCGTAGTGGCCGCCCTTGAATGAAAGCTTGACCTTCTCGCGAACGGTGCGAGGGCCGCGTTCACGCAGCGAGGCCGGCAGTTGCTCTTGCCAAAGCTCCTTGGGCTCCATGACGTGGTCATCGACCGAAATCATGTTCGGAAGATCTTGTTCGGCCGGCGTCACGTCGGCATTGGTAACGGCCTTCTGAGTCGGTGTCATGGGGTTCCTCCTGCGGTGCCTCATGGGCGTTCTGCGGACCCTGACATATTGCTTTGCTAAAAGTTACTTTGTCAAGAGGTACTTTTTGGGAGTTGGCAACCGGCGGCCAGCCCCAAGCGAGCCGACAGCCGGGCCCGGTTGGCCGCTACCCATCGATAGACCAGGCCCGCCAGGGCATGAACCCCTGGCAATCGCAGACCAAAGGCCCCCACACGACCCAACCAGCCCGACCGATCAAGAATCGTGGCCACTGCCTCAATCGCCGTCCACGACTCACCTGCGGCAGTGACAACGATGGCATCGGCCGACACACTCAGAAGGGCAGCGTCATCGAGTTCTCGGTTGGGTCGGAATGTGACCGAGGAATCAGTTCGGTTCATCAGCAAACGAACTGACGCTGAACACACGCCGCAGTCGTCATCGAACCAGACCGTGACGGGACCTTTGGCTCGGCGCTTAGGAAGAAGTTTTGGCAGACCAACGCGAACATGCACGGCAGAGGCATGGTGCACGATCGGATCGCCCTGCACCTCCAAACCTGCAATTGCTGCGAGACCTGTGTCGGCTCCAATAAATCGAGCTGACGTAAGCGGCCAGGGTTCATGTTCAACCGGTGCGGTTACTAAACGTCCGCCACGAGTTTTCGCGTACAAACGCCAACGCGACGTGAGGAACGTTGCAAGGGCATCTTCGGAAACAGGCGCTACGTCACCAGCTTCGACCGAGATGGCAAGGCTCCCCTGCGCGCGCTCGGGCCATGTTCGATCAACCGTCCACACAATGCGCGAACGGTCATGACTCACGTCGACTGCACCTTTGTCATAGGGAAGCGCGAATCCAATTCGCGCAACTAGTGCGGGAAGCCACTGCGCGACATCAAGTGAGCAAAACCACACTCCGGGCCCTTCGGGACCAACCACATAGGTACGAACATTGAATTCAAGAAAACGATGCGTCGTCGGAATCGCAGGAAACCCCCGCAACCGCAACTCGTCCATCTCAAAACCAACCAGCGATACCCAGGCCTGACCTTGATACGTATCGACCTCGAGGCCAGAAGGCAAGAGTGCCTCAACCGCCGCAACGGGTACTGGCCAATGAGCAAACGTGACATCGCGCCAGACCTGTGTCATCACGGGCCTCTTGATCACATGCGGAGAGATCGGGCTGCGGGGCTCTTCGCCCATTGGTTCGCCGTCACTTGTCATGGGCCTGACGGTATCGGCATGAGCATGATTCGCTCCGACCCGAGGAAAGAAGAAGGGCCTGCTGGCCCCTCACCGTGTAGAACAACGCGATGAATCACGTCGAAACTCTCCGACTCGAAGGCACCCGACTTTCCGCAGCTGCGCGAGCTGCTGGCCTTGAGACATCCATCGAACACTGCCCTGGCTGGACTGTCGGCCGTCTTCTCGGCCACACGGGCAAAGTGCTGCAACGCACCAACCTGTGCGTCGCCGACGAGATGATGACGCCGCCCGCTGAGGACGCGTTTGTGAGCCTCCCGCGGGACGAGGCACTCTTCGATGCCTTCGACGAAATTCTCTCTGCCATTTGCGAAACGCTCAGATCATGCGACCCTGATGCGCCCTCGTGGAATTTCAGCGGCGAGAACTTCACAAATGGGTTCTGGCAGCGGCGCATGGCTCATGAGGTCGAGATCCATCGCTGGGATGCACAAAATGCTGCTGGTGGCGCGATCGATGCGTTCCATGATGCCTCCGCAGTTGATGGCATCGACGAACTCCTGACCGTGTTGATGCCGATCTTGTCTTCGGTCAAAAACCCGACGCTTTCGTCAAGCTTCCACTTGCACTGCACCGATACGGCAGGAGAATGGCTCACGACCTTTGTCGACGGGCAACCCACAACGATTCGTGAACACGCAAAAGGCGACATTGCTGTTCGCGGTCCAGCGTCTCCGCTCTACGCGTGGGCATGGAACCGAGTACCAATCACCACTGATGGACTCGACACAGCGGGAGACGCGTCACTTCTTGATGCGTGGGCCAGCGTCGTTCCGTAAC
>WLGJ01000052.1 GCA_009703275.1 Actinomycetota bacterium
GAAGAGCTGATCATGGCCCGCATTGACGCCAATCCCCCGATGCCGGAGTTCCGCGACGATTACGTCCTGCGGGAAGTCGACGCGGAATGGCTGTCAAAGGCGGTAAAGCCCAAGCAATTCATCCATATTGACCAATCCGAGTGCATTACCTGCGAAGGATGCGTCGATATTTGCCCTTGGAAGTGCATCCACCTTGTCCGCACTTCCTCGATCGATGAGGCTGTTGGCACCGAACTTCCCGGAGAAGACCCCGGTGACCACTCGGTGTTCCTGATCGACGATGATGTTTGTACCCGTTGCGCACTTTGCGTCGACAGGTGCCCAACTGGTGTCATCATCCTTGGAAAGGTCGGTGCTGCACCGGCCGATGGTGATTCCCATCAACGAATGCCAACCCATGGCTACGGCTACGGGATGCGTCTCGGTTAGCACCACCAATTTTCCCTGTTTTTTCTGGCTTTTCTGTATCTTCTGAACTCGAACCACCCTCCCGGGACCGATCCTCGATCCCGGCTCACACGGAGTAACTGCCTTGGCAAAGACCATGGAGCGCCCCAACGGGAAGAAGACCCCCGCTCAGCGCGTCAGTGAAGTCGTCGACAAGACGCAGGGCTCGCAGGCCTGGAATTCAATTTTCCGACCTGGATCGGTGTTCCGTAAGGGCTACACCGACAGCCCTCGTAATCGTTCGTACGTGATCATGAACAGCGTGCTGTACCACCTTCACCCGGTGAAGGTGAAGCGACACGCAGTCAAGGTCAGCTACACCCTGTGCCTTGGTGGGCTCAGCTTCTTCCTCTTCATCCTGCTGACGATCACAGGCATTTTCCTGATGTTCTTCTACCGCCCGACTGCGGCGCAGGCCTGGAACGACATCTATACCCTGCAGACCTCAGTGGCCTTTGGTCTTCTTGTGCGAAATATGCACAGATGGGCCGCCCACCTCATGGTGCTGTCGGTTTTCCTTCATATGGCTCGCGTCTTCTACCACGGCGCATACAAGCCACCTCGAGAGTTCAACTGGGTGATTGGCGTCATCCTTTTGACCCTCACTCTTCTTCTTTCCTTCACCGGCTACCTCCTTCCGTGGGATCAGCTCGCACTTTGGGCGGTGACGGTGGGTACGAACATGATGGGCTACACCCCAGTGTTCGGCGACCAAGTGAGATTCGTGCTCCTTGGCGGTAAGGAAATCGGTACCGACACGTTGTTGCGTTGGTATGTGTTGCATGTGTTGTTTGTTCCGTTTGTGACCGTCATCTTCCTTGCGATCCACTTCTGGCGGGTCCGCAAGGATGGCGGCATCTCCGGACCGTTGTGATCGAGGAGCCATGACAGAGATCCCCGAACATCTCCGCAAGCGGGCCGAAGAGGCCAAGGCCAAGGCAGCAGCCAAAGCCGCGGGCGACGCGCCTGTTGAAGCCGCCGCTGAAGCTCCTGCCGCCGAGGCACCAAGCGCGGGCGACAGCCGCATTCCGGCTCATTTGCTCGAGCGCTCCAAGTCAGCAAAGGCCAAGAAGGAAGGCGGCGCCGAAGTTGCAGCTCCGGCTGCCTCCGGTGGTGGCGTTGCAACCGCGGTTGCCGATGCCGCACCACCTCCCACGGCGACTGGCCCTGGCGGTCATACCCAGCGTCTGCTCACTGTGGTCAAGGCCGGTTCCATTCAGGATCTCAAGGCCACACCCGTGGACAAGGTCCACACCTGGCCGCACCTTCTTGCCGTTGAGTTTGTTGCTGCCCTTGCGATCACGGTCTTTACGCTGATCTTCTCGATCTTCGTAAATGCCCCGTTGCTCGAATTGGCCAATCTCAATCAGACCCCGAACCCGTCGAAGGCCCCTTGGTACTTCCTCGGCCTTCAGGAATTGCTCACGATGTTCCACCCCATGGTCGCCGGTGTGACCATCCCGGGTATGGGCATCTTCTTGCTCATTCTCTCGCCGTACATCGACAAAAACCCGTCGAATAAGCCCGAAGATCGCAAGTTTGCGATCTCATTGTTCACAGTTCAGATGATGTTCTGGGCGGTACTTGTCATTATTGGTTCCTTCTTCCGTGGTCCTGGCTTCAACTTCGTGGCGCCTTGGACCGGCGGCATGTTCTTCGAGTTGTGATGGCGCAAACACAGGAGTCCCCCAAATGAATCCTTTAGTCATCGTCATTCCCGTCGTCGTTGTTCTCGCCGGCGTGGTGTTGTTCGCTGCCTCACGTCGTCGTGACAGTGGTGGCGCTACCGGTGCGCTCAGTCGTGAAACGATCAAGCGCGACAAGCCCGCGTCCACACTCGACGAGTCTGAATTAGTCGGCGTTTCCGGCCGTCAGGTCGAAGCATCGGCGGCGCTTGATCGTCGACCAGCTGCTCCTGCAACTGTCTCGGCTGACATCGCACCGTTTGTGGCTCCTGATGCCGATGCGATCGGCATTTCACGCCGCAAGTTCTTCAACCGTTCCATCATCGTGATGATGGGACTTGGCCTTTCAGGCTTCGGCGCAGCGATCCTGGCGTTCCTCTGGCCAATGCCGAAGGGTGGCTTCGGTTCCAAGATTCGCGTGGGCGCTGTGCCCGATGTTCTTGCCAAAATCGCCGCAAGCAAGGGCTTTCTGTACTCCGCCGAAGGCCGCATGTGGCTGACCGCGTATCCGACGTCCGCAATTGAGAAGGCGAAAGCGGTCTACCCCGCAGGCGTCATTCCGTCGATGGAAGCCGGCATCGTTGCTCTGTATCAAAAGTGCCCGCATCTCGGCTGCCGCGTACCTTCGTGTGCAACCTCACAGTGGTTTGAATGTCCATGCCACGGTTCGCAGTACAACTTGGCAGGGGAGAAAAAGGGTGGTCCGGCGCCACGAGGTATGGACCGCTTTGCAACCTCAGTGGCCGGTGGCGTTCTCACCGTCGACACCGGTCAGATCTTCCAAGGCCCAGCTATTGGAACGAACACCACCGGGCAAGAAGCTGAAGGCCCGCATTGCGTGGGTGGAGGAAGTCACTGATGCAGGATCTCTATCTGTTGGCGATCGCTCAGAAGACGATCGGTTACGTCATTGCCGTTCTTCTTCTCATTGCGTTTGTCGTTGCTATTGCTATCAACGTCCGCAAGGGACGCGCCGAGGTTGGTTCTGAAGTTGAACTGGCCCCGAACCGCAAGCCCTATATGGACGACGAAGAACTCGAAACCAAGAAACTCGACCGAACTCTTGGCCTCGGTCTTGTCGCACTTGGTGTCATCGCTCTGACCCTTCCGCTCTATTGGCTTGCCGAACCTGGTCGCCAAGAGGGAATGGTGGAGCGATTCGAAGACGTCGCGATTTCACGTGGTGAAGAGATCTACGTGAACGGTGCTCAGTGCGCTGGTTGTCACGGCCCGAAGGGTATCGGCGGCGTTGCGAGCTACACGATCCTCGACCCAGTAACTGGCGCCTATGTCGATCAGGTGCAGTGGAAGTCCCCCGCCCTCGACACCATCATGTACCGGTACACGCCCGAACAGGTCACCTACATTCTGAATTACGGCCGCGGGTACTCGCCGATGCCGGCCTGGGGTGCACCCGGCGGTGGTCCTCTTACCGAGCAGCAGATCGCTGAAGTCATTGCCTATCTGACCTCGATTCAGCTCCCGGCTGCGGAATCTCAGTTAGCAGTCCAGAAGGAACTCGATAAGACCTGCGCTGCCGACGCCGACAACAACTGCACAATTCCCGGGGGAATGTACAAAACCCTTGGCGAAGCGGTGTTCAATCTTGGTTACTCCGATGGCTTTGCGGGTGGCGCATACTCCTGTGGTCGCTGCCACACAACCGGGTGGTCGTTCGGGCAAGCAAAGGTCGCAGGTGGTGGCGCAATGGGCCCGAACCTCACCGGTGGATCTGAAATTCGCCAGTTCCCCGTTGCAGCTCAGCAAGAAGCATTCGTGTCGGCCTATCCCAAGATGGGCACTGCTTATGGCACCGCCGGTTGGTCGAGCGGTCGTATGGGCAGCTTCGGCACCAACCCGAACGCACAGGATCCCAAGACCGCAATTATGAATCCAGATCAGGTCATGCTCACGCCTGCACAAATTGCAGCGGTCGTTGCCTACGAGCGGAGCCTCTGATGCAGACTCTTAACATCATCGCGGGCATCTCATGGGACCCAGGAATCCGCGGCATTCTCATCGTCATGGTCGGTGTTGTCGTCCTTATGGGCTCGACCTACCTGATTCTCGGCACCAATATTGGTTCTCGTTTGGGTTTCCTCGTGGCACTCTCCGGGCTGTTCGGTTGGCTCACGATCCTGACGTTTGTCTGGTGGCTCACGCCTCCGGCCATCGGCCCTCGCGGCAACGTTCCCACTTGGAAGCCGGTTGAGATCTATGTCAACGGCGCCAATGATTCGTCCAAAGTTGATGCACTGAATAAATTGGTCGATCCTGCATCGCTCGCGACTGCTGATGAGATCTTGGCGCAGAACCCAGACCTCGTAAACGAGTTCCCCAACGGGTTCACCCTTTCAGACCTTCAGCAAAACAATCCGGCGATTGTTTCGGAGTTTCTCGACATCGAAGCCCTCAATGGTTGGGCCCTTGTTGGTGCGGCGAACGCGGGTGAAGCGCAAGCTGCAGCAGACGTCGAACTTGTTGCATCTGGAGTCTTTAAGACGACCTCTGAGTACAAGAAGCTGAACGTATGGAACTACGGCGGTAAGCCAACGCTGAAGGATGACTGCCCCGACGGTGGCTCGATTTGTCGAGCACAGCATCGCATCACGTCTGCATTCCAGATCAAGAACCCGAAGAACTACACCGTGGTGCAGGTTCAGAAAGTCATTCCGCAAACCCCTGTCCCTGGACAAGCGCCACCACTTCCCAAGGTTGATCCTTCTCAACCGGTGATTTCCGTTGTGCTCATCCGTGACATCGGAAACGAGCGTGTGATCCCGTTCCTTTACTTCGTGATTTCAGTTTCGCTGTTCATCTTGTCTGCCTGGGCATTGCATAACCGTGACAAGACGCTCATGAAGAACAAGGCGATGGCCGAAGCGGCGTCGAAGGAGAGCTGACCAGAGTGGGGCAGTACCTGCCGATCTTCGCAATGCTTGTTTTGGCGATCATCTTCGCCGCAGTGAGCCGCGTCGTTTCGCAACTCCTCGCGCCCCGTCGTCCGTCTGAAGCCAAATCGTCTCCGTACGAATGCGGAATTGTTCCGGAAGAGGGACCGCCGGATCGCTTCCCGGTGAAGTTCTTTCTCGTCGCAATGATCTTCATCGTGTTTGACATCGAAATCATTTTCCTGTTCCCCTTTGCGGTCGTGTTTCGTTCGCTCGGGTGGTACGGAATTGCAGCAATCCTCATTTTCACTGCTGCAGTGTTCGAGTCGTTCGTGTACCTCATCGGAAATGGCGCGCTCGATTGGGGCCCGGTAAAGCGCCTTCGTCGTTCCGAGGCCGTTTCGCCCGCCCGTACCGCGACGAGCACCATCCGCCGCGTCGGCCTCGAAGGCCGTTCCACCGAAGAGGCTGCATAAGTGTCAAGCGAGACCAGGCCCACAGGCGGACTCCTTGAGTCCGGCCTTGAAGGACTCAGCCATAACTTCCTCACCGGAACTCTCGAAGAACTCGTCAAGTGGGCGCGTCGCCACAGCGTCATGCCTGCCACGTTCGGTCTCGCGTGTTGCGCGCTCGAAATGATGGCTGCAGGCGGACCGCACTACGACCTTGCTCGTTATGGCATGGAAACGTTCCGCGCTTCGCCGCGTCAGGCCGATCTCATGATCGTCGCCGGTCGCGTGTCGCAGAAGATGGCACCGGTCCTTCGTCAGATCTACGACCAGATGATGGAACCCAAGTGGGTTATCTCGATGGGCGTCTGCGCATCCTCCGGCGGCATGTTCAACAACTACGCCATCGTGCAGGGTGTCGATCAAATCGTTCCCGTCGATGTGTATGCACCGGGTTGCCCGCCATCACCGGAAACGCTGATGCATGCGATCCTGACACTTCACGACAAGATCAAAAACGGTGAACTCACTCGTCGCGACGGCGAAGGCGCTGGTTTGATTGTTGAACAGATGGGTCCTTCCGGTCCTGTGCCTGTCACCCTGGGTCAGGGCTGAACATGACTGACATCGACGCCCAAAGTGGCGAGGCTGACACCCCAGCCGAGATCGCACCCGAGACACTTTTCGATACGTTGCTTACTCGTTCACACGAGCAGCTCGTATTGCATCCAACTCGCGAAAGCTATTCCGCGCTGCTCGCGACGTTGCATGCCGCTGGGTACCACTCGGTGATCGACCTTTGCGGTGTCGACTACCTCACCAACGATTCGCGCCAACTTCCCGTTGACATCGAACCCGAACGTTTCGAAGTTGTCGTCAACCTCATTAACCATCGCGAACGTGCTCGTCTTCGTTTGCGAGTGCAGGTGCCCGAGACCGATGCGGTGTTTCCAAGCGCATTCAATCTCTATCCCGGCACCGAGGCGATGGAGCGCGAAGCCTTCGACATGTTTGGCATCACGTTTGAAGGCCACCCTGATCTCACCCGCATCCTCATGCCAGAGGACTGGATCGGACACCCGCTGCGCAAGGACTACGACTCTGGTCGTATCCCGGTGCAGTTCAAGGGCGCTCCCGCGAATCGTTGATCTCATGACCGCAACTCACGAACTTCCCACGAATGTGAACCAGACCTCTGAAGGTGGTCAGGAACTGACGTCAGCCGGCGTTGTCGCAGCTGGTGAACGTCTTCGCGAACTTGGTGCCGTTCTTCGACTGTCAGAGAACGACGCGCTCGTTGCAGAGCGCCAGCAGGTTCCCGACGACGAAACCATGATCATCAACATGGGTCCGCAGCATCCGTCGACTCACGGTGTGTTGCGTCTCATGCTCGAACTCCAAGGCGAGACCGTTCTTCGCTGTAAGCCGATTATTGGCTATCTCCATACAGGCATGGAGCGCACGGGCGAAGAACTCACCTACTTGCAGGGCCCAACCAACGTGACGCGCATGGATTACGCAGCGCCGTTGTTCACCGAACTTGCCTTCTCGCTCACTGTCGAAAAGTTGCTTGACATCGAAGTGCCTGAACGTGCGATCTGGATTCGCATGCTCATGACCGAGATGAATCGCATCTCTTCTCACCTTCTCTTCATGGCCACGAACGGCATGGACCTTGGTGCAGTGTCGATGATGCTTTACGGATGGCGTGAACGTGAAGAAGCGCTTCGCTTCCTTCAGGAAGTCACTGGCCTCCGCATGAACCACAACTACATCCGTCCTGGTGGTGTCGCTGCCGATCTTCCTGACGGATGGCGCGACGGCGTGTTGCGTCTTCTCGACATGCTCCCCGGTCGCCTTGCTGAATACGACACCTTGTTGAATCAGCAACCGATCTTTCGTGAGCGACTCCAAGGCGTCGGTGCCATCACAGCCGAAGAATGCCTTGCGCTTGGCGTCACCGGCCCGATCCTCCGATCAACGGGTTATGACTGGGACCTCCGACGCGACATGCCGTATCTCGCTTTCGACCAGGTTGACTTCGACGTCGTCGTCGGTTCGTACGGAGACTGTTTCGACCGATACGCAATTCGCCTCGCTGAAATTCACGAGTCAATGAAGATCGTTCGCCAGTGCCTCGAGAAGATGCCGAAGGGCGATTACCGCATCCAGGACAAGAAAGTCACTCCGCCGCCGCGTGCGCGTATCGACGAGTCCATGGAAGCGCTCATTCACCACTTCAAGATCTTCACTGAAGGGTTCAAGGTTCCCGAGGGCGAGGCGTATGTCTCGATTGAGTCTCCTCGTGGCGAACTTGGCTGCTACATCGTGAGCGATGGTTCTTCGAAGCCGTACCGCATGCACGTCCGTGCCCCAAGTTTTGTGAACTTGCAAAGCCTTCCGCACCTCATGCACGGCAGTCTCGTCGCCGACGCTGTGGCCATCATCTCAAGCGTTGATCCCATCCTTGGGGAGGTCGATCGCTAATGGCTCGCCTTTCGAATGACAACGTTGAACTCGCCCGCGAGATCATCGGTCGCTACCCGCGTCCGAAGTCTGCGCTGATTCCGTTGCTGCATCTTGCGCAGGAACAAGACGGTCACCTCACCGAAGAGGCGATGGCCCATATCGGCGAACTTGTTGGTGTTTCATCGGCAGAAGTTCTCGGAACGGCATCGTTCTACGAGATGTTCAAGATGGAAACCGTCGGCCGTTACATGGTGAACATCTGCACCAACATCTCTTGCCAGCTTCGTGGCGGTGAGGAACTTCTTGCTCATGCCGAGAAGACACTCGGCATTCGCCCGGGTCAAACAACCCCCGATGGCCTTTTCACTCTTGAAGATGTCGAATGCATCGCAGCATGCACCGAAGCCCCGTGTCTGCAGGTGAATTATCGCTATGAGCATCGCATCTCGAATGAAGGATTCGATCAACTCGTGAACGACCTTCGCGCTGGTCGCCGTTCCGATATCCCTTCCCACGGAGTGCTTGCTGAAGTTCGTCAGCACATTCCCGAGGACCGACGCGCTGGCGTTGTTACTCCCGAAGACAAGGCCGCACCGGTCTGGATCGCAGCAGCGGGGGAGGGCGACAAGTGATTACCGACGCTCCTCGCATCATCACTTCGCGTTTCGATAACGCCGACAGTTTCACGCTTGCTGGTTTCGAAGCCACCGGTGGCTATCAAGCATTGCGCAAGGCACTCTCGATGGGCCCGGCTGCAGTGGCTGATGAGGTCAAGACCGCGACCCTTCTCGGTCGTGGTGGTGCAGGTTTCCCCGCAGGGGTGAAGTGGGGTCTTGCGCCCGAAAACGTGTGGCCGCGTTATCTCGTCGTCAACGGCGACGAGTCCGAACCGGGCACCTACAAAGATCGCCTTCTTATGGAGCGCGATCCCCATCAGCTCATCGAAGGCGTTCTGCTCGCGTGTTACGCGATCGGTTGCGGCCAAGCGTTCCTTTATGTGCGCGGCGAAATGCCGCTTGCTCAGGAACGCATCGCTGCCGCACTGAACGATGCCTACGCCGCTGGTTACATCGGCAAGAACATCCTTGGTTCTGACTTCTCTGTCGATGTCGTTCTTTCATGGGGTGCTGGCGCCTACATCGTGGGTGAAGAAACCGCGCTTATTGAAAGTCTTGAAGGCAATCGGGGTATGCCGCGCCTCAAGCCCCCGTTCTTCCCAGCGGCCAAGGGCTTGTACATGCAGCCCACAATCGTGAACAACGTCGAGACACTTTCGAATCTGCCATGGATCGTCACGAATGGTGGCGAAGCATTTGCTGCGTTGGGTGCGGAAACTTCTCGCGGTACGCGCATGTTCGCAGTCTCTGGTCACGTCAAGAACCCAGGTGTGTTCGAAGTCGAATACGGCGTCACCACTTTCCGTGATCTCATCTACGCCCCCCAGTACGCGGGCGGCATTCTTGGCGATCGTGCGCTCAAGGCGTATATCCCCGGTGGCGCATCGGCTCCGTGGTTCTTTGAAGAACATCTCGACCTTCCGCTTGAAAAAGTCACTGTCGATCGCGCCGGCTCGATGCTTGGTTCTGGCGCAGTTGTCGTCATGGACGAAACCACCGACGCAGTCAAAGCGTGTCTGCGAGTTGTTCGGTTCTTCGCTCGTGAATCTTGCGGCAAGTGCACGCCATGTCGTGAAGGCACGACTTGGCTGGAAAACATCCTGCAGCGAATTCAGGACGGCTATGGCCGTCCTAGCGATCTTGATCTGCTCCTCGACGTTTCCGACAACATTTCTCCCGGGATTACGTGGCCTCCGAAGCAGACAACGATCTGTCCTCTTGGTCCATCAGCAGTGTCGCCGATCGCGTCGGCGCTGCAGCGTTTTCGACCTGAGTTCGAGGCGCGTATTACGCAGGCCGAAGAGGCTCGTCACTCAATTCCCGTGACCATCACGAAGGCGTCTTCGCATGGCTGAGTCCGAGGTGACCCCCGTCGACGGCGTGGCCGTCGAAATCAATGGCGTTGAGGTCATTGCCCGTA
>WLGJ01000053.1 GCA_009703275.1 Actinomycetota bacterium
CATCCGATCTTGAACCTGGGCGCGTCATCACCACCGCAGACATCTCCTTCGTCGATCGTCCCATTGCCGTAGTTCCCAACGACGTGGCCGTGTCGCCGGTCGGAAGATCAGTAACACGATCAATCGCGCGTGATGAAGTTGTTCTTGAGCGCCGGCTCGCTGGCGGCAGCGCAACCGGTCCCGCATCGCAACTCGATGAGAACTCCTTGGCTTTCGCCATCCCTTCGGATGCCAGCACTCCCCCCACAAGGATCGGCGACCACGTCGCCCTCTACGCGCCCTCCGAAGTCGTCGCGAGCTCCACTCGTACTTCAGGTCCCGCATCTCGAATTGCCGACCGCGCCGTGGTCATTGCTGTCTCCGAAGAGGCCATCACCGTTGGCGTCGTCATTGCTGAGGCATCCGCAGTCGCCAAAGCGCTGCTTTCGGCGAGCGTGATAATCGCCCTCGCCGACTAACCCTTCACCCAACCTCGCTGGTGAGACCGGTAGCGTCGCAGCATGTTCGATTCCCCGCCTTCTCATACAAAGGTTCGCGGCGGTCGCGTCATCGCACTTTTGCTTGTCCTTCTTCTCGCCGGGGGCATTGTCCATACGTTCACCGGCGCGACGCGAGCGAATGCATCTTCAACCGAGCAAGCGGCATCAACGGAATTGACCGCTGAAGAGCAGCTTGCGGCAAAGAATCAAATGAGCACATGGAAAGCCATGGTGCTAGGAGCAGTCGAAGGCATTACGGAGTACCTGCCGATCAGTTCCACCGGACACCTCGTCGTGACGCAGCGAATTCTCGGGATCGGCGATACCGATGCGACCAAAGACGCTGCAGATAGTTACGCAATCGCAATTCAATTCGGCGCAATCCTCGCCGTGCTCGTTCTGTATCGGAAGCGCATCGAATCAATCATTCGAGGACTCTTCGGTCGCGACACCGACGGTCGGAACCTTCTGATTTCGCTGATGCTCGCCTTCATCCCCGCAGTGATCATCGGCGTTGCCATTGAGAAGCCGATCAAGAGCAACCTCCTCAACGTCGGACCAGTCATCGGCGCGTGGGTTGTTGGTGGGCTTCTACTTCTCTATCTGGCTCCGAAGATCAAAGCAGACCGACCAGGTCTCTCGATCACTCACATCCGACCCAAGCAGGCGCTCATCATCGGCTGCGCACAGGTTCTCGCCATGTGGCCGGGAACCAGCCGCAGCCTCGTCACAATTCTCGCTGCGCTTGCGATTGGAATGACGCTCGCCGCAGCAGTTGAGTTCAGTTTCCTTCTTGGACTCATGACCTTGGGGGCAGCAACGCTCTACGAAACGGCCACAAACGGCTCAACGGTCATCGACGCCTACGGATGGCTCAACCCACTTGTTGGTTTGATTTTCGCTTTCATCTTCGCCGCACTCGCAGTGAAGTGGATGGTCACTTGGCTACAGACTCGCAGCCTTGCCATCTTTGGTTGGGAACGCCTTGCTGTCGCATCTGTCAGCATTGGATTGCTCATCGCCGGAACGATTTAGAGCAATCGATCAGGATCCACCAAGCGAGAGGTCAGCGATAACAATCGTTGGGCAGCCGGTACCACCAGGAAGCCATTCGATGTCATCGCCAATCGCAACAATGTCAAGAAGCATTCGCTGCAACGTCGAGGCAATTGTTACCTCACGAACCGGTTCAGCGAGTTGACCGTTGCGGACCATTAGCCCTTCGATCCCAACGGAAATATCGCCGCTCACAAGATTCACACCGGAGTGGAGTCCCGTCATCGACTGCAGATAGACACCAGTGTCGATGTCGGCAAGCAACGATTCGAATGAACCTGCCCCGGGCGCGACCGCTAAGGCTTGACAACCAACTGACGGAGTTGAGGAAACGCCCCGCACTGCAGAGCCGGTGCTGGGCTGTCCCGCACGTCGACCTGATGCACTGTCGTAGAGAAAGCCCTGCAACACACCATCGACCACAAGTTGGTTCCGACGGCAGGCCAAACCTTCGCCGTCGAACATATCGGCCGCGTACGAGCGATGATCGGTGGGGTCGTCAACAAGGGTGAGCATGGGCGACGCAATCGTCTCGCCTACTCGATCGCCGAACGGCGAGCGCCCCTTCAACACGCGTTCACCAGTGAGCGTGGAACCAAGGAGACCGGCAATCGTGGCCGCCATCCTTGGTTCAAGGATGATCGTGACTCGCTGTGACGGAACCGGCTTTGCACCGAAGAGCCTCGTGGCGCGCAACACCGCATCGTCGGCGGCTTCAGCAAGATCTAGATCATCGGGCCGAAACCCGACCGTTGAGCCGCCGCCGGTATAGGTCTCGTCACCATCTTCCGCGAGAGCGAGCGCACTCATCGAGCACCATGCACCGCGTCCGGCCCCCCCGATTCCTGTACTTGTCGCTACAGCAAAACGCGATGAGGAGTCAGAGAATGTCGCGACACGAACACCCGTGATTCGCCGGTCGCCGGCACGAACCATGCGTTCGAGCTCAAGTGCAAGGTCGATCTTTCGCGAAGCCTCCATGGTCGCTACCGATGGATCAAATGCGTCAAATGGGACAGGGGCAACACCATCAGGCTCGGCAAGGCCCACCCATTCATCCGGTTCAGCGAATGTTGCATTGTCCCGCGCATCAGCCAACGCATCGGCGATTGCATCGGGCTCGAGCGTTCCGGCCCACGCGAACCCTTGACGATGATCGCTCACAACGCGCACACCAATACCGGCGCTCACCGCAGACGTAAACGATTCAACTTCGCCACCGTGTGCGCGCACGGTTGTGTATGAGGATCGAGCTACGAAAGCTTCAAGCTGCTCTCCGGTTCGCGCGTTGTTGGCCACCGATTGTGCCAGCGCAAGGAGATCAGCAGATTCCTGATCGGGCGGTTCGAAGGTCACGAGCCTGAAACAGTGAGGTCGGCCACGACGAGAGAAACGCCAGACGCATTCATTGGAAGAAACTCGAGATCGTTACCAACTGCTTGAACATCGCGAAGCATCTTCTGCAGTGTCGACGCAATTGTGAATTCACGAACCGGCTCTGCGAGTTCGCCATTGCGAATGCGTAGGCCTTCAGCACCAGTTGAAAAATCGCCACTCACCGGATTTACTCCCGAGTGGAGTCCAGAGACTTCTTGCACAAGAACCCCGTCGTTGATGCTCGCGATGAGCGCCGCCGGATCAGAGTTTCCAGGAACAAGCGACACTGACAAACAACCAACCGAAGGAGTGCTCTTGAATCCGCGAACTGCGTTTCCTGTGCTTACTGTGCCGGCCCGGCGAGCCGAATAGGCATTGTGCACGAACTGCTGCAGCACACCGTTTTCGATCAGCACATTGCGTCGAGCAGCGAGGCCTTCACCATCAGCATCGGTCGCTGTAAACGAGCGCACATCGGTGGGATCGTCGATCAGAGTCAACAACGAGGAACCAACGGATTCACCCAAACGGTCGGCAAACAGAGACCGTCCCTTGAGCACCGACTCCCCATCGAGCGTGTATCCCAAAATTCCCAAGAACTGCGCGGTGACCCACGGGTCGAGCACAACGGTCAGGCGACCGCTGGGCGGCTGCACGGCACCAAGCATCCGTGTTGCACGTGACGCTGCTTCGAGAGCGGCGCGTGATGGATCAAGATCGGAAGGTTCGCGGCCAACAGAGAATCCGAAGCCAGTTTGGGTTTCGTCGCCATCGGCAGCCATGGCATAGGTGGCGACATAACAACTTGTTTCGCTTCCAACGGTTCGAATGCCCGTACTCGTCGCGATTGCTGCTTCAGAAATTGAGTCGGCATATTCCGCCGATTCGATTCCGGAAATTCGCGGATCTGCAGCCATCACAACACGTTCAAGCTCAATCGCCATCGCAATCTTGTCTGATGTCGCAAACGACACCATTGCATCACGATGCAGATCGAGTACAGGCACTGCTACGCCATCGGGTTCAGCAAGGCCGGCGAACTCGTCGAACGTGGCAAAGCTCACGTTGTCGCGAGCATCGGCGAGAGTTTCTGCGATCGCGGACTCATCAAGACTTCCCGCGTACGCGAAACCTTGACGACCATCGACAACAACTCGAATCCCTACTCCCTGGGACTGGGCGGAAGACAACGACTCGACATCACCGCTGAATACTTTGATTTCAGTTTCGGTTCCGCGCACAACAACCGCTTCGACCTGTTCCCCCGGTTTGGCCATTGCGACGACACGGTCGGCAATGGCCAAAAGTTCGTCGCTCATGCGGCGGTGCCACCGATTGTGAGCGAAGACACTCGCAGGGTCGGCACGCCGTCACCGACAGGAACGCCCTGTCCGTCTTTTCCGCACGTTCCCGGAGGACCCATCGCGAAATCGTTTCCAAGTGCATCGATGCGTTGCAGAACCTCGGGTCCATTGCCGATGAGATTTCCTTCGCGCAACGGCTCAGTCACCTTGCCGTCCTCAATGAGGTACGCCTCGGTCATTCCGAAAACAAAATCTCCGGTCGCCGTATTGACCTGACCGCCCCCGAGGTGTTTCACATAGACACCCTTCGGTGTCGAGGCGATGATCGATTCCGGGTCTTCCTCTCCGGCGAGAAGATAGGTGTTCGTCATTCGAACCATCGGAAGGTTCTGGTAACTCTGCCGACGCCCGTTACCCGAACTCCGACGACCTTCCTTTCGGGCACGAAGGTGATCCCACATGTAATCAGTGAGGATTCCGTCCTCGATGAGCACATTGCGTTGAGCAGGATTGCCTTCATCGTCAATCGCGATGTTTCCCCACTCGCGAGCCATCGTGCCGTCGTCGACAACCGTTACTCCCTTCGACGCCACCTGCTGGCCGACGCGTCCACGGAAAACCGAAGCACCCTTTGAAACAAGATCTGCTTCGAGGCCGTGACCACACGCCTCGTGGAACAACACGCCACCACCACCACTGCCGATGACAACCGGCATCTGACCGCTCGGGGCGGGACGAGCTGCCAACTTTGTAATCGCTCGCTCGGCTGCGTTCCGCGCCAACTGATCGATGTCGTACATGTCGAACAGCTCGAAACCGATTGTGTGCCCAACACTTTCACGACCTGTTTGCATACCGGTATCGCCAGTGGCAACACAGCTCACAGCAAAGAAGGTGCGAACGGTGTCATCTTCGACGAAGACTCCATCGGAGTTGGCAACAAGGATTCTGCGGCGGTTGTCGCCGTAACTCACCGACACCTGTGAGATCGCATCGCCCACCGCACGAGCGGCCTCATCTGCACGAGTCAGCAACTCAACTTTTCGGGCCTTCGGGACATCGCCGGGGAAGGTCTCAATGTCGTAGCCACGCGACGAGGTTCCACGATGAAGAGCAACAACATTTGTCCCTCCGCCACCACCACGAGCCGCTGCCGCAGCCGCTTCAGCGGCAGCAATGAGTCCGGCTTCGGAGAGATCAGCGGTGTGAGCAAATCCAGTGGTCTCACCAACAACGACGCGAATACCCGCGCCACGATCGCGGCCAGAGGTCAGTTCTTCGACACGACCATCGTCAAGAACCGCGGAAGCATTGCGGCGGTCTTCAGCAAAAACTTCGGCGAATTCTCCGCCCGTGCGCATTGCGACACCGAGAACTTCTTCGAGCACCGACTGTTCGATCATTTGTTCTTTCTCCGGTCCTGAGCTGCGGAAGTGTCTGCGGAATCAAGCCCCGCCAAGCGCCGTAGCGTACCGGCGCCGGCGTTGATCTGAGTGCCCGGAACCGAGGTCCCAAACCGATCCGCGCCCTTTCGTAGACTCAGAAGATGAATAGCCCCCATCGGCCGACCGCGTTCGGTCCACAAGACGGCGATGGGGCCGAACCAGGACTGGGCGATATCGCGTCGGTTTCCGTCGAGGGGCTCATCGACGCAGTCGAAACCGCAGGGACCAAAACCGAACGTCGGCATCGCTGGGCGCTCCCTCTCCGAATCGCAGTCAGCCTCCTGATGCTCGGAGTCCTTTGGTGGAAGTTCCCGGAAATTTCATGGGCTGACCTCATTCCGTCCTGGGATCTCTCGACGTTTCTCTGGCTTCTCTCCGCCACGGCCATGACCTTCGTGGGCATTGTCCTGTCTGCTGTTCGCTGGCAATCAGTGCTCCGTGCACTGCGCCTTCGCGAACGGCTGCGCGTACTCGTGCCGCTTTATTTCGCGGGACAGTTTGTTTCAAATGTCCTTCCCACCACTATCGGTGGCGACGTTTTGCGCGTCTCACGGCTTTCCAAGATCAATGGCGAACCAGAAACAACATTTGCATCTGTTGCGCTTGAGCGACTCACCGGCTGGTTGGTGCTGCCACTGATTACGTTCTTCGGACTCGTCATCAACCCAGGACTCCGTGAACTCGGCCGCGCCACGTTGCTTGCTCTCGCCGTTGCACTCGTCACGCTTATTGCGCTCGTCGTCGTTCTTCTTGCTGCGAACCACCCTCGACTTGGTGGACGATTCGCATCGACCGATGGATGGCGCCGCTTCGTCAATGCCGTTCATCGGAGCGTCACAGAACTTCGCCGGCAACCTCTCGCCGCGTTTTCTATTCTCGCCGCCGGCCTCGTCTACCAAGTTGCGCTTTGCCTCGCAGCATTGATGGTTGCGGCGGCTCTTGGTTTTAGCTGGCTCGGACTCACCGCCCTTCTTGCCTTCTACCCAGCAGTGCTGATTCTTCAAGTGCTGCCCATCGGCATTGCCGGCCTTGGAGTCCGAGAAAGCGCTTTTGTCCTTTTCCTCGTCCCGTTGGGCGTTCCCGCCGAGAAAGCCGTGGCCCTCGGTCTCGTTCTCTACGCCATCAACGTCATTGCCAGCCTCTTCGGAGCCCCCGCCTTTGTGGTCGGGGGCCGCAAGGCTCCAGTAACGGCCTGAACCGCTCTACCGCTCTCGTCAATAGATGGGCCCAGAGATGGGGCTCACCCCGTGAGGGACGGTAGCGTTGCGCTACGGACGCCGGACCCGGCGACCACTCCCCCGTCTCCCGTCGCAGCGTTCTCGAAATGCCGCCGACAAGGACTCCGCCCATGATCATTGAGACGATTGAGTCGCCGGCCGACCTCAAGGCCCTCACCCCCGAGCAACTCACCACGCTCGCGGCCGAGATGCGCGACGTCATCATTGAATCGGTCAACACTCACGGTGGCCATCTCGGCTCCAACCTCGGAGTGGTCGAGCTCACCCTCGCTCTCCATCGCGTGTTCAACTCGCCTGACGACATCATCCTGTGGGACACCGGGCATCAGGCCTACCCCCACAAACTCGTCACTGGTCGGGCCAAAGACTTTGTCGATCTTCGTCAAGCAGAGGGTCTCTCTGGCTACCCCTCACGCAATGAATCCGAGCATGACTGGATTGAAAACAGTCACGCCTCAACAGTTCTCAGTTGGGCCTACGGACTTTCGGTCGCTGAAGCCACGAAGGGTGCCGACGCCCGTCGCATCGTTGCCGTTATCGGCGATGGATCAATGACTGGCGGCATGGCGTTCGAAGGTCTCAATAACCTCGGCCATTCGGGGCGCGACTGCATCATCATCCTCAACGACAATGGCCGCTCGTATGCGCCGACCGTCTCCAGGCTTGGAGAGAGTCTCGTCAAGATCCGCAACAACCCGGTGTACATGCGCCGCCAAGCGAAGCTTGAAAAAATTCTTGCTGACCTTCCCGTCGTTGGCAACATTGCCAAGACAGGCCTCGACGCAACAAAAGCTGCAATTCGCGAAGCATTCGAACCAACGGCGTTCTTTGAGGCACTCGGTGTTCGCTATTCCGGCCCCTTCGACGGACATGACATTCCTCTTCTTGAAGAAGCACTCCGTAACGCCGCAGCGATGCCCGGTGGCCCGCAAGTCATTCACGTCCTCACCCAGAAGGGTCGTGGCTATGGGCCCGCCGAAAACGACCCCATCAAGCGACTGCATGACACCTCCGAAGCCAAGCCCGGCAGCTTCACTTCTGCATTCACCGAAGCACTGGTCAAGGAAGGCGAAGCTCGTCCCGAGCTTGTTGCAATCACTGCCGCAATGCCGGACTCCACTGGCATTCTCCCCTTTGCAGAACGATTCCCTGGGCGCATGTTCGATGTTGGAATCGCAGAACAACATGCTGTAACCGCCGCAGCGGGTATGGCGATGGGTGGGCTTCGTCCCGTTGTTGCCGTTTACTCAACATTCCTCACGCGTGCATTCGATCAGGTCAACCTCGATGTCGGCCTGCACGATCAACCCGTCGTGTTCTGTCTTGATCGCGCCGGAATCACAGGTGACGACGGGCCAAGTCACCATGGAATCCTCGACATGGTGCTCCTCACCAAAGTTCCGAACATGACGGTGTTTGCACCGTCCTCGTATCAGGAAATTGGTCAGATGTTGCATGATGCGCTCGACATCACCGATGGCCCTGTTGCAATTCGTTGGGCAAAGACTGCCGCTCGACAGGCACCTCCCGAAGAGGTTGGCAGCGGACTCAATGCTCGTCGCACCCGAACCGGCACACAGTTGTGCATCGTCAGCGTCGGCAAGATGCTCGATGCGGCTGAGATCGCAGCCGAGCAACTTGAGGCTCAAGGTATTTCGGTCACCGTTTGGGATGCGCGCGTCGTCAAGCCACTCGACCCCGCGATGATTGACGATGCTGCTCGCCACCCCTTCGTGATCACCGTCGAAGATGGCCTGCGAGAAGGCGGCGTCGGAATGACAGTTTCTGACCTCGTGAGCGAGCGCACGATCGGAGCTACCGAACCTCGTGTTCGCGTGCTTGGTATTCCTTCGCAGTACATCGCTCACGGAAAACCCGATGCGATCCTCGCCGACCTTGGCCTCGATGCCGCTGGTATCACCGCCTCGGCACTCTCGATGATCCGCACCGGCAACTCGACCCCAGCGCCGAGCTAACTCGCCGCCGTTCGCGCCTGCACGATGCCAGAACTTGTGAGGACCCCGGCAGAACTGTTCGACCTCACAGGTCGTGTTGTGCTCGTCACCGGAGCATCGTCTGGGCTCGGAAAACGAATCGCTCTCGTGCTCGCTGCGGCTGGTGCCACCGTCGCCATCACCGCGCGCCGGACCGACCGACTCGTCGAACTCGAATCCGAAACGCCGAACATCCATGGCTTCCCCTGCGACCTTACAAATGCGGACGAACGCGAAGCCCTCGTCACTGAGGTCGAATCCCGACTGGGGCCCGTCGACATCCTTGTCAATAACGCAGGCGCCGTGAACGCGACGTCGATCGAAAACGAATCACTTGACGATTTCGCAATGATGATCGAACTCAATCTCACCGCGGCGTGGCATCTCATGAAACTGGTTGGCGTTTCGATGGTGGAACGCGAACACGGCTCAATCATCAACATTGCGTCGATTCTTGGTGTCGTTGGCGCTACCCCAGCGAAAGACTCGGGCTACTCAGCAGCCAAGGGCGGACTCGTCAATCTCACTCGCGAGATGGGACTGCAGTGGGCCCGTAAAGGGGTTCGGGTCAACGCGATCTGCCCCGGCTGGTTCCAGACCGAAATGATCGAAGATCTCACATCCACCGAGAACGGCTCATCGTTCATCACCTCCAACACGCCCATGATGCGAGTTGGACAGGTCAACGAAATCGATGGCGCCGTCCTCCTGCTTGCTTCCGATGCGGGGAGCTTCATGACCGGTTCCATCGTCATGGTCGATGGCGGTTGGACCGCTCGATGAAACTGCTGGCGATCGCGACTGGCTGCATCGCCATGTTGCTCACTGCTGGTGGCTGTTCGAGTGGTACTCAACGAACG
>WLGJ01000054.1 GCA_009703275.1 Actinomycetota bacterium
GCGTGTTCAGGGCTCCGGCATGGCCGGTAGGCAGTGGATCGCAGACAGCGCAACCGGTGTTTTCAAAGACCGAGACGCTTGCGTCTGTTGTGCGAAAGAAATAGAGCAGTGGACGAGACATCACCTATGAAGTCACCGGTTCTTGGCTTCAGCCACCTGCAGTTGAATGCGCGTGATGTGCGCGCCTCGGTTGACTGGTACTGCGCGGTTCTGGGTATGGAAGTCATGTCTGAACACGGTGATGTGATTGCGCTTCGTCACCGTGAGGCGCGGCTTGTCATCGTGGTGTCACCAGGTGAGCCTGATGTTGATCATTCGCCGATTGATCACTTGGCTTTTGCGGTGGCCGATGGCCCGACGCTTGAGGCGTGGGCAGCGTATCTTCGTGAACTCGGACTCAACGTTCCCGCGGTTGTCGACGAACTCGGCAAGCCTTCGCTGCAATTGCGCGATCCCGATGGCAATGCCGTGGAGTTAGTCGCGCCAGCGCCTCGTTAACTCGAGAAACTGAATAGGTCGAAGCCCAACTGGGCAACAAGTGACGCGGTTGCATCGAGCGGAAGCCCGATGACATTTGTGGGACTGCCATCGATTCGATGCACAAAAATCGCAGCCGAACCCTGCATGCCGTAGCCGCCGGCTTTGTCGAATGGCTCGCCAGTAGCGATGTACCAGTCGATCCACGCATCTGGCACCGGTGCGAAGGTCACTGCGGTGGTGACAACGGTGGACTCTTCTCGCCGAGCGCCATCGGCATCGATCAGCAACGCACAAACGCCAGTATGCACGTGGTGCACCGAATCAGAGAGTTTGCGCATGAGTGAACGGGCATCGTCTTCGTCGACCGGCTTACCGAGTAATTCGCCATTGAGATCAACGGTGGTATCGGCAGCGATCACGAGCTCGCCGGGGCCGGCCACTGCTGCAGCTTTCTCACGAGCGAGTCGGCGCACATAATCGGCACCCGCTTCGCCTGCGTGAACAGATTCGTCGATATCGGCTGGACGCACAGCAAAGGACAATCCGAGATCGGCGAGAAGTTCTTGGCGGCGAGGCGAGGCCGAAGCTAAGACGAGTTGCATAGTCACAGTCTCATCCACCGCTCACCGATGCATCGGCAAGTGCGTCGGGTGGAGCAGTGGCTTCGGCATCAAGCCACCCCTCGGGGATGATCACGGCGTGCGGGCCGGTTTGCGTGCCACGGGGACGAGCCGCAGTCATGGCATCAACAGTTAACGAATGATCAAGAGCGGCGAGTTGATCATCGAGCTCCGCAAATGACGCAACCAACGTGAGTTGTCGGCGTGCAACTGATCCAACGGCGTACCCAGTGAGATACCAGCCGAGATGTTTACGCATCATCAACATGGCTCGCCGTTCGCCAACTGATTCGGCCAAGAGACGAGCGTGTTCTGCGGCAATGATCGCGACTTCGCCAAGTGGCGGCTCGGGCCGAACGGGTCGGCCAGCGAACACATCAGCGAGTTGGCCGAAGAACCAGGGCCGACCCAAACAGGCTCGACCAACGACGACACCGGCACAACCGGTCTGTTCCATCATCAAGATCGCATCGTCAGCGGTCCAAATATCACCGTTGCCAAGAACGGGAACATCCGGTACTGCTTCAACGAGCGCAGTGATCGCATCCCAATGGGCGCGACCGGAGTAACGCTGTCGAGCGGTGCGTGAATGCAGCGCAACCGCTTTTGCTCCACTGTCGGCGGCGATGCGACCGGCTTCGAGATAGGTGAGACGTTCATCGTCGAGGCCCATGCGCATCTTCACCGTGACAGGCACCGTTCCGCCCGACTCGGCGTCGGCGGCCTCAACCGCAGCAGCGATGATCGCGGCCAACAAGCGCGGGCGAGTGGGCACCGCAGCACCGCCGCCATGGCGCATGACCTTGGGGGCGGGACAACCGAAATTGAAATCGAGATGATCGACTCGACCTTCGCCGATGAGCCGGCGAACCGCCTCGGCCACCACGACCGGGTCAGTGCCATAGAGCTGTAGCGACCGGGGAGATTCGTCAGGGGCGAACGAGGCCAACTGCCAACTCTTCTCGCCCCCCTCGAGCAGGCCGCGGGCATTCACCATTTCGCTCACGTAGAGCCCCGCCCCATAGCGGCGACACAGGCGACGGAAGGCGCTGTTGGTGACACCGGCCATAGGCGCGAGCACGACGGGCGGGTCGACCGTCAGGGGGCCGATGGTGAGAGAGCGCTGCACGAACCGTCACGCTAGCGAGGCCCGGTAGGGTCACCCCTATGACTGCGCAGGTGCTCGACGGGGAAGTGGTGGCAGCCGGGATCAAGGCCGATCTGGCCGGCCGGGTCCAGGCCCTCATTGAACGGGGCATCACGCCCGGTTTGGGCACGGTTCTGGTGGGCGACGATGGCCCCTCGGCCAACTACGTCTCCATGAAGCATCGCGACTGTGAGGCCCTCGGCATCACCTCGCACCACGCGCATCTGCCTTCCGATGCCACCCAGCAGGACGTTCTCGATGTCATCGCCCGGTTTAATGCCGACCCGGCGGTCGATGCCTATCTCATGCAGTACCCGTTCCCGAAACATCTTGACTTCGAAGGCGCGCTGCTCGAGGTTGATCCGGCCAAGGATGTCGACGGATTACACCCGGTCAATCTTGGCCATCTCGTGCAGGGCGTCGATGGTCCGCTGCCGTGTACGCCGGCTGGTATTCAGGCGTTGCTCGCGCATTACGGCGTTCAGATCGAAGGACGTCACGTTGTCATCGTCGGTCGTGGTCTCACTATCGGTCGACCGCTCGCAAATCTGCTCACGCTCAAGCGACCAAACGCGAACGCAGCGGTCACGGTTGTGCACACCGGCGTTGCCGACTTGGGCGCGTACACGCGTGAAGCAGACATCATCATTGCGGCTGCTGGTGCACCGGGTTTGATTACGCCCGACATGGTGAAGCCCGGAGCTGCGGTTGTTGCTGCTGGTGTTTCGTTCGAAGGCAAGAAACTGGTGTCCGATGTGGCCGACGAGGTTGCTGAAGTTGCCGGTTGGCTGTCTCCGCGCATCGGTGGTGTTGGCCCGATGACTCGTGCCATGTTGTTGGTCAATACCGTTGGGGCTGCCGAACGTCGTGTGGGGCAGGGCTGAGCATGACCTACATCTCCGATCTTCTTGCCGCGGGCCGCACGTGTTCGTTTGAGTTCTTCCCTCCGAAAACCGACGACGCGGCGCGTGCGCTTGAACAAACAATTGCCGAACTCGAACCGCTTGATCCTTCGTTTGTTTCGGTGACCTACGGCGCTGGTGGTTCAACTCGCGAACGCACTCGCGATGTGGTCATCAACATCGAGCGCAATATCGGCATCACCGCGATGGCGCATCTCACCTGCGTTGGCCACACCCGTGCGCAGCTCGATTCGTTGCTCGATGAATACAAGGCCGCAGGTGTGTCGAACATTCTTGCGCTCGCTGGCGATCCCATTGTTGACGACAACGGAGTCGTTGCCGAAAGCGAGTTTGAGTTCGCCATGGAATTGGTGGAACTCATTAAGGAAAAGAGCGGCTTCTCAATTGGTGTCGCGGCACATCCTGAAGGTCACCCGCGTTCGGAAGATCTCTACTCCGACCGTCGTCACCTGGCCGACAAATTAAATGTGGCCGACTTCGCCATCACACAGTTCTTCTTTGAAGCCGATCCCTACTTGCGGCTTGTCGATGGGCTGTCTGCGTTTGGCTGCGACAAACCCGTACTTCCTGGCATCATGCCGGTCACCAACGCTGCACAGGTTGTTCGGTTCGCCGAACTCGCAGGCGCTGCATTCCCTCCGCACTTGGCTGCTCGATTTGATGCGATTGCCGATGACCCCGATGCCGTTCGAGCGCTCGGTGTGGAACTCGCCAGCGAACTGTGCCAGCGATTGCTCGACGAAGGTGCGCCGGGTCTTCATTTCTACACACTTAATCGTTCAACGGCGACGCGCGAGATCGCTGCGAATCTCGGGCTCGGCGACGCTTCGTCTACTGGCGCATAACCACTGATGGCTGCAGGTGTCCCCGGGCTCTTCCGTCGCGGCGCGCGGCTCCTGACGCGCTATGTCAAGGCTCACCCTGTCCCATTCATTATCTCGATTTTTGGCGCCGCCATTTACGCGGGTGCTGCAGTCGGCACCACGATCATTCTTGGACGCATCACAAACAATGTGATCGTTCCGACGTTTGAATCGGGTCGACCTGAAGCCAAAGCCGTTTGGTACACGGGCCTGGCTTTGTTGCTGGTGGGACTGCTTCGTGCATCGACAATTATTCTGCGCCGCTATTTCGCTGCACTTCTGACGTATCGAACTCAGCGAGATTGGCGTCGCAAGCTGGCCGATACTTACCTCTCGGTACCGCTCAAATATCACCGTGAAACTCCGACTGGTGAGCTTCTGGCTCATGCTGACGCTGACATCGTTGCTTCAAGCGAAGTCATTAATCCACTCCCATTCAGCATTGGTGTCGTGACGCTCGTGGTTTTTGCGATCATCAGCTTGGCGACGGTCGACTGGTTCTTGATGTTGGTGGCAGTGGTGCTCTTCCCGCTGCTGGCAATCATCAATCGGATGTACACCAGCCGGGCCGAAAAGCCATTGGGTGTCGTGCAGGAGCGAGTCGGTCATGTCAGTCGGATCGCACACGAATCCTTCGACGGCGTGCTTATGGTGAAGACACTTGGTCGCGAAGACGAGGAAGTCGAACGGCTTGAAGGGGCTGCAGACCAACTTCGGGCTGCTCGCGTTGGGCTCGGCCGTATTCGTGCCGTGTTCGACCCGATGATCGATGCGTTGCCGAACCTTGGAATCATCGCGTTGTTACTGGTTGGTTCTTGGCAAGTGTCGATTGATCGTCTTAACACTGGCGATATCGTGCAGGCTGCGGCGTTGTTCGGATTGCTTGCTTTCCCGATGCGTGTCTTCGGCTATTTCCTTCAGGAACTCCCGCGTTCGGTGGTGGTGAGCGCACGACTCGACAAGGTTCTTGCTGCGCCGCACGAACCCGGTGCAGCGACTGATGACCCACCTTCAGTTGCCGATGGACCGCTGTCGGTGTCATTTGAAGATGTGTCATTCCGCTATGGCGATGATCCACCGGTGCTTGATGGGCTCAACCTCAACATCGCTGCCGGATCAATCGTTGCGCTTGTGGGCGTCACCGGTTCAGGTAAGTCGACATTGTGCGAACTGATTCCCCGTCTCGTCGACCCCGACAGCGGCACGGTGGAACTTGATGGAGTGGACCTCCGCGAGTTCGACCCCGTCGCAGTGCGATCCGAAGTGGCGCTTGTCTTTCAAGAGACCTTCCTATTTGCCGACACGGTTCGCGAAAATGTCACGCTTGGCGATCCAGTCGATGACACCGAACTCGAACGCGCCGCGTCAATCGCGCATGCGGCGGCATTCGTGCATCGCTTGCCCAACGGTTGGGACACGGTGGTGGGAGAGCGCGGCGTCACGCTTTCGGGCGGACAACGTCAGCGACTTGCTCTGACTCGTGCGTTGCTGCGCGGCCCTCGCGTGCTCATCCTCGATGACGCCACCAGCGCAGTTGATCCAGTGATCGAGTCGGCGATTCTGCGCGATCTGCGCACCTCGCTGGAAACAACCACTTTGGTAGTTGCGCACCGAGTGTCAACTATTGAATTGGCCGACGAAGTGGTGTTCCTCGATGAAGGTCGCATCGTGGCCACCGGATCACATCCCGAATTGCTGGCTACGAACCCCGACTATGCCCGTCTCGTGCACGCCTATGTCGACCAAGAGTCGATGACCGAAGACATCGATCATGATGAAGATGCAGGCAGGTTGTCGTCATGACCGAGAAGCGCAATCACGCTTCGGGCGATGACGCCCGGATTGACCAAGAGTCGTTGTCGGCTCAGGCCAATGACGAACTCGCCGTGATGGAGCATGCATCGGCGTTCGACGACCCCATTGCGCTTGAACATGACGCTCTCGCTGCCTCTGCGGAAGAGGACAGGGCAAGTGAACGCCGGTTGCGGGCTCTCGCGGTTTTGCGGCGCGGATTCGCCCAGAGTCCCGAACTGGGCAGAGGCCTTCGATTGACCGTGCTGTTCGCGATGATCGGCGCGGTCGGACGCTTGATCATTCCGGTTCTTATTCAGCAGGTGATCGATAAGGGCCTGCTGGCTGATGACGGATTCAACGGAGGCTTCACGATCACGGCCTGTGCCTCTGCAGCGGTGATCGTCATTGCGCTCATGTTCCTCGCCCGAATCACCTATGTGCGGCTCGTGACGACGGCCGAAATGATGCTGCGCAACTTGCGGGTGAAAACGTTCAAGCACATTCATCGGTTGCCGATGGCCGATCACGAGTCCACTCGACGAGGTGAGCTCACCTCGCGCGTCACCAGCGATATCGAAACAATCGCCCGGTTTGTTCAGTACGGCGCTGTGGCCTGGATCATCGATTCCGTTGTTGTCATCGGAACGCTGATCGTCATGAGTTTCTATGCTTGGCAACTTGCGGTCATCACCGTGATTGCTGCGCTGCCGGTGTTGCCGCTGTTTCGCGTGATGCAGCGTCGTCAATTGAAGGCCTACACGGTGGTTCGAAACCGTGTCGGCACGACGCTTTCGGAAGTCAGCGAAGCAGTGCAGGGTGCAGCGCCGATTCGGGCCTACGGGTTACAGCGCCGTTCGCGTGCTCGTCTTGACGATGCCATCCAGGCGCAGTTCAAGTCGGAGATGAGCGCCGCTCGTTGGTTCGCGTTCATGTTCCCGTTGGGTGATGCCTTCGGCGGTGTTGCGCTGGCATCGGTGGCTATGGCTGGCATTTGGTTCGGTGAATCGTGGGGCCTCAACGCCGGCAGTTTGGTGGCCTGTTTGTTCCTCGTGCAGCTGATCCTCGGACCGATTGCCGAGATCGGCGAGATCCTCGACCAAACCCAGACCGCTATTGCTGGTTGGTCGAAGGTGCTCGATGTTCTCGATACGCCGATCACTCTCGTTGAGCCTGAGCCGGGTGTGGAACTGCCCGAAGGCCCGCTCGACGTGCGTGTTGAACACCTTGGTTTCACCTATCAAACCGGTGGTCCGGTGTTGCGCGACGTCACTATCGATATTCCCGCTGGCGCGTCGGTTGCGATCGTGGGCGAAACCGGTTCAGGAAAGACCACTTTTGTGAAGTTGCTTGATCGACTCGCCGACCCGGTTGAAGGTTCGGTGCTTGTCGGCGGTATCGCGCTGGACACCGTGAATCGTCAGTCACGCACCGAACGTATTCGTATGGTGCCCCAAGACGGCTTTATGTTCGACACGACACTGGGCGAGAACATAGCGATGGGTCGCGTTGGCGCAACGCTCGATGATGTTCGCGTTTCAATTGCCGAGCTTGGTCTTGAAACCTGGGTGGCAGGTCTGCCTCGTGGACTTGATACCGAAGTAGGCGAGCGCGGCGAGGGCTTGAGTGTCGGTGAACGCCAACTTGTTGCGCTGGCTCGTGCCCAAATGGCCGACCCAGGCCTTCTCATCCTCGACGAAGCTACGAGCGCCGTTGATCCGCGCACCGAACGTGCGCTTACGACGGCATTGCACCGGCTCGCCGAAGGTCGCACCACGATCAGCGTGGCCCATCGTTTGTCAACGGCAGAACAAGCTGACCTCGTGCTCGTGTTCGACGCGGGTGTGTTGGTTGAGCACGGTTCGCACGAGGAACTCGTGGCTCTTGGCGGCCGGTATGCCGAGCTCTACCGAAGCTGGATGGGTAACACCGGACAAAAAGCTGTCTAAGAAGTCGCCAAACACGCCATGTTCGTGGAGCCCGACGCTCTAGTGTCAGCCCATGGCCAGCAAAGAATTTCACGCAATGCAGGAAGCAATGGCAGCCCGACCCGTTCCGCCGCCTCCTGCGGACATCGCCGAACAGCGTTCGCGCATTGACGAGGCCATGGCGCAGATGCCGCTGGCAGAAGGAACCGTTGCCGAACCATTCGTGCGTAGTGGCGTTCCTGGCATTGAATGTCGACCAGTTGATGTGGCAGACGACGCCCCAATCGTTCTCTATTTCCACGGTGGCGGATTCCGCATCGCCTCCGCGCTGGCCTATCGCTCTTACGGGTCACATCTCGCAGCGGTGCTCGGCGCTCGAGTGATGCTGGTTGAGTATCGACTCGCTCCCGAGCACAAGTTCCCCAAAGCGGTCGACGATTGCTTCGCCGTTTGGGAATCGCTCCTTGCCGAAGGAGTCGACACCGGCCGCATTGTGATTGCTGGTGACTCAGCTGGTGGTGGTCTTGCGGCATCGGTGACGATGCATGCGCTTGCCGATGGCGTTCTCCCCGCTGGCGTTATTTGCTGTTCGCCGTGGGTCGATCTCACGATCACCGCCGACACCTACGACACCAATGCCGAATCCGACAAGCTCTTCTCTCGTACCTCGGCCGAAGAAGCAGCACCGGCGTATCTCGGCGGCGCCGACCCGATGAATCCGATTGCTTCACCGCTGTTTGGCGATTGGGACGGAGCGCCGCCGTTGCTGATCCTTGTCGGCGATGCCGAGGTGCTGCTCGACGATTCACGCAAACTTGCCGAGGTTGCGAAGGCTGCAGGTGTTGACGTGACACTCAGCGTCTACCCAGAAATGCCGCATATCTGGACGATGAGCTACCCGGCATTTCCAGAAGCAGTTGAAGGCGTCACCGAAATGGCCGAGTTCGTCGCCCGGGTCACTGCGTAAGTGCTACGCGTTTGGTGGCGGTAGGTCAGCAACGTCAGCAAGATCTCGGAGGCGGCCGGTAGCGGACTTGTTTGTTCGCAGGTCGTCAACTGAGATGAATGGGACTTCAAGGTCGCCGATCGCAACAAGGGTGCGATTCGCAAATGCCTGATCGAATTCAAGGCCGGTGGCGAAAGTTAAGAGATCGATTCGCTGAGGTTCGCGCCCAAGTTGGACGATTACTCCCGGTTCAAGGAAGTCGGAGTTCGCAAGGCCAAGCGAGCCGAAACCAAAATCCTCGAGTGACGCGAGGATCCGATCGACATTCGCTGGTTCGGGCCAAACCCAGACATCAAGGTCTTTTGTGTAGCGAGGGTGACCGTGTGCGGCGAGCGCATAGCCACCAATTATGAGGAACCGAACGTCATGCTTGACGAACGATTTCAAAAACTCTTGGAAGTCCTGGTTCAGTTCCATGGGCCCACCCGTGATGTTCTCGACGGAGTTCTTCGACGGCGTCGATTCGTTCTTCGATGGGTCGCGTCAGCCAGTAACGCCAAGGTTCATCGGAATCACCGACGATCTTTTTTGTCACAACTCGCTCGACCGAGGTCATTTGAGAATCCTATCGGTGGGGTCTGACTATCAGTCGCTCTTAATCGCCGTGCATGGGGCTGAGTCGCTCGGGTTACTGCTCGTCGGCCCCAACAGCGTTGGGGTAGATCGTGAATTTTGCCGGTGCTTTGCATCCGCAATCTGAATCGCCAAACGATGACTCAACAGTTCCTGAGGCAATCGCGGCACCGTCGAATCCGTAACCAAGCAGCGTGAGCGTTGCCGTCGATCCTTGATCGGGTACTTGCAAGGAGAACGAACGTGACTCCACCGATTCCGACCAAGGCCCGAACTCTTGGCGCGTACACACACCGGAGCTATCGCATGCTTCGACCGCTGCAATCGACTCGCCGATTCTGATTTCTGCACGTGGCCCGGAGCACGACGCCAAGC
>WLGJ01000055.1 GCA_009703275.1 Actinomycetota bacterium
GCGATTGCTTGCGCGCCACCTATGGCCCGCACTTCGTCGGCACCAGCTATGGCTGCAGCAGCGAGGGTGGAGGGCGCAATCTTTCCGGTCTCGCGATCGGGCGGCACACACAGAACGATTTCGGGAACCCCTGCGACCTGCGCAGGAATTACGGTCATCAGCACCGAAGACGGATACGCGCCGCGTCCGCCAGGCACGTAGCAACCGGCACGATCAACCGGAACGGAACGTCCGGTAACGGTGATTCCGCCCCGAACAACCGTGTGGTCGTCGCGAAGCTGTGCAACATGGAACTCGCGAACAGCATCGGCAGCTTCACGAAGTGCGTCGGCTAGTTCCGCTGGAATTGCCCCAAGGGCCGCTTCGAGTTCCTGCCGGCTCACACGCGAATCAGCGATATCGACGCCATCAAACTTTTCGGTGAGTTCACGGATCGCAGCGTCGCCACCTGCTCGCACCTGGGCGATGATCGAACGCACCGCATCGGTGGGCCCTTCACCAGCCGGATCAGGTCGCGGAAGATCAGCGACGAGACTGTCGCCGGTACGTCCACGGAGATCAAGGCGGTTCAACACGAACTAGGACGCTAGCGGTCGGCCCACCTTGGCCCGGAGAGGTTTACCGGATCAGCCGGCGCGACGCGTCGCCGAAACCAGTCGACGGTGCGCTGTGCGCAAGGACCGTTCAACTTCGAACAGGTCTGAGGCCAGCGATTCATCCCCCGCGGCCAAGACCGCTTCTGCTGTCGAGCTCACCCGATCAAGAAGTTCTTCAAGTGTGGTGGTCGCACTCGACAATTGGGCTCGTTCGTTATGCACCCACGGAGTCTCGCAGACCGAAGCATCGATCGTTCTGGCTCAGATGGTTACTGCTTTTGTGATGCGGTCGCGGCGCTCCCGGAGCTGGGTCGACAGTGCCTGGGAGCAAAAAGACGCCGACGCCCCACAAGGGGGCGTCGGCAAGGTGACACTGGGCGGCGGATCCCAGATGATTGTCACCGTGTCAGGCGGCGGGAGCCTGACAGGGCCAACATAGCGCGAAAATTTGACGATCTCGCACCGCTCCACGGTGAAAGATTCTTACGGACTAGACCGACCTTCACCACTCCCCCGCTGGGATCTTCTCGAGGCTCAGAGGTTGACCGAAGGGCAATAGTCGGCAAGGACGCAATCGACACAGCGAGCCTTCCGAGATGCACAAACCCGGCGGCCGTGGAGGATGAGTAAGAGGCTGAATCGGCCCCAATCAGCGGGCGGGATCATGTCGTTGAGCACATATTCGACCTTCACCGGATCGGTTTCGGTCGTAAGTCCAAGCCGTATCGAGAGCCGACCGACATGGGTGTCGACGGGCAGCCCAGGAAGGTCCATAGCGACGCTCCGGACCACATTCGCGGTTTTTCGACCGACCCCGGGAACCGTTACCAACTCCTCCATCGACGATGGAACCTCGGCGCCGTAGCGCTCGACGAGTGCTTGGGCCATCCCGATGAGGGATCGGGCCTTGTTCTTGTAGAAGCCCGTGCTGCGAACCAGTTCCTCGACTTCGAGCGGATCGGCGATCGCGAGGTCTTCGGGGGACGGGAACCGAGCGAACAAGGCCGGGGTGACCTGATTTACGCGGACATCGGTGCACTGGGCCGAAAGAATCGTGGCGGCCAGCAACTCATAGGGGTTGCGATGATCGAGTTCGCACTGCGCATCGGGATATTCGAGGTCGAGGCGAGCGAGCGTCTCTTTCGCTCGACCTTTCGGAGATCGGGGCTTGGCCATGAGGACGGGACCCTACTGCCGTCAGCGCCGGTAGGGTCCGGCCGTGCGCAATGAACGTCGCGATGACGCAGGCCAGCTTCTCTCGCTGGAAACAGAACCAGCCACTGAGGCTGACGCAGCGGAAGCTCGCGCCGCCGGCCTCAGTCTCGTTCGTTGCAATCAGCAATTACGGATCCGCCTTCCACTTGCCGATTCGACCACGCCGCTTCCCACCCGATCATTCGTTCCTGGTCGTGATGACGAGGCGTTCTTGGGAGTGAATAACCGTGCATTCGAATGGCACCCCGACCAATCGAACTGGACGAGCGAACATCTCAATGACCGACTTCGCGAACCATGGTTCGACCCCGAAGGGTTTCTGCTTCATGAGATCGACGGGACCCTGGCCGGGTTCTGCTGGACCAGAGTCCACCCGGAAACTGCGACCGATCCTCAACTCGGCGAAATCTTTGTCATTGCCGTCGACCCCGCATTCCACGGACAGGGCCTCGGACGATCCCTCACGATTGCCGGACTCGCTTTTCTCGCATCCAAGTCCATTGAGGTCGGCTTGCTGCATGTAGAGCACGACAACCTTGCTGCCCAATCGCTGTATCGAGATCTTGGATTCGTCGAACACGATTCACACTGCTGGTGGGGTCGTCTCGAAAGTGAGCCGACATGACATCAGATTCGATGTCCCTCTTCGAGGCCGACCGCGACGCTCTCACCACGATCCTCGACGGCGAACCCCGCTATCGACTCGACCAACTCTGGAAGGGCCTCTATGTCGACTTTGCAGAGCCAAAGGACATCACGTCACTTCCCGCTTCATTACGAACCCGCCTGAGCGAAACACTCCCCTCTGCTCTTGAGATGGTCACCGAATCGGCAACCGCCGATGGCAACACGGTGAAATGGCTGTGGCGACTTCCAGACGGAGCATCTGTTGAAACTGTGCTCATGCACTACCCGGATCGGTCAACGGTTTGCGTCAGCACCCAGGCCGGCTGCGCGATGGCGTGTGGATTCTGTGCAACCGGGCAAGGCGGTTTCGAACGAAATCTCACTGTCGGCGAAATTGTCGAACAAGTTGTTCGCGCAGCACGACGAGCCAATGAGGGCCCAACACCCCGCCGCGTCTCAAACATTGTGTTCATGGGAATGGGCGAACCCATGGCGAACTACGACCGCATGATTGGTGCAGTCCATCGCATCCACGGCGATATCGGCATCTCCGCTCGACACCTCACGATTTCTACAGTCGGCATCATCCCCGGCATTCGTCGTCTGACCGACGAACCGCTTCCGGTCAATCTTGCGGTATCGCTGCATGCTGCGAATGACGAACTTCGCGACGAACTCGTGCCAATTAACAAGCGCTACCCCCTCGCTGATCTGTACGACGCGTGCGAGGACTATCTCAAGGTCAAGAATCGACGTCTTTCGTTTGAGTGGGCGCTGATCGCTGACGTGAACGACCGCCAGAGCGATGCGCGCGAGCTCGCAGCAGCCACCCGCCGTTTGCGTGCCCATGTGAATTTGATTCCGCTCAATGACACTCCCGGCTGGCCGACTACAGGTTCGTCACCAGCGAAGGTCAAGGAATTTGCCGATCAGTTACTTGATCTCGGCGTGAACGTCACTGTTCGCGCCAATCGTGGCAATGACATCGACGCCGCATGCGGGCAGTTGCGCGCCAATCACAGCGGACCAACGGTGACTGAAGTGCCAGCACGAATTGAGCGGATCAACCGTTCGCCACGCGCAACGGACTGATTCGGCCACACCACCGAATTCACAACATCGCCGTTGATGCGGGCCCCGGCTCCAATCACACTTCCGCTGATGTCGACTCCGTCTTCGATGACAGTTCCTGCGCCGAGGATCGCCGAACCGTGGATTGCCGCTGCTGCGAGATTCGCTTCGAGGTAATCGAGCGGTGTACCGCAGTCAATAAACGGACCTTTGTGAGTAATGACTTCTAGTTCTCCGCGCGCAAAAGCTTCTCGCCACACGACTTCGTAGAGACCAGTGGGTTTCTCGACAAGATTCTTTGCCACCGACCACGGCAGCGTGCTCGCAACAATGCGTGCCCGAGGACCAAAACCACCATCGCCATTCACCATGACTCGAATGCTGCGACCATCCCATCCATCGACGAGTGGAGCGAGAGACGTCGGCGACCAACTGTCGGCATTCACCACAACCGTCGCACGGCCATCGATCCATGGCCGTAAGCGAGCAAGCGCACCAGCAGTTCCCAGAGCCTCCCCTGGTTCGGTCGAAACAGTGACAGCGCCAGCCCATTCCTGATCGATGTGCCTGAGCACCTCATCGGCAAAGTGATGAGCGTTGACGGCCATGTTCGGAGTCACTTGCTCAAGTCGATCAAGAGCTAGATCCACAAGCGCCCGATTTCCCACGGGGCAAAGCGCCTTCGGCAGCAGACCCGAAAGCGGAGCGAGTCGCGTCCCGGCGCCAGCGGCCAACGTCACACCAACAAGGTCGCGGCGAGAAATTCCATGCGCTGGTGCGGCAACCGGTTCCATTCCTGACAGACTCGCACCCCATGGAGACCCGACGTTGGACAAACCCGACTCAGCCCCAAACACTTCAGATTGCGGTGTACCTGCTGTACATCGATGCCGTGTTCTCAGTCCTCTTCGGTGGGTTCACGAACCCATTGGGTTTGTTCATCATCATCGGAGCGGGTGCCGCTTTCGGGATCGCAAACGAAAAGCGCTGGGGCTACTGGCTCGGTGTGACGGTTGCCGCCGTTGGTCTGGTCCCATTTGTTCTGGCGATCGTGAACGACGGGGTGGGATCTGTCTTGAACTTCAATTTCCTACTTTTCCTCATCATGCCGCTGGCATTGTTCGGGCTCCTCTTGCACCAACAAAGCCGTGAGTATCAGCGAATCTGGTTTTCTTAGTCGCTCATGGATTTCAACCTGTCCGAGGTCATTCGCGCGGTCGCTCACGCAGTCCCAACTCGCGAAGCACTTGTCCACGATGACCGGCGGCTGACCTACGCCGCGTTCATGGCCCGCGTCGATCGCTTGGCCTCCGCTCTTTCGGATCGCGGCTTTGGCCACCACACCGACCGGGCCGAACTGCAGAACTGGCAAAGCGGCCAGGACCTCGTCGCGCTTTACCTCCACAACTGCCCCGAGTACATCGAAGCAATGGTCGGGGCGTATTCGGCTCGCCTCGCGCCATTCAATGTCAACTATCGCTACGTTTCTGGCGAACTCCGCTACCTCCTTAATGACTCGGGCGCTCGCGTCGTCATCTTTCATTCCGCATTCGCAGCAACCCTTGACGCGATCCGCTCGGAACTTCCCGAGCTTCAACTGCTCCTTCAGGTTGACGACAACAGCGGAGCTCCTCTTCTTGATGGCGCGGAGTGGTACGAAGACGTACTCGCATCGGCGTCAATGGCACCTCTTGAGACCCCGTCGCCCGATGACCTCTACATCCTCTACACCGGGGGAACAACGGGCATGCCAAAAGGTGTCCTTTGGCGCCAAGGCGACATCTACCCGGCCGCACTTGGTGGGCGAAAGATTTCAACGGGAGTCGAGTACGACTCAATCGAATCGGTGATTGAGAACGCCGTCGAAGGCGGAATGCGGGTCCTTCCATCGGCTCCATTCATGCATGGCGCCGCACATTGGATGGCGATGAATGCACTGGGGAATGGCAACACAATCGTGCTTCCTCATCACGCGAACACATTCGATGCTGCCGACTTTTGCGACACGATCGAACGCGAGAACGTCAACATCGCTCAGATCGTCGGAGACGCGTTCGGTCGACCACTCATTGACGAACTCGACCGAACGCCCCGAGACCTCTCGTCGCTCGTATTGCTTATAAGCGGCGGCGCTGCACTCTCCGCCCCCGTGAAGTCCGCCCTGCTTGAGCGGCTTCCGTCGATGGCGATCATGGATGGACTTGGCTCATCGGAAACGGGTCAGCAGGCAAGCCAAGTCATTGGGGCAGGTGCCGAGGTCACGACCGGAACGTTCAAACCAGGCACTGGCATGGCCATCATCTCTGCCGATCTCGACCGTCGCCTTGAACCAGGACACGAAGATCTCGGTTGGTTGGCCCAATGCGGGCGCGTCCCGCTCGGCTATCTCGGCGATGCAGAAAAGACTGAGCGCACGTTCCCAACAATCGACGGCGTCCGCTACTCCGTCCCCGGAGATCGGGCCCGAATTACCGTCGACGGGGTTTTGGAACTTCACGGACGCGATTCGGTCACGATTAATTCCGGTGGCGAAAAGATTTTCGCCGAGGAAGTTGAAGCTGCTCTCGCTCACCACCCAGCGGTTTATGACGTGATTGTCACTGGCCGTCCGTCGGAACGCTGGGGGAATGAAGTCGTCGCCATCGTGCAGTTCAGGGATGGATCATCAGCTACCTCTGACGAACTACTTGCTGCGTGCGATGGCCATATCGCTCGTTACAAATTCCCAAAAGCCATCGTCGTGGTCGACAAGATCGAACGGTCGCCTGCGGGCAAGGCTGACTACCGATGGGCCCGGTCCCTTGTCGCCGATTCTGACGGCTAGACCGCATCGAGGCGACGCCACCGCGCAGCGGTTCACCCCTAACCTCTCGATTCTGTGAAGCACGCCAAGGAACCCCAACTGTCGCGAGCGAAGCTGGCTGTCCTTGGCATCGTCATCCTCGCTATCGGGTTAGGAGCAGCGGCGTTCTCTGCGGGACGGTCCTCTTCATCACAGACATCGAGTTCGAGCACCGAAGCGACGACGAAACCTCCTGTGGTCGACAAGAAAGATCCCTACTCGCAGTACCGAGTCAAGGGCTGGATTGCCGAAGAGAACGCTAAACCGGGCACCACCGAGTGGAAGATTCCCGACGATCGCGCAATGTGGGCAAAGGTTGAAGGCTTCCTTGACACCACAAGTATCGATGTTGGCGGATCTGCAGTTTTGAAAGTCTCGACCCGAGCGAAGACGTGGACAGTTTCGGCATATCGAATTGGTTGGTACGCCGGCAACGGCGCACGGTTGATCTGGAAGAGCGAACCTCAACCTGGAGTCAATCAACCAAAGGCAGTGCAGAACGCAGCAACAAAGACGTGGAGCGCTCCTTGGGCGCCTTCGTTAACGATCAACGCCGATGTGACTTGGCCTCCCGGCCAGTACCTCCTGAAACTTGATAGCGACGACGGTGGAGAGACATTCGTGCCCCTCGTCATTCGCGACGACAAGAGCACATCCGATCTCTTGATGCAGAGCGCTGTCACGACCTGGCAGGCATACAACGGTTGGGGCGGTGCAAGCATCTACACCGGGACAAATGGCCGCGCAGACGTCGTGAGTTTTGATCGTCCGTACACCGGAAACGGCAGCGGCGAATTTCTTGGTCGGGAACGGGAGTTCATCACGTTCGTGGAGCGCTACGGCTACGACGTGTCGTACTGGACCAACATCGACCTCCACCAACGTGGCGAATTGGCCAAGAACCACCGCGGCATCATCATCCCTGGACACGATGAGTACTACACGGTCGAGATGCGCAAGAACCTTGAAGCCGCTCGAGATGCTGGCGTCAACATCGGATTCTTCGGCGCCAACAACGTCTACCGCCGGATTCGTCTTGAAGACGCCCCCACCGGCGAGGCCCGCCTCGAGGTCAACTACCGAGATGCGACTCGAGACCCCCTCTACGGAAAAGACAACGAGCGCGTCACTACTTCGTTCCGCGAAAGTCCTGCGGCAAACCCCGAGAGTTCTCTCACAGGTTCGTATTACGAATGCAACCCCGTCGAAGCCGATTGGGTAGTTGGCGATGCGTCAATGTGGATGTTTGAAGGATCCCAATTCAAAAACGGCGACCGCGTGTCAAAGATGGTCGGCAACGAATACGACCGAGTGACTCCAGGTGCACCGACGCCGGCAAACATTCAGGTGCTGGCCCACTCCCCCGTCACTTGTCGCGGCAAAGCGTCGTTCGCTGATTCAACTTGGTACACGGTGCCCAGTGGTGCCGGCGTCTTCACCGCAGCAACTTTTGGATGGTCGCCACGACTTCTCGATGCATGTCCGGCTGGTCCTCCAACCACACCAATCTGCAAACTCCAAAAGGTCACCGAAAACATTCTCAATGCCTTCGCTGAAGGTCCGGCCGGCCTCAAATACCCGAGCGTCTCGAACCTTGCGAAATTTGGAATCGCCACCCCCAGAGCGCCATCGACTTCTTCGTCGACCACCTCGACAACAGTGCGGCGCTGAGGCCAGATTCACTCAGGGTGACGCAATGAGTCCCCGCTTCGTCACTTGAGCCCAGAGGCCCGTAGGCTGATCTCGTGACCGAGATGGACAGCCAACAGCTTCCGCAGGGCGAAGAGAAAGTGCGCGCCGTTCGTTCGATGTTCGACGCGATCGCACCTCGCTACGACCTCGTGAACCGAGTGATGACATTCCGCATGGACGTGGCGTGGCGCACACGCACCGTTCGTGAACTTGGCCTCCCCGCCGGTTCGCTCGTCGCTGATCTCGCATGTGGAACTGGTGACTTCTGTCGCGAGCTTCAAAAGCAGGGCCTTCGACCAATCGGGTTTGATCTTTCATTCGGAATGCTCGCTGCCGCACGAACGTCAGCTCCGCTTACCGAAGCTGACGCACTTGCACTTCCCGTACCCGATAGCTCGCTCGACGGAATCACTTGCGGGTTCGCTCTTCGAAACCTTGTCGAACTCGATGGGTTCTTCGCTGAGCTTGCTCGAACCGTTCGACCCGGTGGACGCATCGCCATCCTTGAGGTTGCCGAGCCTCCGAATCGCTTCCTCCGCTGGGGCCACTCGATCTACTTCGGTTCCATCGTTCCCAAGGTGGGCGGCCTTCTTTCCGATCCTTCGGCCTACCAGTACCTTCCGAAATCGGTTGCGTATCTTCCCGAACCTGGTGTGATGTTGCAGAGACTTGCCGACGCAGGCTTCGTGCAGGTCGAACGTCAATTGCTTTCCGTTGGCATTTCGCAACTCATCACTGCGACACGGAGCGACGACCAGCGGTGAATCAGACCGTGGGCATGGTTGCTCGCACTCGTGCTCTTGAGATTGACGCTGACCTTGTCGCCCTGTGTGACGACGAAGACATGCTTTTCGTCACCAATGGTGTCGGGATTATCGGGATCGGTCATTCGGCGCGAGTCACCGTTCCACGAAGCGATCGCTCGCTCACCTCGACAACGGCGCACGCTGCTCTCGGAAACATCGAGGTCATCGACGAACTCGAGATACCCGGTTCCGGAGTTGTCGCCTTCGGAGCGTTTCCTTTCGACGCAAACCTCGACGGCGAATTGATCATTCCGCGGATCGTCGTTGGCCGTAACGCTGACGGGACAACCTGGCTCACCACAATCGCTCGCCAAGACGATGAGCCCTCCGAAGCCGAGCTCGCCGAAGTCCTTGGACGAACCACTCGCATTGGCACCGGGTTCGCTCGAGATGCGGGGCTTCATTCTTCAACTACTTCACCATCGAGCTTCGATATTCACCCGTTGCGCAGCCCCGAGGATTGGTGTGCGGCCGTCACGACTGCCACCGAACGCCTTGCGGCGGGCGATGCGAGCAAAGTTGTTCTTGCCCGCGGAATCGAGATCGTTACCGACCGGCCCATCAGCCCAAGCGCAGTGGTATCGCAGCTTCGCCGAACCTTTCCAGCGAGTCACTTGTTCTCAATCGACGGATTCGTCGGAGCAACTCCTGAACTCTTGGTGGAGCGGATCGGAACTGTCGTTCGAGCCCACCCCATGGCGGGGAC
>WLGJ01000056.1 GCA_009703275.1 Actinomycetota bacterium
GTCGCCAGTTGAACGGATCGGCGTGAAGCACACGGCTCCGATCAACATGAGAGTGCGAACTGTCGACATCCAAGGGTCGTCCCCGTGCCCGCCGGGGTCAACAAGGACGAGCCAAGCTACGACGCAAAACACTTTTGCTTTCATGGTGGATGCTTGGATCCAAAATGCGACGAGAGCGACGAGCAGAAACCCCAAGTGGTGAGTCCAAGAAATCGGACTAGCAACCGCCGACGCGCATCCGACTATTGCGGCAACCGCGAGAAAGTCGTTCACCCGAGATGCCCTCAGCGATCGGATGAGTGCGATGGCGAGCACCGCTACGAGCACTGCGGCCCACACGCCGGTCCGGAGAAAACCCGGCTGGAGTAGTCGAGCGACGACGCTTAGCGCGGAGTTGTTCCGGCCGTCGCCCACAGATCCGACACGATCTGAGTCCCAGAGGAGATCGGTCCAGTAGGTCATCGAATCGCCGGGAGCGAGAGCCCACCCAAGACCAGTTGCGGCCACAAGCGTGCCGATCGCCAAGGTCAGGGGACGCCAGCGCTTTGAGGCAGCGAGCCAAAGAATGAAAAGACCAGGGACAAGCTTGATCGCTGTGGCGATTCCGATTCCGATTCCCGCCCATCTAGAAGATCTCCGCATCGCGTCGAGGTCGACAAGGACGAGGAGCCACAAAATGATGTTGATCTGGCCTTGGCGAAGGGTCAGCCACACCGGGATTGTCACCATCGCTGCGGTGAATGCCCAGCAACTCCACTCGAAGCGTTTGGTGGGATCGACTCTCGCGAGACCTGCGACCGACCAGACGCAACCAAAGAGAGCAAGGAGATTGATGGCAGTGAAGAGGACCTCTCGGCCATCGGCGGTGAGGGGAGTGAGCGAAGTGAAGAGCAGTGGCCCAATCGGGGGATAGGTGGCGGAGAGATTGAACGTGGGGTCGCGGTAGTCATACAGCGAGCCACCATTGACCCAAGCCCGGGCAGAATTTGTATAGATCTGGAGGTCAAGAAGTCCGTTGGGTGGTCCGGACTTCCACGCCTGCCAAAGAGCAATGCCGACTGCCGCTGAAACGGCAACGATTGCAAGCCAACGACCTCGGATTCGACAGGCCCACGCGAAAGCAACGATGCCCGCAATCAAGGCCAGCGGAGTGGTCCAAGGATTGATGAGCTCAAAGAGCCAATTGGGCACGTTGGGACGCTAGCGGAGACGTGTCTCGGGGGGAGGCGAACCCAACAGTGTCCCGAAACACAATCGTCATCGTTGAATGCACAGTTGGGTACTTGGGTGGCAGTAGGTTCTCAGCGGGCGGAGTCCCTCGTGGGCACCGACACGCACAACCACCTACCCCTTCGAGGAGATCATGGGTTCCCAAGCTTCACATTCACGACGCCGCTTTCGCACAGCTGGCGTTCTTTCCGTAGCCGTCCTTGCGGTTGTGGGCCTTGTAGCAACTGCTTGTAGCAGTAGCGATTCAGGCAGCAGCAGCGTGGTCAAGGCCGCGTGGATCTACGTCGGGCCTACCAACGACGGTGGCTGGACCCAAGCTCACGACAATGGCCGTAAGTTCGCCGAGACTGAACTCGGCAGTGGGGTCAAAACGACCTACAAAGAAAACGTCAAAGAGGCTGAAGTGGCCCCGGTCATCGAAGACCTTGTGAAGGATGGCAACACCATCATTTTCGCAACGTCATACGGCTACGCCGAACCAATGGCAGCAGCCGCTGCGAAGTACCCGAACGTGAAGTTCGAACAGGCAACTGGCGATCTCATTACCGCTGGCAAGACCACGCCGGCGAACTACGCCGAGTACTGGGGTGCCGGTGAAGACACCTTGTACCTCTCAGGCGTCGCCGCAGGTAAGGCCACAAAGAACAACAAGATCGGCATCGAGGCTCCGTTTGCGATCCCCGAGATCATTCGCCACATCAACGCATTTGTTCTTGGTGCGCAGTCAGTGAACCCCGCCGCGACCGCAAAGGTTGTTTGGACCAATGACTGGTTCAACCCCACTGCAGAGAAGCAGGCTGCTGAATCACTCGTTTCAGCCGGTGTCGATGTGATCTTCTCGCATCAGGACAGCCCGTCTGCAGGCGAGGTTGCGAAGGCCAACAACCTTCCGTGGGTTGGCTACGACTCCGACCAGTCCGGTGCATACAGCTCCGTGTGGCTCACCACCGCGACCTACAACTGGGGTCCTCGCTATCTCAGTCGAATCAACGCAGTGAATGACAAGACGTGGAAGTCGGACAACTACTACGGAACGATTGCCGACGGTTTCACAACGCTTGCAACCTTTGGCACCCTCGTCTCTGCAGACACGAAGACGCTCATTGACGCTGAATTGACCAAGGCCAAGAACGCCGGAGCAACGTCATTTGGTTGGTACTGGGGTCTGAGCGATCGTCAAGACCAGACCGGCGCAGTGAAGATCAAGAAGGGTCAGACACTGTCCCAGAAGGATCTGTATGAAATGAATTGGTTCGTCAAGGGTGTCGACGGAACTCTGAAGAACTGATTGAACGTCGAGTTCACGACAGATGTCTGAAACGTCTGTAGCCGGGGCAGTCACTGCAAATGCAGTGACTGCCCTTGGCGTTACCAAGCGGTTTCCTGGGGTCGTCGCGAACGAGGACGTCACCTTTGAGGTGCGGGTTGGGGAAGTGCACGCCCTCCTCGGAGAAAACGGCGCCGGAAAGACAACGCTGTCGAACATCCTCACGGGTCTTTACCGGCCCGACGAAGGTCATCTTCTGCTTGCCGATCGCGAAACCATCTTTGAATCTCCGAAGGCAGCGATTGATGCCGGAATTGGAATGGTGCACCAGCACTTCCGTTTGATTCCGACATTTACTGTGACCGAGAACATCATTCTCGGTACGCAGCCTCCGTCTCGTCGCTTCCTGCTCGACACCAAGTCTGCAGAGGATCGGATTGTCGAGCTCGCAGAACAGTTTGCAATGCCCGTCGATCCACGTGCCAGGGTTTGGCAACTCTCGGTGGGCGAGCAGCAGCGCGTAGAAATTTTGAAAGTGCTCTATCGCGATGCGCAGGTGCTCATCATGGATGAGCCGACTGCTGTCCTCACACCGCCCGAGGCCGAGTCGCTCGTTACGACGTTGCGATCAATGGCCAGACAAGGCAGAAGCGTTATTTTTATTTCGCACAAGCTCGGAGAAGTCGCCTCGATCGCCGATCGGATCACGGTGCTTCGTGATGGAAGGTCAGTAGCGACTGTCGAAGCACAGGGTTCTTCTCGCGAGAGCCTCGCCGAACTCATGGTCGGACGTGAAGTGACCTCGGTGATCCGCCAAGGCGTCGGTGCGCTGCCCGGTGCAGCGACGGTGCTGACCGTGGACAGCCTTTCAGCGCTGGGCGATCGGGGGCGACCCGCCCTCACCGATGTTTCGCTGCAGGTGAAGGCCGGTGAAATTCTTGGCATCGCCGGAGTAGCGGGAAACGGACAGCGTGAACTTGTGGAAGTACTTGCCGGTCTCCGACCCAGAACAAGTGGTTCCATAGATATTGACGGCGAAGCAATGGAACGAACCGATGCACGCCACCCCATCCGGATGGGGGTTGCATACGTTCCTCAGGATCGTCTCGGAACCGGTCTCGCTCCGGACCTCTCCATCGCCGAAAATCTCATTCTGAAGAGATACCGCAGGCCACCAATCTCGCGAGCGCCGTTTCTTCGACCATCGGTGATTGCCTCCGAAGCTGATCGACTCATGACGCAGTTCGATGTGCGCGCTCCGTCTGCGGAAACACCTACCCGCCGACTGTCGGGCGGAAATGTGCAGAAGGTGCTGTTGGCTCGTGAGATGTCTGGCGCGCCCAAGGTTCTGGTTGTGTCCTCGCCTACACAAGGACTCGACGTTGGGGCTGTAGCGACAGTGCATCAGCTTCTTCTCGACGCCGCCGCAAAGGGCGTTGGTGTCTTGCTCGTATCCGAAGATCTCGATGAGGTGATGGCACTTTCCGATCGCATTGCAGTGATGTACGAAGGAAAGGTTCTTGCGTGCATGGAGGCTGCTGAAGCTGACATTTCTCGAATCGGAATGCTTATGGGTGGCGCCGACCTTGATGAAGGCCAGGGTTCATGATGCGTACGACATTCTCTGGATTCCGTCTTGAACCACGTAGTCATCTGCCGCGTCATATCAACTGGACCGTACCGATTGGGTCGTTCTTCGCTGCCCTGTTTGCTGGCGCTTTACTGCTCCTGGTGACTGGCCAGAATCCGATCTCCGTCTACCAACGGATCCTCGAGCGAGCTTTCCTCGATACAGGTTCGTTGAGTGGAACGTTGATCGCCGCGACGCCGTTGCTCTTCACTGGGCTTTGCGCTGCTGTCGCGTTCCGTGTCGGATTTTTCAACATCGGTGGCGAGGGCCAGTTTTACATCGGAGCGATTTTTTCCTCCGGCATTGCACTCGCATTGGGCCGTGACGCACAGGTTTGGATCGCTATTCCAGCGATGATCATTGCGGGCGCTCTCGGCGGTGCCCTCTGGGCAGCGATCCCAGGTGTCCTCCGTGCTTATTTACGCACGAACGAAATCATTACTTCACTCATGCTGAATTACATCGCAGGAGTGATCGCTGTTTACCTCATTTTCGAATCGAGCTCGTTCTGGCGTGACCTCGAAGGCACCGGGAAAATGTTCCCGAAGGGAAAGGTCATACCTGAAGTTGCGTTCTGGCCTGAGTACGGCATCGGATCGCTTGTTGTGCCGTTTGGCTTTGTTCTTGGTATTGCCACAGCCGCCTGGATTGCAGTTCTCCAACGTCGGACTCGATTCGGATACGAAATGCGTGTCGTTGGAGGTGCACCGACGACGGCTCGCTACGCCGGTATGCGTCCAGGCCGTGTGATCGTTGCCGTCGCTGCTGTTTCGGGAGCACTCGCGGGGCTCGGTGGCGCTGCGTCGGTCGGAAACTTTCGTCACATCCTCGACCCGAAGGGTATGCAGCAGTCAGGATTCGGCTACGCGGGCATTGTCGTGGCGGCTCTCGCACGTCTGAACCCGGTCGCAGTGATTTTTGTTTCGATCATCATCGGCGGAATCACGAATGCTGGTTATGCATTGCAGGGACCAGACTTCCCCTCAGGGCTTGTAGGGATTCTTGAAGGGCTCATTTTGTTCTGCACCCTTGGTGGCGAAGTGCTCATGCGTTATCGCGTCGTTCGGACTCGTGGGGTTAGCTCGAACGTGGTTGGTGCACAGTGATAATGAACGACAATCTCTTCATTGTGGTGTTCGCCGCCGCTATTTATTACGGAACACCACTCGTTTACGCAGCCCTCGGAGAGATTCTCGCTGAGCGGTCCGGAGTCATCAACCTTGGTGTTGAAGGAATGATGCTCCTCGGAGCGGTTGGAGCTTGTTGGGTGGCGACCTCAATCGATGGCCCAGCCGGTTTGGTTCTGCCGATAGCAGTTATTGCAGCAATGCTTTTTGCTGCTGGTGGCGCCCTTATTCATGCATTTCTCACCATCACCCTGCGAGTCAACCAAATCATTTCAGGTCTGGCGTTGACTATTTTTGCAGGCGTTGCAGGTGTTTCTTCCTACCTCGCCGGACTTTGGGACCTCGGTCAGTCTCCGGTGGCAAACCAGTTCGGAAGGATGGATCTGTTCGGCTGGGGCGACCTTCCGGTGTTGGGTCCAATTCTGTTCAATCAAACGTTGTTGACCTACATCTCTTGGCTGCTCGTAGTTCTCACGTCGATTTACATTTTCCGAACCCGATGGGGACTTCAACTTCGAGCAGTAGGTGAATCGCCACAGACTGCAGATTCAGTAGGCGTCGCCGTTCAACGATCAAGATATCTACACGTTCTCGCCGGTGGAGCTTTTGCTGGAATCGCGGGAGCGTGTTTCTCGCTTTCGATCCTGCCAACTTGGCAAAATGGAATGACCCTCGGTCAAGGTTGGATCGCACTAGCACTGGTCATCTTTGGATTCTGGCGTCCAGATCTCATGTTGGTAGGCGCCTACCTATTCGGAGGCCTGTCGAGTCTGCGCTACACGTTGCAAGCCAGAGGAGTCGAAATCCCTCAACTCTTTCTTGATTCGCTGCCCTACGTGATGACAATCGTGGTTCTCGTTGTTGTTTCAAATTCAGCAGCGCGACGCCAGCTCGGAGCCCCGGCAGCACTCGGGAAACCCTACGAACGAGAAGAGCGTTAACTCGTCAGTCGTGTATGTCGGACTCGTGCGGATTCACGAGTGCGGCTTTCGTCGACCAAGGGAAATCGATCCAGTCGTTGGTGTGCTTCCAGACGTAATCGCAGTCGATTACTGATTCAGGTTTTTGGTACACAACCGCGGTGCGGACTTCGCCTACCTGTGATGCCACGTACTCGACAACCATTTTGAGCGTATGGCCAGTATCGGCGACATCGTCACAGATCAGAACTTTCGCCGATTCAATGTCCACAAGTGTGAGCGGCGGCGGAAGGATCACAGGGAACTCCAGACGCTCGCCCTTGCCCGTGTAGTACTCCACGTTCATTACGTGCGTGTTTTTGATCCCGAGTGAATACGAGAGCGCCCCACCGATCGGAAGTCCGCCACGGGCGATTGAAAGGATGAGATCAGGCCGGAAGCCATCGTCATCGATCAAGCGGGCCAATTCGTGTGAGGCCTCTCCGAACATCGACCAGGTGAGTACTTCCATCTCGCTCATGTCCCGAACCTACACAATCAGAGAACCCCTCCATCACGGTGAGGGCGCAAGTACGGTGACGTTATGTCTTCCGATGATGTCGTCATTGCTGGTGCCCCGCCCGAGCTCGGACCGCTCATGCACACAGGCGGAGAACTCATGACGCGAGCCGAGCGTCGTCAGCTCGGTCGCGATCGACGCAAGGTCACGCAGCGTTCGTCGCATGCGGGATGGGTTCCTCCAGTGACTCGCCGCGACCCATTTGCGGTTCTTGAGGATCAAAATCGTCGTCGCTTCCCCGATCTCGTTCCTCTGCGCTGGGGACGCATGGTGGCCTCGCCATTCACGTTCTATAGAGGTGCTGCTGCAGTCATGGCTGCCGATCTTGCAGGCACCCCGAACACAGGTCTCGATGTCCAGGTATGTGGTGATGCACATCTTCAGAACTTCGGCCTCTTCGCCTCTCCTGAGCGCAACCTCCTTTTCGACCTAAATGACTTCGATGAAACGCTGCCGGGTCCGTGGGAATGGGACGTAAAGCGCCTCGCCGCAAGCGTTGAGCTTGCCGCTCGAGATAACGGTTTCTCTGCCGAACAAGCGAAAGCCGCCACATTGGAAAGCGTGTCGGCATACCGCTCATGGATGGCAGTTCTCGCCGACCAGACGCAGCTTGACGTCTGGTACGCGAAAGTCGATGTTGACGAGATCATCCCGATGTTGCCAACAGAGGCACAGAAGGGGTCTGCGAAACTTGTTGAGAAGGCTCGTCGTCACACCACTCTGCAGGCGTTGGACAAGTTGACCCAAGTGGTTGATGGTCGCCGAGTCATCGTGGACAATCCGCCAATCGTCGAACACCTGCCGGACATCACGACCTATCACGCAGTGCAAACCGTGCTGAATCGTTACAAGGCGACGCTTCAAGAGGACAAGAAGCTTCTTCTCGAGCGATTCGAGATCATCGACATTGCTCGGAAGGTCGTGGGAGTCGGAAGCGTTGGCACCCATTGCTGGATCGCGCTGTGTACCGCTGATCGGGAAGATGATGATCCGCTTTTTCTGCAGATCAAGGAAGCGAATCGCTCAGTACTTGAACCATGGATTGGGGCGAGCAAATACTCAACTCACGGCGAACGCGTCGTTGTAGGTCAGAGACTTTTGCAGGCCGCAAGTGACATGTTTTTGGGTTGGACGAAGTTTCGCGAGCGTCACTATTACATCCGTCAACTTCGAGACATGAAGGGTTCAGCCGTCGTTGCTTCAATGACGCCATCGATACTTGCGAGTTACGCAGGCGTCTGCGGACGAACCTTGGCCCGTGCGCACGCTCGAACTGGAGATCCGATCGCGATAAGTGCCTACCTGGGTGAAGGTGACACTTTTGACAAGGCGATTGCCTCGTTTTCGAAGGACTATGCCGATCAGACGGAGAGGGATCACGCCGAGCTTCGAGCGGCCATCGATTCGGGCAGAATCCAAGCCATTGAAGGCAGCTGAACGAGTCTTTCTAAATCGTGCGTGAGGATTGGAGGTCGGCGAGCACTGCTGCGGCTGCTCGGCGCCCGGAGAACAGGGCACCCTGGATCGAAGCGGTATCTCGGTGGTCGCCGCAGACATAGCGCCCTGCTCCTAAGCGCACCGAACGACGCGGGTCGAGAGGGGGAAGTTGCAGTGGCTGGCCATGGGGGATCACGTCGACTCTGATGGTTTCCCATGTGCGTGATTGCGGATGCCATCCAGCGAGTTGCTTGCGGACCGCATCCTCGAGATGCGGATCGAGAGCAGAGGGTCCGGGAACAGCGGCGACGCAGAGAGTCTTGCCGGGAGGGGCGTAACTCGGAGCAACATCGCTGAGCACTGCAAGATTCTTCATCGGCCCCGATTGCGCACCATCGAGCAGGATGTGCCGGTTGTGTATCGGAGCTGCAGTTGAGTCGAACCAGATGGCAGCGACAGGACGTGAGCCGGGGTCGGGGAGTCCGAGGAGTTTGGAAGCGGAGGGACCTTGAGTTGCAACGACAACCGCCCTGCCAGTGAGTTCCTCGCCACTTTCAAGGATGACGGCATTTTCGGTGACCTCTCGTACGGCCTCATTGCATCGAACGGAGCCTTCATGAAGGCCCGACGCCAATTCCTTTGACAATGCGCCCATGCCATCGGCGGGCACAGCGCTTTCTCCCACCGCGAGCATGCGCAGAATGACATCGAACCTACGTGAGGAAACTTCCAGATCGGGATCAAGTTGAATCCCCGCGAAGAGAGGTTGAAAGAATCTCTCGATGATGCGTGGGGAAAACCCGAAGTTCTGCAACCTCGCCCGGGTCGACGACTCTTTGCGTCGCAACAGATCCGGAACGGAGCCACGGCGGACCGAGGCGATCAACTTGAGGAGTCGCAACTTGTCGGGAATTGAACCGATTGGTGCGAATACCGTTGAAGGGATATCACGCGGGCTCCGCAGCGGATCACCAACAGTGCAGAACCCTCGGCCTGTCCAGATCGTCGCACCGGGCTGAAACCTTCGAAGGTCGAACTGATCAAGATCGAACCAGCGATACAACTCTGGGTACGCAGTGAGCAGAATCTGAAAACCACGA
>WLGJ01000057.1 GCA_009703275.1 Actinomycetota bacterium
ACCGCGACGGAATGACCACACGCGCGGGCCAAAGCCAATGAAGAACTCCGTGACCTTCATGCCGTTGCGTTTCGCCATCAAGAAATGGCCCATTTCGTGGAGAAATACCGACGCAACGATGGCCACAATCAAGACAAACAACCAGATACGCGTGAACGCAACCCAACCCAACAGGGTCAGAAGGAGTCCGAGCAGAACGAACTGGTTACCGAAGATCCGCTCCAGAAGCGATGAACGAGGAGGTTCCGCGGAATCTCCTTGATCGATGTCATTTGGAATTGAAGACGTTGTCATCAGCGCACCACCGAGGCGAAAGAGTTGAGTTCTTCAAGAGCACTACGTCGAGCCTGCGAGTCGGCATCAATCACTGCAGCCGCATCGGTTGCCGGGGCGCCGTCGTGACGATCGAGCGTGGCAGCAATTACTGCGGCAATGTCACGCCAAGCGATCTGGCCTTCAAGGAATGCTTCAACCGCAACCTCGTTGGCGGCACTGATCCATGCCGGCGCGGTTCCGCCGGCGCGACCCGCCGCATACGCAAGGGCAAGACACGGGAACGCTTCAAGATCAGGTGGTTCAAAATCGAGACGACCAAGGGTGGTCCAGTCGATTCTTCCGAATGGTGTGGAGATGCGATCGGGCCACGCCAGCGCATAACCGATTGGGAGGCGCATATCGGGAGTCGAAAGCTGGGCGATCGTCGACGCGTCGGTGAACTCAACCATGGAGTGCACTACTGACTGCGGGTGAACGACGACATCGATTTCGTCGAAACCGATGCCGTAGCCGGCATCGCCTGCAGGCGTTCCAAAGAGTTCATGGGCTTCGATGACTTCGAGCCCCTTGTTCATCAGTGTCGAAGAGTCGATAGTGATCTTTGGGCCCATGCTCCACGTCGGATGGGCGAGAGCGTTTTCAATCGTGACATTTGCGAGATCGTCAGCGGTTCGGCCGCGGAATGGTCCACCGCTCGCGGTAAGCAGCAATCGAGCAACGCGGTTCTTGTTGTCGGTGGCACGAAGACACTGATGAATTGCACCATGTTCGCTGTCAACCGGGACGAGTTCGGCGCCCGGCGTACGGCGCGCCACCTGCACGACTGGGCCAGCGGCAATGAGCGACTCTTTGTTGGCGAGTGCGAGACGTCGACCGGCCTCGAGCGTTGCCAGAGTTACCGACAGACCGGCAAACCCGACGACACCGTTCACCACAACATCGGCCTCGAGCGCGAGGCTCGCCATTGCGTCGCTTCCAGCCCGAACCTCAATACCTGGGAGTTCTGCGGCAATCGATCGGGCAGCTTCGGGGTCGCTAATCGCTACCACCGAGGGGCGATAGCGACGGGCTTGTTCGATGATCACTTCAGGCTGGCGACCTGTGGCGCCGATGGCGCTGAGTTCGAAACGGTCTGCTTCTGCTTCGATGACCTCAAGCGCCTGTGTACCGATCGAACCGGTAGAACCGGCGAGAGCGACACGGGTCAGTGACATGAAAGGCAGCCTACCGAGAGAGGGTGCGTGATTCCCCGCGGGATCAGCCCAATCCGAGAATTCTCACCAAGTAATAGGTCGCAGGGAGGACGAACAGCAGTGCATCAAAGCGGTCGAGTAGACCGCCGTGTTCGGGGATGAGCGAGCCCATGTCCTTCAGGCCAAGGTCACGCTTGAACAGCGACTCGGCCAAATCGCCCAGTGGCGCAACGACGGCGAGGACGAGTGCAAGAACTAACGCCTTGCCTGCGCCCAATGAACTCACCCCAAGCACGACGACAAAAACGAACACAGCAAAGACCGTTGCTGCCATTCCGCCGACAAGACCTTCGATGGTCTTGTTCGGGGAGATCGCACTCAAGGGACTTCTTCCCATCGCCCGACCGAAGAAGAATCCACCAACGTCGGTGGCCACTGCCGCAACGACTGCGACAAGAAGAATGCTGACGCCTTGGGTAGGAATGTTGACGATGAGCGCGGCAAAACTTCCAAAGATGCCGACCCAAACAACACCGATCAGGGTGACACCGAGATTGGCGGTGGGTCGAGCACGACCACTGGCGCTGCTCAGGTACCAAACGATGCCGAAGAGGAACGTGAGGAAGATGATCGCGGGAATCGCCGACTCGCCCTTCCAGTACGCCGCAAGAGGCAACGCTGCGATTGCCGCAAGACCGAGCAACGTTGCGGGTCGGAACCCACTCTTTTGCATTGCTCCGAAGTATTCAAAACCTGCGGCGACAAGGACCACTTCGATGAGAAGTAGCGCCGGCACGGGCCCAGCTTTGAACAACAGCGCTGCGACGATCGCCATGCCGATGCCGACAGCAGCAGCGATCGGGACATTGCGAGACTTTGATGCGACGGGCGCTGTTTCGGAATCCTTCGGTGCCGGCACGCGTTCGGCGCGCTCAGCAGCTGGAGGCGGAGGTGGCGCAACGGCAGACGAGCCAACAAGATCAGGCGGGAGCAAGATCGCGGCCAATGGATCGACTTCTCCACGAGACGCTCGAGCAGACCGACCACGGCGCGCACCGCGACGACGAGTTTGTGGATCGAGTTCCACATCGTCGAAGTTGAGATACGCCTCATCGGTAATGCGTTCGTCAGTATCGAGCGCTCCAAGCCGTTCGACGACTACTTCTTCGGGTTCCGACGCCGCGAGATCAGCGAGAAGGTCTCCGTGATCAGTGGTGTCGTGTTCACTGCGCCAACGCGGCGTATCGGCCATTGACGCACGAGCCTCATCGACAGGATTGTCGCCAATAACGACGGCAGGAACCTGACCAGTTGCCGGCTCGGTCCAATGCGGCATTTCGTGTTCGCCCGTTGGCGGTCCCACATTCATGACCGGCGGCGGAGGCGGCGGAAGTTCACGCTCGGGAAGTCGAGTGGCCACGTCGGGACGGTTCGAAGCTTCGGCGATCTCATCGGCGGTGATGATCCGAACCTCTTCAGGATCACCAGGTGCTCTTGGTTCGCGGGACAGATCGTCGGAAGCCATCAGTCCTCCATCAACTCGGTTTCTTTGGCACCCAACGCATCGCCGATTTCGGCTTCGTGGCTGTGGATGATTTTGTCGAGTTCTTTTTCGGCGCGCTCTAGTTCGTCTTTCGAAAGGTCGCCACCTTTTTCAAGCGCTTCAAGTTCCTGGCGTGTCGAACGACGCTGATTGCGCAGAGCAATCTTTCCGTCTTCGGCCATGTTCTTGACGACCTTCACGAGTTCCTTGCGTCGCTCACCAGTCAGCGGAGGGAAGGAAAGACGAATCGAGATTCCGTCGTTGCTTGGATTGAGACCAAGGTCGGACTGTTGCAACGCCTTCTCAATCGCGCCAATGGCACCTTTGTCATATGGCGTGATGAGCAACTGGCGCGCTTCGGGAACGTTGAAGCCAGCGATCTGTTGCAGTGGCACTTCGGAGCCGTAGTAGTCGACCGGAATCTTTTCGACGAGCGCGGGTGCAGCACGACCCGTGCGAATTGAGGAGAAGTCTGCACGCGTGTGCGTGACGACCTTCTTCATTTTCTCGACGGTTTCTGCAAGGAGCAGATCGGCCATCTCTGATGTCATCGGAACACTCCAGGAGATATCGAAGAGAGCGACGGGGTCTCCAGCGACCGCCTCAACGGACGAGGGTACCGACCGAACCGCCCTCAAGCAGCGAACGCACATTGCCCTCGCCGGTGAGATCGAACATAACGATGGGCAAATTGTTGTCCATGCACAACGTGATTGCCGTGGAATCCATGGCTCGAAGGCCCTGGTTCAGTACGTCGAGGTAGGTAACTTCCTCAAGCTTTGTCGCTTCAGGATTCGTGCGGGGGTCATCGGTATAGATGCCGTCGGTACCCGAATGTGTGCCCTTAAGCAGCACACCGGCTTCGATCTCGACTGCCCGCAAAGCCGCGGTGGTGTCAGTCGTGAAGAACGGATTGCCCGTTCCGCCAGCGAAGATCACGACTCGACCCTTTTCAAGGTGTCGAACCGCACGGCGACGAATGTAGGGCTCGGCAACCTGCGCCATCTGAATAGCGGATTGCACTCGAGTGGGCTGACCCAACTGCTCGAGCGTGTCTTGCAATGCAAGCGCATTGATGACGGTTGCGAGCATGCCCATGTAATCGGCTTGCGCACGATCCATGCCAGCGCCGGCGCCGGCCATACCGCGCCAGATGTTTCCGCCACCGACAACGATGGCGATCTGGACGTCGGGATGGTCAGCGCGAACGTCGACGATGTCTTTTGCGATGCGTTGCACCACATGGCCGTCAATGCCGTATCCGGCATCGCCAGCGAACGCTTCACCCGAAACCTTTAACAGAACCCGCGACCAGCGGGCGGTCGCGGAGGCCATCAGGCTCCGATGAATACCTGAGCGAAACGGACGAGCGTTGCGCCGGCAAGCAAATCGGTAATCGACTTCTTGTCGTCTCGCACGAACTGCTGCTCAAGAAGTACTTGCTCCTTGTACCAACCGTTGATGCGTCCTTCGACGATTTTCGGCCAGGCCGCTTCAGGCTTGCCTTCTGCCTTGGTGATGTCGAGAAGAGCTTGACGCTCACGCTCAACATCCTCAGCCGGGACTTCGTCACGGTTGAGGTAGGCCGGCTTTGAGAACGCAATGTGCACGGCAAGATCGTGAGCGATCTCTTTGGTGCCGCCTTCGAGTTCAACAAGAACAGCGTTGACGCCACGACCGTCCTGCAAGTGCAGGTAGGAGTCAAGAATGTTGTTGCCAGCAGCGTCGAATCGCACGACGGTGCCGAGTTCGATGTTTTCCTTCTTGGCGATCTTCAGTGCGTCGAGTTCGTCGTTCATTTCCGAGAGTGCGTCGGCGCCCTTGGCGACAACCGCTTCGGTCATGTCCTGAACGAGTGAAATGAAGTCAGCGGCCTTGGCCGAGAAATCGGTTTCGCTCTTGAGCTGCACAATGGCGCCAACTGAGCCGTCAACGACGACACAGACAGAACCTTGTGCATTCTCACGATCGCCAAGCTTGGCCACCTTGGCCAGGCCCTTCTCGCGCAGCCACTGCTTAGCGGCTTCGAAGTCGCCATCGTTTTCGGTGAGTGCCTTCTTGGCATCCATCATTCCGGCGCCAGTGATCTGACGAAGGTTCTGGACGTCCTTGGCGGTGAATTCAGCCATTGGTTTTCAGGACTCCTGCGTGGTTTCGTTTGCGGGATCGGTCTGGGTGATTGCTTCTTCTGCAGTTGCGCGTTCTGAAGCGATGCGTGCTTCACGTGCAGCAGCAGCTTCGGCAGCCTGACGACGTGCGTCGGCCTGAGCGGCTTCGTGTGCTGCTTCTTCTTCCGGCGTGCGCTCAACAACAGCGGGGCCTTCAGGAGCAACCGCGCCACGCTTACGCGAAGCAATGAAGCGGCCTTCGTCGACGGCATCGGCGATCACGCGAGCCATGAGGTTCGCTGAGCGGATTGCGTCGTCGTTGCCCGGGATCACGTAGGTGATGATGTCGGGATCACAGTTGGTGTCGACCACAGCGACAATCGGGAGACCGAGCTTGTTGGCTTCGGTAACGGCGATGTCTTCCTTCTTGGTGTCGAGCACGAAGATGGCGCTGGGAAGGCGTTCCATATTGCGGATACCGCCGAGGTTGCGCTCGAGCTTCTCGAGTTCACGGCTGATGAGAAGGGCTTCCTTCTTCGGCATCGCTTCGAACTCACCGGTGTCGCGCATGCGCTGGTAGTCCTTCATCTTCGAGACGCGCTTGGACATGGTCTGGAAGTTGGTGAGCATGCCGCCGAGCCAACGCTCGTTCACATAGGGCATGCCACAGCGTTCTGCGTAGCTACGAACCGGATCCTGGGCTTGCTTCTTGGTGCCCACGAAAAGGATCGTGCCGCCGTCGGCTACGAGGTCGCGCACAAAGCTGTACGCCGTTTCGATTCGGCCGAGCGTCTGCTCAAGATCGATGATGTAAATGCCATTGCGCTCGCCGTGGATGAATCGCTTCATCTTCGGGTTCCAGCGGCGGGTCTGATGACCGAAATGCACGCCTGAATCAAGCAACTGGCGCATGGTGACAACTGGTGCCATGAGGGTGTTCCTTCCCATCGGTTCGGAGGATCGCAGGCCCGTGCTGGCGTCTTCCCGGGTGGGAGACGACCGTGGGGTGCACGGCTGCGGATGTGTAGAGGTATGCCAATCGGGTGATCGACATGCCCGACGGTCGTCGGGCCGGGTTCCGAGTGTATGGGAGGGCCGGAAAATCGGCCAACTGGCCTGCGGGCGGCTCAATCGGCCGGAGGAATCGGCAGCACCCCGGCTGCCACCGCAGCTGTCGCCGAAGCCACGGTTTGGCCATATCTGATGGTTTCGGCCGTGACGAATGCCTTTGTTGCCGGGCCGAGCCGTTGACAGGTAGGGCCCATCCCGGCAACGGCAAGGCCGATTTCCCTTGTGGCTGCTGGGTTTGAGGCAAGAGTGCCGTGGACCTCTTTCCCGATATCGGTCGGCAAGATGACGCTGGCATCAGCGGTCTGGTCGATTGCGGCCGAACCGGGCACCACGACGTCCCCCGATCCCCCGATCGTCACAAACCGGACCCCATCGGGCATCGGCCGCTGATGAAGTTCATCAATGATCGGCGAGGTCTCCGCCAGATCCGAGATAGCAGGGAGGTGATTATCGAGTTCATCGGCCGCTCCGCCAGCGCGAACTTGAGACAACGCCGCTGCTCCTCCAGGGCTGTCACCGAGAGCAACAACTCCCGTTGCCAACGGAGCGCCTTGTTGCGGGGACGACAACGTGACCAACGTGCCCACCTCAGAAGGAAGTCGACCCGCTGCCCCAGAACGTTCGACCGCGAGGCGAGCGACCACGCCACCTTGAGAATGGGCGACGACATCGATGGGTATTCCCGGCTGTGCCGCCGACACCGACTGCAGCAATGCCGACAGATGATCGGCCGAGGTTCCAACCGACTGTTGGCTGTCAAGCGAATCGAATTCGCGCGTTGCAATCGCATCCAACGGGTGGCTCGAAACTGACCGTGCAGTGCCTGTTGCGTTCATGGCTTCGTGCGGCGCCTGACCGCCTCTATAGGAGTACCGCACGACATCGACATCGGCGTACCCAAGCGATTTCGTATCGACCTCCCACGCAGTGTTCGAGTCGCTTGATGTTCCGAGTCCGCTCACCAACACCACGATGCGCCGTGACTCATGAACAGGAACTGGTGTCGCTGAGGACGTACACGTCCGTTGATCGTGAACCCACTTGGCGAACGCATCGACCGTCCGCATCGCGTGCGTGGTCGGGTTTAGTTCGACGAGATAGTGCGCAACAAGCGCGGTTGTTCGCGAAGTCCACGCTGATGTCGCCGAAAGCGCAGCGGCGCCAGTGTCAAGAAAGACATCGAGCAACGTACGTCGTTCCTTCGCGCCTAGACGTTCAAGCCCCTGATCGGTACCAGGTACGAGTCGAGCGCGTGGCCGCAATAAGCCTGCAAGTAACGCTTCGGGATCAAGATAGGTGTCGTCTGTTGCACGAACGCCGAAATGGAATGGGCCGCCAGCAATGCCGATGACATCACCAGCACGTACCTGATCACCCGCAGCGACGGTGAGCGAAGCAAGAAACGAAGAACTCGTGCGCAATCCATCGGCATGTTCGATCGTGACGTGAAGAGCGCCACCCACCTCTCCAGCAAAGATCACTCGGCCATCAGCCGAGGCTGTGATCTGCGCACCTGCACTCGTGCCGTAATCGACACCTCGATTGCCAGCCATCCATGGTTTCGGAGGCGGACGAAAGCGATCAATGATTTCCGCGTCGCTTGGTGGCCGATACTCAACCGTCGTTGACGCAGCGCTCGCACTCGGCGCCGTTACCCAAATAAGGGCTGCAGAGATCTGGACGAGCACCATGAAGATGCAAAGCACGCGCACAAAAGAATGCGCATGAAGAAACGCAGAGAGTGACCGCACATCGGTCCTTCCGGTACAGAGTTGTCACCGGGGAAGAAGTGCGAAGGGTGCTCGTACTAGGCGCGGGGATGGGTTGAATCGACCACTGTGCGCAATCTTTCTTTACTCACGTGGGTGTAGTGCTGCGTAGTGGAGAGATCGGAATGCCCGAGTAATTCCTGCACCGCACGAAGATCGGCGCCGCCGTCGAGAAGATGCGTTGCAAACGTATGGCGCAACGCGTGCGGGTGAGTCGGTGATGGCGATCGGCGGTCGAGAAGTCGACGGACATCGCGCGTACCGAGACGGGTTCCCTTGCGATTCAGAAATACCGCATCGGAAGGCGATGCGGCTGTTGCCATTACTCGCCGCCCATGACCGAGCCATTGTTCAAGTGCCTCGACGGCAGGTGCACTGAGGGGAACGACGCGCTGCTTTGAACCCTTTCCCCACACAACAACTCGACGGCGAGCGAGATCGAGATCTTCAGGTCGCAAACCGCACACCTCGGAAACGCGAAGGCCGCTGCCATAAAGGAGTTCAAGAACAGCATCGTCACGAGAACGAATCGCCGGTGGATCATTCGCAGTCGTTCCCGGCGGATTATCGAGAACCTGAATAAGTTCTTCGTCGCGCAGCACACGAGGAAGCCGACCGGACGAGCCAGGAGCACTGAGGCCAGCAGAGGGGTCGGCAGTGAGGTGGCCGCTGCGAACCAGCCAAGAGAAATACCGACGCAGCGCCGACGCTTTTCGGGCGATGGTGCGGCGAGCAAGGTTTCGCGTTGTCATCGCTGCGATGTAGCGCCGCAACGTTGTGCGGCTTACGTCATCGGGAGATTCGATGTCCTGCCGTGCAACCCATCCAACGAATTGATCGATATCGCTTCGGTAGGCGCGCAGGGTCGCTTCAGACACAGAGGTAAGCGACGCCTGAAACTCGTCGAGAAACCATGCATCTGCTTCAACAGTCACAAACAAAACTGTAACGGTGAACGTTGAACATTCACTTGGATGCTTGGCGATCGTGGCGCACATCGTCATCGGGCTCCCCCTCGACCGATGCGTTCGATCCATCCTGCGCGCAGCGAGACCCACCCATCGGACTCAAGTTGCTCAAGCACCAGCATTGCCTCGCCCAAAGAAAGACCAGCTGAAACGAGGACGTGTTCGACCGGCACTGCCT
>WLGJ01000058.1 GCA_009703275.1 Actinomycetota bacterium
GACGAAAGATCACCGAACGTTCCACCGAACATTGTGCGGCGTCCAACGATGACCGAATTGCCTGGCTGACCGGGTGCAGCCGTACCCGGAACGTGGCCCGGACCGACACGGGTCGTTGCTGAATCAACGCCTTCGACGACAACGGTCTGGAGTCCGAGCGAGCCAATTTCGAGAACACTGACGGGGCTCCCGAACGCTGGCGCCACGGTCGGGACTTCGACTCCCTGCAAGCCAGTTGCTTGATTCGCTGCCTTATCGATAGACGTGCGGTAGCTATCGAGCAGCATTCCCTGATCGCGTTCTTGGAATAACGGCTCAATTACGTAGAGCACGAGTCCGAAAATCACGACTGCGATCACGCACCACAGCGCGACGAGTGGACCAGTGGAGAGTTGTTGAACGGGCGCGTCGGTCTCTTCAAGTTCAGCCTCAATCTGCTGGTCAGGTTCGACCAAGTCAGCTGAGGGTGCAGTTTTCTTCGATTCCATGCGATGAAGTACCGAGGTCACGATCTACGTCCGCCCCGGCCGAAACGGCTGAGCGACAAACGACCTGAGGTTGCCATCGCAGAAACGGTGAGCAAGCCCAGCACGGCGGCCAAACCGATGAGCGCCAGCACGTTAGTTCCTACCGATCGGCGCACGAACTCAGGCATCTCTGCTTGCACTGAGGCCAACTGCGCGTCGACAGCGACTGTGGAACCAGCGGGCGCGACTCTGGCCACCGAGGATCCGAATCGACTCGTCAGAGCGGAAGGCGGCAGCACTGTTCCGAACTCACCACCAGAAGATGTCGCGCTCCCATCCGGGACACAACTGTTTTCGACAGTTCCAACGAGAGCAATCTGTGCCTCTGCCGTCTGAACCATGGCTGGAGTGATTGCTTCCATCCCATCGGGAAGCTCCTGCTGACCGGTATGAGTCACGTAGGTCAACCAATTCTTCAAAAGCTGTTGCGAGGTTGCTCGAGGAATGCACTTATCATCGACGAGTGGCTTCAAAGGGGCGACGGCGTATTCCACGAATGTGAGCGGATACGGCTCGACGTTTTGCACCGCAGCCGCCGAGTAGTTGGGAACAAGGCGTCCATCCGTCGCAGTTGTCATTGAGGACACCGCTGAGAGCATCGATGCCTGCGTCGGCTCAACAAACGCGCCCGACGCATTCTGAATTTGCACCACGGTCATTCCAAGGCTGCGCGCCGTTGCAAGATCAGTGACCGCCCACACGCCACCAAAATCGCCATTGCTCAGCGTCTTGATCGTCTTGTCAAGAACGGACGTTCCAGTAAAGAGATTGATCACCCCCTGGAACGACGGGTCAGCCAATGCAAACGAGGTCAATGCACTCCGATCCCGACCAGCATCGGGTCCGAACGTACCGGTGTCTGGCACTTTCCAAAGATTGGGACGCAACGCGTCAAGGATCCCTGTCGAGTACCAGGTCGTGCTTTCCTTGTCTGGCACGGCGCCGAGTTGGATCGACGAGGATGTTGAGAACATGCCTGTTCCCTGAAGCTGAGGGTTGCGCGCATAGATCGCAGGTATGTAACTATCGATTTGGCCGGGCCCACCCGACAACAGCGCAGCAACTTCATCGAGCGTCATCTTGACGTCGGAGTAGGGCACTTTGTCGCCGTTCGCGCCCTGATAACCATTGCCAACCGCAAGGACTGTTGCATTCAAGGCGACCGGCACGAGAGCAGATCCACGCGGAGTTAACGGATCCGATGAATCACCTCGGCCAAGCCCTGGCGCAGAGTCGTAAACGACGCTGCTGTAAACAAAATCCACATCGCCGCGCGAGTACATCTCGAGTGCACTGCCTTCACCGGCGAAACTTGCACTACTCAAGGCGCCAGCTTGCGCGCCCGGAGACTTGCATTGTGCGAGCGTGAGATCGACCCACAAGCGCGTGTTCCGCTCGGAGCTTGCACTCGAAACGAGTCCGGCAGCTGGTCCACCGCATCCAGCGATCGGGTCATCGATCCTGTAGGTGAGAGTTTGGGTGAAGGGAATCCACCGAAGAACGTTGTCACTGCCAATTCCGCGCACTTGGATAACGAGGTCACACGGATTTTGTGCATCGCAGGTGAGGGACTGCGCCGCGCCGTTGGTGTCATTCCACGTAACCGTTCCGACACCCGCAGCAATCGTGAACGTGTCACCCTCAGGTCGCACTGCATTGGTGTAGGTGTTCGAGGCTTGGGCGGCGAGATCTCCAGAGGTGGAAATCGGGATGGAGGGACAGTTCGCGCCACCGATGCGGAAATCCTCATTAGGAACGAAAGAAGTGCTGGTCCCGTAGTTCACACCCGAGCGACACACCTGAGCTTTCGCACTTGAAATTGGGTGCGCGTTGTCAGTCCGGAGATTGATGCGAATACGCGTGCCGTCGCTGATGTTTTCGAACGGAGTAACTGACACCGTCCACGGCGTCGAAATATTCGATGCTTCAGCCCGCTTTGATCCCATTGGAAGGATCGACAGCACAACAAGGGCAACGACAGAAACCGAAATCAGGAATGCGAAGCTCCCGGCGACGAATCGCCGGGAGCTTCCACCTGCGGAACAGGGAGTGTCCGTCAAGCGAAATACCCCGTGAGATCAGCGACGAGGTCGACTGTGCCGACATTGTTGTAGAGACTCACACTTCCGTTGCTGCCAATTCCAACCTGGACAAGGTTTGGACGAACATCGCCAGCGACATAGTTGAGGCTCGCTGCCAGCGGACGAGTCACACCCGCAGGCCACACGGTGAGAAAGCTTGCGCCAGTCGGTGAAACAGCCGTGGTGTTCATAACAATTGCGACCGCAGAATTCGGAATGCCGTTAGCACCATGGATTCCGAGGCTGATTGATCCACGAGCGCCCACTTTGGCTTGAGTAACGCCGGTCCCGTTACGGGTGTCCATCGCCCGAACTGGGGTAATCGGGAAGAACTGTGCTGCCGAAGTATCGGGCGAGTAGTACCCGACGATATCTCCGACAAGATCAAGGGTTCCGTTCTGGTTGTAGAAGTTGACCTTGCCCTGCGTGCCGATTCCAACGATTACGAGGTTGGGAACAATGTCGCCGGGGACGAAGTTCAGGTTTGCAGCAAGTGGACGGCTCACACCGTTCGGATAGGCGGTGACATAACCCGCTCTATCAGGAGTAACTGCGGTCATGTTGATCACAATTCCAGTGGCGTTTGCCGGCACACCGTTGGCACCTGCAACCTGCAGCGACACCACGCCTCCCTGCGCAACCCGAGCTGCTGCTGCGCCCGTACCGTTTCGAGTATCAAGTGCTCGAACTGGCGTCATTGGCGTGAAGTAGTCACCCGATACCGGGGAGTAATAGCCGACGGCATCTGCAACAATGTCATTCGTGCCACCCTGGTGATACAAGGTGACCTTCCCGTTTGTGCCGATACCGACCGTCACAAGATTCGGCACGACGTCACCAGGCGCAAAGTTGAGGTTGGCCGCAAGGGGTCGAGAGACGCCACTGGGGTATGCCGTAATGAATCCCGCCCCGGTCGGCAGCACCGCAGTCACGTTCATTACGATGGCGGTTGCATCATCCGGAATGCCATTTGCACCTCTGATCTGAAGGTCAAGAGTGCCGCCTCCAGGAACACGGCCTGCAACGCCACTTGGGGTGTTCGTGGTTCGGGTATCAAGAATGCGAACCGGAGTGACAGGATTAAAACGCGCACCCATTCCGTCCCAACCGAGAGGGAACGACTTGAACACCGTGCCGCCCTGGACTTGAAGAAGAAGCGTGAGCTTGCAGGCGTTCGTTTCATCACACTGCACCGTGGACGTTCCACCCGACTGAAGGTTGAACGACCCACTTGAGCCCTTGCCAACCTTGAACTGAAGAGTTGCGGTACTGAACGGATCAACTGCAGTCACAGTCTTGTAGACATCGGCGCCTGCCGAACCAAGAGCGGTGGGGGTGCACTTGCCCGTGACAGTCGGCGAGAAGTCAGCCGTGTAATCGATCGTGCCAGCTAAGGAACACTGGCGGGCCTCGATGCCGTAAATCGGACTTGAGCCTGCTGTCACCGTCACGGTGATGGCTTGCCCATCAACAAGGCCCACAGTGGAGGAGGTCGTGACGTTCACCGGAACTGACGCAGTTTCTGCGCCGGCCGGGCTGAGCGTCGTAATTGAGAACAGATACGCCACGAGGGCGAAGAGAATGCCCAGGGTGCGAAGGGAGCGGAGCTTTGACATCGGTGTACGACCTCTTCGTTGTTGAGGGTGCAGGAGTCGACTGCGTACGGATGAAGAATGAACTGTGGAGGTAAGCGAGGCGTTGAGTAGCGGGAAACCGTTGGACAACGTCAGGTGAACTCTTTGGAGGCGAACTCACCGGAAGGTGAGTGGAACTCCTTGAAATCCGAAACCATTGGGGTACTGAAGCTTGAGAACCAGTTGGCAGGGGTGGGTTGAGTCGCAAGTGATGGTCGTTTGCGTGCCGTCCTGCAAGTTGAAGGTTTGCGAGCCAGTGCCGACTGTGAAGTTCACGGCGACCGGACCATACGGAGGCCGATTCGCAACTTCAACGAGCGAGTCAGTGCCCTGGGCGAAAGGCTTGGGAATGCAAAGCCCTGCTCGAGTTGGGAACATCTGGCCATCAAACGCAATCGCCACATCTCCCCGACACAACCGAGCTTCAACACCGAACGCTTGCGATCCGTTCGACGGACTCGCCTTTACCGACACCACATCCCCAGAGACCAAACCTTCGGTCGTTGAGACCGATACGGACATCGGCATGTCTGGTGTCGTGTAGGGGCCCTCTGGCTGAGCCGGCTTTACCGCCGTCGTCGGACTCGACTCCGTGCTCTCATTCGAATTGCCCCCGGCTTCAACCCCGTTAGCCGCTACTTCTACATCGCGTGATGACGACGAAGACGACGAGCTGCGTGTTGAAATCACCGCAATGGTGACAACAACAACAGCAACGGCAAGTAAGCCACCGAGGAAGGGAAGACGACGATTCATGAGTACGAAGCGATAACTGATCGTTCGTTGGGGCAGGTGTCAGTACACCCGCCCCAACGAGACTCGATCAGACCGAGATCCTCCGACAGGTGGAACCAGCGAGGTTGTAGTTCGCCGAGGCGGCAACCGTTCCTGTAATTCCCGTAGTCGGCAGGGGTGCAAAGCCGTAGCTGGCGATGATGGCCGCCCGCTCACCGTTACAAAGCGCACTCTTGGTTGTGCTGCCGTTCACATTGTCAAAGCCGACCGCCATAAGTGCTTCGACGTAGTTCGGCGAACGCTGGTCGAGCACGTTGTACACAAAGCGCACACCGATGAATGCCGGAACCGTGTTCACACGGGTTGAGCTCGCTTCGGTAATCGGGTAGCCGCCCGATGCTCCAGGCTGGACAACTGACAAGCCTGCGTCATTGAGCTGCCACTTACGGTCAGTGATGTTGTAGGCCGCAGGGTTTGCATTCATCGACTGAGTCGTGGTGAGGCCGTTCGCATCGACGTTGGTGAGAATGCCACCAAGACGTGCCGGCGCACCACCGCTCGGAAGCACTCGCTTGTCAATGGTTGGGTTGGCTGAGTTATTTGCCTGGTAAACCCACTGACCGGCGGAGTACGGGAAGATCGCCGACTGCCAATGAGCAGGATTAATCACACTGGCGTTGTTCTCTTCAAGCGGTCCGCCCGTAGCGTTGACATAAATCGGTGCCGGGCAGTTTGCTGACGGCGTTCCGAAGTTGAAGTTGGAGGAACCAAGCACATCTGAAAGGAAGAAGGCATAGGTGCCCGAACCCGTCTGCGGAAGGTAGCGCTGGATGGGGCCAGCAGAACCGCCTGGCACCTGTGACCAGTCGGTGTAGGTGCAGTTGTAGATCTTGACGAGGTCGGCCTTGGAAAGTGCGGCCGGGGCAGAAAGGCTGCCAGTTGCCCACGAAACAGCATCCAGAGCGAAGGCGAAGTACTGCGAATTGCCGGCGCTCACACCGCTCGAGGAGCTGTAGGAGGACGAACGAGCAATTTCCATGCACCCCTTCACGCCTACAGCGGGTGAGCCATAGGTGTTGTTGTCGGCAATCAAGGTCTGCAGCATGGAACGACCGTTACCTGAACCCGCGGGAATCGTGCGATCAGGGGCGACTGGTGTCACGCCATTTGGCTGCCAGTTCATTGTTGGGCAGTTCGCATCACCCGGAACTGCGGTGGCGGTGGTGGGGAACGAAGCGAGGTTCACCCATGTTTCGCCAGCTGGCGCATTCGCTTGGGCCATGATCGCATCCATGACCTTTTCGGTCGTATCAGAACCACCGGCGGCAATAACAATGCCAGTCGTCTGAGGAGCAACTGTTGCCGATGCGCCGGTGCTTGTTGAGATGAGACTCGCAGCGAGAGTTGCGAGTGCTCCACCTACGAGAAGGCTTCGTTTGAACAAGGGACTCTTCACAGCTTTCGGGTCCTTTCGTGGAAACGGAGTCGCTTTTGAGACGACTTTCCGCGGTGGGCATCCAGCCCACAATGTGATTACTGACATGCAGAAGTGAACGGTTCCCTTGCGGCGACCAAACTTCTGGTGAAGTTCGCGTCAACCTTGGGAAACATGAATCAGACAAAACTCGTGACTACGCACCGGACTTTTTGCGAGATCGGAAAATGCCGAAGCCGAGCGGGATCACCATCACAAAAAGCAGCAAGACCAACGCCAGAGAGTTCGAGGTTGGAATCGATGGTCCGGTGTAGGCAACTGGCGTCGCCTTGCGCCAGTCGGTGCTTCCGCCGCCAGCCGACTTTGTTGCGCCCGCGGCCCCCGCAGCGCCTGCACCGGCTGCGTCTGTTGTCGCACCAATGCCACCGGCAACATCACCGATTGACGTGATCCCTGCCAACGGATCAGGCGGACTTCCGCCACCTTCACCAACTGACCCAGAGAATCGCGGATTCGCGCAATTCGCAGCACTCAATTGTTCGGCAGGCTGACCGGTGAGGCGAGAGATCGAATTCGCGACTTCCTGTGAAAGGTTGGGCGGCAAGGGTGAGTATCCAATCTTCGCCATATTCACCTGGCCATCACACGCGATGTAACGAAGCCACAACGCAAGCGTTTCGGTCACGCCGGGATTTGAATAGGGACCTTTACAGGTAGGTCGATCAGGCGATGGAACGCACTGGGTCACGATGTAGCTATAGGCCGAAATCGGATAGGCCTTTGGATTTCCCGAGTTGTAGACGCCCGAAAGCTCCTGGCTTAGATCTGGTCGGAGCCTTGCGTCCTCAAGTGCAGCCGAAATGTTTTCGGCGTACGGGAGAATCCACTCCCCCGCAGCGTTTTCAATCCATGCCGACGGAGCGTTGTACACCTTGGAGTACCCAAATTCGTCGTACCCGACACTCCAAAGACCTTGTCCGCTGGCAATGAACTGCGCGATCTGATCCGAACCTTGGAACGCCTGCGACTTCGGCACAAAACCCGGCGAGCTGTCGAGCTGAATGATTCGCACACTCGTGGGGAAACGATTGCGAGCGGCCCAGGGGCCAAAAAGGTCTGGGGCGACGTTGGCGACAAAGTCGTAGAACAGACCAGTCGTTCCCGATTGTCCGCCGCGATACACGATTGTGATCGGCTGATCAGGGAGAACTAGGCCACGATTATCGGCGGAAATCGCAGGGTCATTCCATCGAGTGATGTCACCCATGAACATGCGAGCAACGGTTCGCCGAGACAAGTGCAGATAGTCAATTTTTCGGCCCGCTGTGTCTTGCACGTTGTACATCACCGCAACAGCACCCGCGACGCTGGGTACGTACTGATAGCCGCGACTGTCGCCAGAACCAGGCGATGACAGCGCCGAGAATTCCGCCTCGGTTCCCGCGAAATCAGCAAGGGATTGTCCGAACGATGTCAATCCTTGCGGTGAACCTGTCGGCAGGTAATTCACCTGCAAGCCAGTCGTCTGCGCATCGGCAACCCATTGCTGCATGGCGAGTGCGACATAGGACGAGCCTTGGCCATTCACACGCGCCGGAGCCGCGGCGCCGATGTCGGCCGACATCACGAGCGCCAAGAAGGCAAGGACGATTGCCGCAGCAACTTGGCGAAATCGTCGATACGAATGCTGCACAGTGAACATCAGCCAAACCGTCCTTGGACGTAGTCGAGTGTTCGAGGATCAGTCGGTGTTGAGAACATGACATCGGTGGGACCCTGTTCGACAACAATCCCCGGCTGATTCTCAGCGGCCAAGAAGAACGCGCACAGATCGGAAACTCGCTGGGCCTGCTGCATGTTGTGCGTCACGATCACAACAGTGACTTCGCCACGGAGTTCGTCGATTGTTTCTTCGACGCGACGCGTGGATGTCGGATCAAGAGCCGAACAAGGTTCATCCATGAGCAGCACATTGGGGTGCACAGCGAGAGAGCGCGCGATGCACAGACGCTGCTGCTGACCACCGGAGAGCGCGCCACCTGGGCTATCAAGCCGGTCACGAACTTCCTTCCAGAGACCAGCGCGCAGAAGCGACTGCTCCACAAGGGTGTCCTTGTCGTCGCATTTCAAACGAGCAAGCTTGAGAGCGGCAAGTACGTTCTCTCGGATCGTCATCGCCGGGAATGGATTCGGTTTCTGAAAGACCATGCCGATGCGCATTCGCACCTGCTGAGCTCGCGTTCCAGTCGCATAGATGTCATCACCATCAAGGAGAATCTCGCCGTCGAGGGCTGCTCCAGGGATGAGTTCGTGCATTCGGTTCAGAAGACGAAGAAAGGTGGACTTACCGCAACCCGAGGGCCCGATGAGCGCGGTGACCTTGCCCTTAGGCATGACGAGATCAACGCCTTCGAGAACAAGACGATCACCGAACCACGCACACGCGTCTTTCGCTTCAAGAGTTGCGGGCCCAGCTGGTGGCCCACCAATGATCTCAACCTTTTTCGCGAAAACATTCGCGGCTTCATTGCGATCTTCCTCAGTGAGATTCTCTTCAAGGTCGCTTTCAACCTCAAGATCGACGTCAGTCATTTTCTCCACCC
>WLGJ01000059.1 GCA_009703275.1 Actinomycetota bacterium
AGTCACGTTCACCTCAAGGTGTCCGTACCATTCGATCCGAAACTGTTGCAGGAGCCGATTCGAAATGACCTGGGATAACCAGCCCCCCGCAATGCCACCTCAACCCCCAACCCCGCCGACGCCGGCTGGTAGTTGGGAACCCCCGGTGCCCCCGGCGTGGGGGAGCGGTGGCCCCGGAGTGCCAGCACCACCGGCACCTCCCGTGCCTCCCGTTTCGACGCCGGCTCCGTGGGTTGGAGCGCCGACTCCGCCGCCAGAGCGTGCCGCAACACCATCTGGGCCCCGTCGTTCGAATTCGTTCCTTCGCGTAGTTGTGGCCAGCGTCGTTGTCGTGGGCTTGTTTGGTCTTGGCTTCGGCCTTCGATCGCTGGTCGATGACAACACCACCACCGTTATTCGCAGTTCAGCAGGAAGCGGTCAGGTCACGACAACAGCAGTCACGATCGATCCGGGCTCTGAACCGATTGCCTACGTCGCGGCAACAGTGAGCCCGTCGGTCGTACAGATTGAAACCACTGACGGCGTCGGATCTGGCGTTGCTTACGACACTGATCTGTTCATCACCAACGCTCACGTCGTTGGCACTGCGACCACGGTGACCGTTCGCGATTCTCAAGGCACTGCTGTGAAGGGCCAGGTGCTCGGTGCTGATACAGGTACAGACATCGCCGTTGTTCGCGCTGCTGGACTTTCTGCTCCTGCCGCAAAGTTGGCAACAGCGAAGCCAAATGTTGGGCAGATCGCCGTTGCTGTCGGCAGTCCCTATGGACTTGAGCAAACGGTGACCTCGGGCATCGTCTCTGCGGTGAATCGTCCCGTGCCGAATGAGAAGAGCGTCGTGATCAACATGATCCAGACCGATGCTTCAATCAATCCGGGTAACTCCGGTGGTGCTTTAGCGAATCGAAATGGCGAGATCATGGGCATCAACTCATCGATCTACAGCGAGACCGGCGAGAACACCGGTATCGGTTTCGCTATCCCGATCTCGACAGCAAAGCGAGTTGCCGATCAGCTTGTTGAAGGCAAAACCGTTGCTCGAGCCGGACTTGGTCTTAGTGGCCCCAGCTCGACCCCTTCAGGCAGCGCTGGCGCCTATGTCCAGAGCGTGACGGGTGGCGGCGCCGCCGATAAGGCCGGCATTAAGTCCGGAGACCTCATCGTTGCGGTCGACGGCGTGCCGGTTCGCAGCTTTGACGAACTTCGAGGAATGGCAAGTGGGTATAGCCCTGGCGACAAGGTTGTCGTCGAAGTAAATCGTGACGGCAAAATTCTTGAGGTCGAGGTCACCCTCGGCACGCTGAAGTAAGTCAGCCCATCCCTCAGATCGTTGTCAGTGGTCGCCCGTGAGGGCGGCCACTGACGCGTTTGGGCCCAGAGCGAAGTGTTCGAATGGGGGTGCGGAGAAACTCGCCCGGATGCGCCCGAAGGGCCGCCCACTAGGCTCATCTCCTCATGACTGAGATCCTCATCATCGTTGCCGTCGTCGTCCTTCTTGGTCTGATCATCGGGTTTGGATTCATTGCTCCTCGGAATCGACGTGGGTCGATGGAGCAGCCATCGAAGCGACGCGCTCCGGTCGACGGCCGCGTCGTGCCTGCCGATGAAGCTGCTCGCAATGCCTTGATCGAAGCCGAAGTCGCTGCTGATCTCGAGACATTCATTCCGGCACAAGAGCATGTTGCTGAAGTTGTCGAGGTTGAGACGGTCAGCCCTGAAGTGGTTGAGGTTGCCGAGCCGCAAATCAGTGCCGAACGACCGCGCTTTCGCGACCGTCTGGGTAAAGCTCGTGCCGCGTTATCGGGAGCGATGGGTTCGATCGCTGGTCGTTCCAAGATCGACGCTGAGACTTGGGACGAACTCGAAGAAGCACTCATCCTTGCCGACGTCGGCGTTGCCTCAACCCAAGATCTTCTCGATCATCTGCGGGCTCGAGTCAAAGCTGACGGACTTTCGAATGGCGAAGAACTGCTTGATGCATTGAAGTCAGAGATGACCGATCGGCTGAGCGGATTCGATCGTGAACTCACTCAGTCGAGCGAGTCTGGGCCAACGGTGTGGCTCTTTGTTGGCGTGAACGGTGTTGGAAAGACGACGACCATCGGGAAGTTGGGTGTCCGCGAGGTTCGCGAAGGGCGCACTGTGTTGATGGCTGCTGGCGATACGTTCCGCGCCGCCGCTGCCGAGCAGCTTGGCATGTGGGCCGAACGCGCTGGCGCGGAACTCGTCCGAGGCAACGAAGGCGGGGATCCAAGTGCGGTGATCTTCGATGGTGTCGAAGCCGCAAACGCACGAAACATTGATCTTGTACTCGCAGATACCGCCGGTCGCCTTCATAACAAGGTGAACCTCATGGAAGAACTCAGCAAGGTTCGACGAGTCGCCGATAAGGGTGCCGGAACGGTGACAGAGGTGCTCCTTGTCATTGATGCAACCACTGGTCAGAACGGTTTGGTGCAAGCCAAGCAGTTCACTGAGGCTGTGGAACTCACAGGTGTTGTGCTCACAAAACTCGATGGATCCGCCAAAGGCGGCATCGTGATTGCCATTCACGATCAACTTGGTATTCCGGTGAAGTTGGTTGGCCTCGGTGAAGGCGCAGATGATCTTGTTCCATTTGATGCCGCTGAATTCGTGGAGGCACTGTTCGCATGAAGAAGCTCATTTATCAAGACGATGTTCTTGCACGTGACGACGGATCTATTGAGGTCGCTGCCTGATGTTTGAATCACTTTCAGATCGCTTTGAGTCCGTTCTTGGAAAGCTCAAAGGCAAAGGAAAGCTTTCCGAAGCCGATGTCGATGACGCACTGCGAGAGATTCGTCTCGCACTGCTCGAGGCCGACGTCAACTTCACCGTCGTTAAGAACTTCTGCGCACGTGTCCGAGATCGTGCCGTCGGTGAAGAAGTTTCCAAAGCTCTGAATCCTGGCCAGCAGATGGTCAAGATTGTCAATGACGAACTCACCGCCACACTCGGCGGCCAGACCATTCGCATCACGTACAACGCAAAGCCGCCGACTGTTGTCCTAATGGCCGGTTTGCAGGGTTCGGGTAAGACAACCAACTCAGCGAAACTGGCCCGCTGGTTCAAGAGCCAAGGTCGTCATCCGCTTCTGGTTGGTGCTGATCTTCAGCGACCCGCCGCTGTTGAGCAGTTACGCACACTCGGTCGTCAGATCGAAGTGCCGGTCTTTTTCGAAGATTCTGATCCTGTTCAGGTTGCGAAGAACGCATTAGTTGAAGCGCGTAAGACCGGCCGCGACATCGTCATTGTCGATACTGCTGGTCGTCTTGCGATCGATGCCGAGCTAATGGACGAGGTTCGTCGGATTTCCGAGGCTGTCGATCCTGACTACACGTTCCTTGTCATCGACGCGATGACTGGTCAGGACGCTGTCAACACCGCGGAGGCATTTCACGCAACTCTCGAACTCGACGGCGTCATTCTCACCAAACTCGATGGCGATGCGCGCGGTGGTGCTGCACTCAGCGTCAAAGAAGTTGTGGGTCGTCCGATTGCGTTTACATCGACTGGTGAAAAACTTCGCGACTTCGATCTCTTTCATCCAGATCGTCTTGCCGGTCGGATCCTCGGCATGGGCGACATGCTCACGCTCATCGAAAAGGCCGAAGAGGTCTTCGAGAAAGATCAGGCCGAAGAAGCCGCTACTCGACTTCTCGAAGGGCAGTTCACGCTCGAGGACTTCCTCGACCAAATGCAGCAGTTGAAAAAGATGGGCCCTCTCTCGGGTGTCCTCGGCATGATGCCGGGCATTCCCAAAGAGGTGAAGAACGCGCAGATCGATGACCGCGAAATCGCGCGTGTTGAGGCCATCATCCGATCAATGACGCCCGCCGAACGAGTCGATCCCGACCTCATCGATCAGTCGCGTCGGGTGCGAATCGCAAATGGTTCCGGGACCGAAGCAGCCCGGGTTGGCGAGCTCATCAAGCAGTTCAAAGAGATGTCCAAGATGATGAAGCGCATGGGCGGGGCCGGAACCAAGCGTCTGAACAAGTCGCGTCGTAAGGCGGCCAAGGGCAAGTCCAAAGGTCCTGGCGGACGCACCTCCGGCGGCGGACGCGTGGCCCCGAAAGGCAAGGCGCCCTTGCGATTGCCCGATTTCGAAGCCGATCTTGGTGGGGGCCGACCCGGTGGTGGACTCCGCCTTCCGGGCCTTCCCGGAGGCCCCGATAGCGACCCGCTCGGCCTCGGCTGAAGTCTGAACTTGCCCGCGGCTCCGTCGCGGGTCACCATTGAAGGCCGCTCAGCCGTCCCGATTGGTTCGGCCGATAACGTTCGTAGTCCGTTCTTGCACGACCAGCAGAAGAGAGAAACCTCGTGGTGAAGCTCCGCCTCATGCGGATGGGAAAGACCAAGCAGCCGACGTACCGCGTCGTTGCCGCCGATTCGCGCTCGCCGCGCAACGGCCGGTTCATCGAAATCGTGGGTCATTACAACCCGCGCACCGAGCCATCCGAGATCACCATCGATAACGACAAGGCTGTCGCATGGCTTCAAAAGGGCGCACAGCCCACTGAGGTTGTCGAGAAGCTTCTGAAGATCTCTGGCGCTTGGGAGCAGTTCACCGGCGCAGCATCGTGAGCGACGCCGCCGACACCGTCGACGCGTCGGAAGCAACTCCCGACTTCACCACGGCAAAGGCCGTGTTGACCTACGTCGTTCAGCAATTGGTCGAGGATCCCGCCGCCGTCGAAATCGAACTTGACGATCGCGGCCGCAAGGCTGTTCTCAACGTGCATGTTGGTCCCGGCGACATGGGTCGCGTCATCGGCAAGCGCGGTCGTGTTGCGCAGTCGATCCGCACCGTCGTGCGCGCCGCCGCCGCCCGTGATGGTGGCGATGTCGAGGTCGAGTTCCTCGACTGATTCGGTGAACCTCCTCGAGGTCGGCCGCATCGACAAACCGCATGGAGTGCGCGGCGACGTCGTCGTTGCTCTGACGACTACCGAAACCCGTCGAGTCGCGCCCGGCACGCATCTCTTCGCTGGTGACCGCGAATTCGTGATCACTGCGTCGCGTCCTCACCAGCATCGCTGGATCGTGACCTTCGAGGGTGTGTATGGCCGTGAAGGTGCCGAAGCAATTTCGGGCCTGGTGCTTTCGGCGGAACCGCTTGATGACGATGACCCGGACGCTCTTTGGGTTCACGAACTGATTGGTTCAAGTGTCGTCGAAACCAATGGCACCGAACGCGGCACTGTTGTTGCCGTGCAGGACAACCCTGCGAGCGACCTTCTTGTGCTCGACAGTGGCGCTCTTGTGCCACTGCGTTTCCTCGAAGGCCGTGACGATGAAGATCGATTGGTCGTCGAAGTCCCTGACGGTTTGTTCGAACTTCTCGACGAGGAGTAGCGGCGATGCGCATCGACGTCTTCACGATTTTTCCCGACATGGTGTCGGGGTTCGCGGGACAAAGCCTTCTCGGTCGTGCCTCGGCCAAGGGTTTGCTCGATGTGCGCGTTCATGATCTGCGCGAGCACACCACCGATGTGCATCGCACCGTGGATGATTCGCCGTTTGGTGGGGGAGCAGGGATGGTTCTGCGCCCCGAACCGATATATGCCGCGGTCGAAGCTGCTGATCCGCCTCGGCCGCTCTTTCTGCTGGGGCCCGGTGGCCGCCGCCTCGACCAGGCGATGGCCCAGGAACTCGCCGAGTCCGGTGGATTCTCCATGCTCTGTGGTCGCTACGAGGGCGTTGACGATCGAGTCCGCACTGATCTGTGCGACGGCGAACTCTCGATCGGCGATTACGTCCTCGGTGGCGGTGAGGTCGCCGCAATGGTCGTCCTAGAGGCTGTAGGGCGTCTCGTGCCGGGCGTGATGGGTAATTCCGCCTCGGCGGGCGATGAGTCCTTCAGCGACGGCCTGCTGGAGTATCCGCAGTTCACCAAGCCCGCTGAGTTTCGGGGGATGGTTGTGCCTGAGGTTCTGAGGTCAGGGGATCACGGCAGAATCGCCCGCTGGCGCCGAGCCCGGGCCCTGCGGCGGACGCTTTCCTCAAGGCCCGACCTGATCGAGGCCAGAGGTGGGTTGTCTGAGGCCGATGAGGCCCTCCTGGCCGACCCTGATCTCACCGATTGAGCGAAGGCCTTTTGGCGCTTTGCCGTTGGGCGACCGGTCCGCCTACGATGACGACTCCCTCGGGCAACCGCTCCCGGTCCCGATTTCGTTTCTTGCCCCGCCTCGCAGCGGGCATTGCAGCCAGGACATTTCAATGAACGCCATCGATCTGATCGACGCCCAGAGCCTCCGTGACGACGTGCCCGAGTTCGCCCCCGGCGACACGCTCAAGGTGCATGTCCGAGTTGTTGAAGGCAATCGCGAGCGCGTCCAGCTGTTTCAGGGCGCTGTCATCCGTCGTCAGGGTGGCGGACTCCAGGAAACCTTCACTGTCCGCAAGGTCAGCTTCGGCGTCGGCGTCGAGCGAACCTTCCCGGTTCATTCCCCGATCGTTTCCAAGATCGAAGTTGTGACCCGTGGCGATGTGCGTCGAGCCAAGCTCTATTACCTCCGCGATCGCGTTGGTAAGTCAGCCAAGATCAAGGAAAAGCGCGACTGATCGTCGCGTACTCGCCGGCGTTGTCGGCCCAAACTTTCTTGTCGCTCCTCGGCTCTTGCGGTTGCGGCAAAGCAAAGTCGCTGTTGAGCGGAGCTGCGTGTGAGTTCTGAGGATCTCGAAGAGTACGAGTCCGACGTCGAGTTGCAGCTTTATCGCGAATACAAAGATGTCTGTCCAATGTTCCGGTTCGTTGTCGAAACCGAGCGACGTTTCTATTTGGCCAACGAGGTCAACCAAAGCGTTGTAAACGAAAACGGGCGCACTCGAGTTGAAATCGAACTTCGAGATGCCTGGGTCTGGGACATGTACCGGCAGAATCGATTCGTCTCTCACGTCCGAGTTGTCACATTCAAAGACGTCAACATCGAAGAGTTGCCTCGCGAAGAGATGCGACTCCCGTGACGGCGCATCTCGGTTGACTGCCGGTCGTCGGGCTCTTGGGTCCTACGGCGAAAACCTGGCAGCCCGGTGGTACGAGGAACACGGCTACGTGCTCGTCAGCCGTAATTGGCGTTGCCGTGAGGGCGAGATTGACCTCGTTCTAACTCGCGCTCGATTGCTCGTGTTCTGTGAAGTGAAGACGCGTTCGAGCAATGCCTATGGGTCGCCAGCTGCAGCGGTGACTCCGGCGAAACAGGCGCGGTTACGCAAGTTGGGAATGCGCTGGATCGATGCTCACCAGATGCGACCCAGCACTATCCGCTTTGATGTCGCGTGTGTGATCGGGCGTGACGTGCGTGTTATCGAATCGGCGTTCTAGTTACTCGTGTTGTGGGCAAAGCGGTTGACTGCGACCGAAACATTTTGATGATTGCCGAATACAACGCGTCGACACATTCTTCTGGCGAGAATTCGTCGAGAAGCATGCCGATGGGCCAGTGATTAAGCATCGAATTCAGGACGGACACAAGCGAGGGATCAGTAGATGCGAGTTCTGGTTCAAGCCAGATGGTGATCTGCTGGCGCAAATGCTCAACTCGCAGCGCAACGATGGTCCTTTGGAGGTCCGACGGCTTGTCATCGGATTCGACCCACTGCGCAAGTTTCCCTCCGATTTGTGTGATCTCGACTCGCAACTTGAGTAACTCACGGAGGCGAACCTCGGTCGGCCCGTCAGGTGGAAAGAGTGAGACGCAGTGAGCGACTTTCGGAAAGACCTCGACTGCGGCCGCGGTGTACATGGCTTCGCGATCAGGGAAGTACCGGAAGACAGTGCGGTCGGAAACTCCAGCGCGTTCGGCGACCTGAGCGACTGTCGGGTGGTTTCCCTCGTTCACGAGATCAATGAGCGCCTCGACGACCGCGGTTCGGCCTCGTTCGGTGCGCATGCGGCGTCCGTCGCTGAGTGCTTCAGCAGCCTCGGCATTGCGCTCGGCGATAACGGCGAGAAAACCATCGAGAGTTGGGTTGGGCCGCTGCTCCATTGACTCGACGATAGTTGCCAAAGGTGTCGGTTCGGTGGCCTTGGTCCTATCGTGGGGCTATGGCTACAACATCAGATCTCGAATTCTTTTTTGATCCCATTTGTCCGTTTGCTTGGGTGACAAGTCGTTGGGTTGTCGAGGTCAGCGAACTGCGCGGTGTCACGATCGAATGGAAGTTCATCGCGTTGGCAATTGTTAATGAAGAGACCGACTACTCAAAGTTTCCTCCGGCCTATCCCGCACTTCACGGGCTTGGTCGTCGCCTTCTTCGTGTCGCTGCAGCGGCTCGCGCTGCAGGAGGAAATGAAGCAGTTGGCGCGTTTTACACCGCTGCTGGTGAACGAATGCATCACGATGGCGTCTCGGTTGCGGTCTTCGGCGGCGAACCAATCCCTGAGAACCTTGTCGCCGAGGTCGTTGCTGCTGCAGGCCTTGATGCTTCCCTTGCCGCTGCGGCCGACGACGAGTCCTGGGATGCACTTCTCCGCGAAGAAACCGATCAATCGCTCGGCCGTACGGGTCGTGATGTCGGCACGCCGATTCTCACGTTTGCTCCCGGAACAGACCGAGAAGCTTCGTTGTTCGGCCCCGTCATCTCTTCGATCCCTCGTGGCGATGCAGCGCTTGAACTTTGGGACGCAGTTCAAACTTTGGCCCGTACCCCAGGTTTCGCCGAACTCAAGCGCTCCATGCGCGATCCGCTCTCGTTCGATTGAGTTCTAGTGACAGACAAAATCACACCCGTCGTTCTTTGGCGTCCGCATTGTCCGTTTTGCCGAATCCTTTTTTCAGGAATCGAGCGTCACGACCTTGAAGTCGAAACCCGCAATATTTGGGAAGACGACGAGGCGCGCGAACTTCTCAATCGTCGTATTGGCTCCGAAACCGTTCCGAGTGTGTTGGTTGGCGACGAGATTCTCGTGAATCCGTCGATTACGGAGTTGATGGCCGTTTTGCGAGAAGCCAATAAGTGACG
>WLGJ01000006.1 GCA_009703275.1 Actinomycetota bacterium
AGCAACGAAAGCACAACATCGCGCAATGGGACGACCCTGCGTCGAAACGTAATCATCGATCGTCGCAGCTCCAAAAGTTCCTGCTGAAGCGTTCCGTCCGACGGAGGCCCGATGTCAAAGAGCGTCTCCTCAATGATTTCCAGCGCATCCTCTGCTTGTTCGGCTTCACCGAAGTACCCATCGACCAATTCATCGAGAAGGCAATAGAGGAGGAATCCCACCCCAGGATCGAGGCTCCGAATGCGCTCGTAACGACGTGTGACATCGGCTATCGGGAACGTTTCGCCGTGATCATTCGTTTCGCGGACGGTCACTAACCAGTTCGGTCCGATAAAGAAATCGACCTCGCACATATCGCCGTCCTCGGCGCGGGCATAGGCGACCAAAAAAGCATGAAGCGGATACCGGTTGAGCTTGGCCCGCTGGCCGTGTTTTCGAACATCTTCAATTGCTAACTCATGCAGATCGAGCCCCGTTGCCAGTGCATCTAGATCGTCCTCATCGGGTCCGGTGAGATCGATCCACACCAAATTTGAGGTATCGGCAATCGCAGACACGATCGCTTCAATGCCACTCACCGACCACGAGGATTCGTCGTTGTAAACCGTTGCGCTCAACATGTCGAGTCAATCTTGACGCGTTCGTCAGAGACGGCGGCATCTCGTTCAGCCGCACTGAACCCGTGGTAGCGCCGCTCCCATCGACTGGCAAAACGTTGTGCACCCCATGCGAGAGCGATCACGAGCACAACAACGCCCAGCCCTCGTAGATGCTGATAGCCACTTCCTAATGTCCCCATTGAAACCACCGAAGTGGGCCAAACAAACCAACTCGCTGCGAGACACACAACCAAATATGAAGGGCGGTAACGGCCGAGACCACAGGCTGCAAGCAGTGCGAATCCTGTCACCAGATACCAAGGCCAAATCACGGGGCCGAGCAGAACATAGGCAACCAGCATCACACCTGTGGCTTTGATGTATCCGACCCGCGGACTGCGCATCAGCATCACAATCGCAATTACTGCCGTCGCCAAAAGACCGAGAGCCCGGACTCCAGAGGCAAGAAGTTGGCCGTTGACGTCGAGTCCGACTCCATTGAGGATCTCAGCGATGCTGAACCCCAGCTTGGTAGTCGGTGAATAGGTGTCGTTGACTTTCCCCGTACTCGTAAGCGCAGTGATCCAGCCCGGCCCCAGACCAACAAGCAAACAACCGACGACGATTGCGGCGATCGAAGAGGCAAAGACCGCAACTGTTGTGACAACACGTTCTTTCCACGTGGCAATTGCCCCACGCCAGCACCAACCGAGATACAACAAACCGACAGCCGCGGGAAGTTTTACTGCTGTTGCAGCAGTGATGAGCGCTACCGCCAACTTCTTCTTGTCACGCTGTGCCGCGGCAAGACCGAGCGCGAGGAAACCGAACATCAGGGCATCGTTATGAGCGCCACCGATGATGTGCAGAATCATGATCGGATTACCAATGCCAATGGCAATTGCGACCGCGGCGGAAAGACCATTTCCAACAGCGATCAACCCGATACCGATTGCCGCCATGATGACGGCGATCCACACGATGACTCGATAGACGTTGATCGCCGCGACTTGGTCATGACCACCGATTTCAACCGCTGATCGGGCTGCCATCACCGCGACTGGCCCGTACGGCGCTGGTGCGGAACGCCACACCGGATCGGCACCACTCGTAAAATCATTGCGGCCAAGTTCGACAGGCCCCACCGAACTTGGATCGATGCCGCGGCTCGCCATTTCGCCTTGGGCGACGTAGCTATAGACATCGTTCGAAAGAAGTGGTGGACCAAGAGAAACGGGAATCGCCCACAAGGCAATGACAGCGCCAACAACGACGACGGCGCGACGCGGATCAGCGATACGGCCGGCGCGATAAACGAGGCCGAGCCAACCAAGACCGAGAAGGATCAAGCCGAGAAGGAACCACATGGTCGATTGCGTGCTGGTTCCCGGTTGGGCAATTCCGGGTATCGACAATCGCCAACTTGGAACGGCCAGGCGCCACCGTGGCGCAGACGCCGCAATTACCGTGGCTCCCATTACTCCACTCAGTGCACTGAGGGCGGTCTGCCACCAACGAGACCCAGCAGCAGTTTCCGGCTGCCAATGGGATTCGTCTCGCTCTTGGCGAAGCTTTTCATCAGACGGACCAAGGAGGATGGCCCGGCCGCGCTCCGCGAGGCGGCGTAGTTCTGGCGAGGTCGTGACCGCTGTACGGGCACGTTCCAAAGTGGAGGGCACGCGACGAGGCTAGTGGCGGGTGGGGCCGTTGAAGGGTCTACCCAAGTTGCACGTCGAGCGCATCAAGCAGCGGTTTTGACGGTGTGCCCCAACCAGGCTCGTAACCGACCATCTCGCGGAGTGTTTCGGCTGTCCAGCGGTCTTCGAGAATTTCAATCATGTCGGCATCCACCTTTGCCGGGTGCGTGACCCCGCAGGCCCAACTGAGACGCTCGAGTTCAAACCGAACTCCGGCGAGGTAATTACCGCAGCGAACGCCTTTGTCCTCGGGGTCGAGTCCCCGTGTGAGACGGCGATTCTGTGTCGCCACCCCTGTCGGACAGCGATCGGTATGGCAGCGCTGCGACTGGATGCAACCAATGGAGAAGAGCGCGGTGCGGCCGACGTTCACCATGTCGCAACCAAGCGCGATCGCGCTGAACGCTGCTTCGGGCATACCCAGTTTCCCGGAACCAATGAAGACAATGTCGTCCGTGATGCCCGCTTCCGCGAAGGCGCGGTAGACCCGGGTAAACCCCCATCGGAATGGAAGAGCAACGTGATCGGTAAAGGCCAACGGCGCTGCTCCGGTGCCGCCCTCTCCCCCGTCAATCGTGATGAAGTCAGGGCCGCGGCCTGTCGCCGCCATTTTTGTTGCGAGTTCCGTCCAAAACTCGCCTTGACCCACTGCCGACTTGATCCCTACGGGCACCCCAGTGACCTCGGCTAACTCTTCAACAAACGCAATGAGACTGTCGACATCGGTAAATGCGGTGTGAGCTGCCGGGCTCTTGCACGCAATGCCAACAGGGATTCCGCGAATTGCGGCAATCTCGGGAGTGACTTTGTTGGCGGGAAGCAACCCTCCGAGACCAGGCTTCGCTCCCTGGCTGAGCTTGATTTCGATCGCGCGAATCGGCGCTGACTGCACCTGTTCGATAGCGCGCGCAAGATTGAAAGAGCCGTCTTCGTTTCGGCAACCGAAGTAGCCGGTGCCAATCTGCCAAATGAGATCGGCGCCGTGAAGATGATGCGGAGTGATGCCACCTTCGCCTGTCGTGTGCAACGCCCCCGCCATTGCGCAGCCTCGGTCAAGCGCCTCAATTGCTGCACCGCTCAATGAGCCGAAACTCATTCCGGAGACATTGACAATTGATGCAGGACGAAACGAGTGTCGCCGACCGTGCGAAGCTCCGAGAACTTTGGCGCACGGCAATGCTCGCGACGGATCGGGATGCGCTGGAGCATTCGATGGGCCATCGAGCGGAAACATCGACTGCTTGATAATCGTGTAATTGCGCGATTGGTCAAGGTCATTGTCGGTGCCAAAACCAAAATAGGCATTCTGCTGTTTGGCTGTTGAGTACACCCACCGGCGGTCGTCACGACTGAAAGGACGTTCTTGATTGTTGTCTGTGACGATGTACTGGCGAAGCTCCGGACCAACCGCCTCGAGGATGTAGCGCAGATGTCCGACAACAGGAAAGTTCCTGAGAACCGCGTGCTTTCGCTGCAAAAGGTCGTAGACCGCCAACAGAACAAGGAGCACGAAAATGACGACAAAAACGATGAGCACTACTGACCACGACATAGGCGAAGCCTACGGGTCAGTTGCGCAACTGGGTCGTCAGAGAAGGGCGAGGACCAACCCAGCTTGGCCGAGGTGATAGGTGACCATCACGATTATTCGGCTGCGAGGGAATTCTTTAAGGAACCGGGTCCAACCCAACAGTGCATCACTCGCGCCGAACAGCAGAGCTCCAGTTATGGCGAAGAATTGTCCGGTTCCGATCGCCGCAGCGACCATCAGTGAAATGACCGAGATATAGGCAGCGACTGGACCTGCCATCGTCTTGTCGACTCTCGCTGCCCCTTGAACGATCCGCCGGCCAAGAACGACCGCTACCACAGTCATCAGCACGACACCGACGACAAATCCAGTGAGCGAGATACCAAGCGACAACAACGCGATCACATAGAAAACGTGCGCAACAAGAAACGCTCCGAGACCAGCGATGAACAAGTCCTTCGGGAGCATCAGGGCTATATCGCCGATCATCGACAGCAAAAGCCCGATTACCAACATCACTCGCGCAAAGTCAGAGGATGGATCGATCGACAACGCAACCGCGATGAGGAAAACCATCACGAGCGGTTTGAGGAGGTATTCCGCGACCCGGTAGTTGTTCGCAACTGCGATCCAGTCGCTGACAGCCACGACGGCGGTCAGCGAAAGAAGAAGAAAAGCGATCGCGGTCATCGGTGGCTCACGGCGCATCCAGCCTTGGGAGAACCAGCGCCATGCTGTCGGGGCATACTGAACGCCCAACGAGCCATCCACGGACGCTTTCCATCGGAACCCAAAGCGCTTCCGAGATTTCGTTGTCTGCGAATTCGAAGGGACCCTCGGTGCGTGCCTGGTAGATCCGGGCAACTTCGCGAACGTCATCATCTTCGAACGAACCCTCGCCGAGATACGCGAGTTCGGCAGAGATGCCCAGTTCTTCTGCCAGCTCCCGAGCAGCCGCCAACTCCCACGCTTCACCGGCGGCGACCACGCCACTCACAGCGATATCCCAAGCGTCGGGCCAGAGGTCTTTCCAAGATGCCCGCTGATGAATGAGCAACTCATCAGCATCGTTACGAACAACCACGAAGACAGATCTGTGAAGAAGATTGTTTGATCGCATCTCGGCACGAGTCACTGTCCCGACGACTGTGCCCATCTCGTCGAGCTGATCGATGAGTTCTTCGCTAACAGCGCCGTCACTCATCAGAGGGTTGCCGCTCGTTCACAGGCTTCTGAGAATGATGCGCCTTCTTCAAAGAGTGCTCGGAGTTGGATGACGTGGCGGGGGCGATTCATTCCGAGCACGCCGGTGAGACGATCGCCATCGCCGTAGAGCGCGACGAAGCGAAACTCATCGGTACTTCCGTGGACCACGACACAAGTGTCCGTCGGCATAGGGCGACCAGCGAGCTGAATTTTGCGGTCGTATTGATCACTCCAGAACCACGGGATCGGATCGAAAACAACTGGAGTTTCGCCACTTGCCTCTGCCAGCAACCGTCGGGCTGCGGCTTCACCGCCGGCAATAGCGGTTTCCCAATGCTCGACGCGAAGCATGCGCCCAAACCGAGCGCTCGGGTATCGGGCGATATCGCCTGCAGCAACGACGCCTGGAGCAGCGAGGAGCGTGTTGTCACAAACAACGCCATCATCGAGCGTGAGCCCCGAACCTTCGAGCCAGTCGACGTTGAGCGTGACGCCGATTCCAACGACAACGATCTCGGTTGCAATCGTTGTTCCATCAGTCAGTGCGACTCCGACGACCTTCTCGACACCATCGACAGTCTCGGTTTCAAGTTGCAGAACGCCAGTGCCGAGTCGAAGGTCGACGCCGTTTTCGATATGCACCTGCGCACACACTCGTCCCATCTCGGCGCCAAGAATCCGCTCAAGCGGTAACGGCATGGCCTCGACAAGAGTGACCTCGATGCCTCGCTTACGACAGCTCGACGCGACTTCAGCACCAATAAACCCTGCGCCAATCACAACGACTCGTGAAGGACCAGCTTCGAGTTCCGCTCGCAACGCAAGACTGTCAGCCAACGTGCGAACAACATGAACACCTGCGATGCCGGCCGAGTCAGGCAACCGGCGAGCAGATGCACCGCTCGCGATTACCAATGAATCGAATGCCGTGTTCGCAACTGTCCCATCGGCGCCTTCAAGTGTGATCTGACGTGCGCCCAGGTCGACGGCCTTGGCCCTCACCCCCAGACGGAACTCGAGGTCGAGATCCTCCTTGCCTGCCGGTAGGAGAATCTTTTCGGGCTCCCACTCGCCGGTAAGCATCTGCTTCGACAACGGCGGTCGGTCGTAGGGTCGCTCGGAATCCGCGTCGACAACGATGATCGAGCCGACGTGGCCCTGAAGCCGAAGGGTTCGAGCCGCGTTGATGCCAGCAAGAGACGCGCCGACGATGACTGTGGTGGAGTTCATAAATCAGATCATGCACTGAGCGGCGAAAATCGCCATTCAGTGCTCAGTCTTCGGCGATGGAGATGGCCTGCTTGGGGCACCGCTGCACTGACTCTTCCATCTTGGCGCGCATGGACTCCGGCGGGTTCTCGTCGAGGACGTAGAGGAAGTCGTCGTCACGAACCTCGAAGATCTCAGGGGCGATGCCCATACAGACGGCGTTGCTTTCACACAGATCGAAATCGACCACGATTCGCATGACGGTCCCCTTCTCAGAGCGATGACAATTAATGGATCGGGGGCAAGCGCCTCCGTACTGCCATCTTGCCCCATCTGCCACCGTCAGGGCGACGGGGGCCCCGATGACGTGACAGATTGGTAGGCATGACTGAAATTGCTCCCCTTGAAGGAGTCCGCATCATCGAGGCTTCGATGCTCGGACCCGCCGCTGTCACCACCAATCTCGCCGAGCTCGGCGCCGACGTCATCAAGGTCGAAGCCCCTGGGGGCGACTACGGCCGTCAGATGACATGGCCGATCGTCGAAGACACCTCACTGCTCTTCCTCCACTGCAACCGAGGTAAGCGTTCGATCGTGCTTGACCTCCGGACCGAAGAAGGCGTCCAAACGTTCAAGGAACTCGCCGCCGACGCCGATGTTGTTGTTGAGGCCATGCGCCCGGGCGCGCTCGCTCGTCGCGGCCTTGGCTACGAAGACCTGAAGGCCATCAACCCCAAAATCGTGTTCATGACGATCAGTGGCTACGGAATGACCGGGCCATATCGCGACCTGCCGAGCCACGGAATTGCCTACGACACGTGGGCAGGCATCATCGAACCGGCCTACGACGAAGAGGGCTACTGCTACATCCCGCCGCATATCTCAATTGGCATCAACGCTGGGCCGATGTTCGGTGCGCTGGGCATCCTCGCTGGAATCATCAAGGCCCGCGCCACAGGCGAAGGTTGCTACATGGAAATTGCGCAGTCTGACGCCGCAGCTGCTTTCGACTGGTACCGCAGCGAATCATTCAAGGCGTACGAACGACCGCAATCGGAAGTCACCGGAAACAAGGCTGACAACTACGAACGACGCGCGCCAGGCACCGCTGGCATGAAAGAGGGCGTCCGCTATCAGATGTACGAAACCTCTGATGGACACATCCTCTTCATGGCATCGGAACAAGAGTTCTGGAAGAACTTCTGCAAGGGCGTTGGCCGCGAAGACCTCTTCGAGAAGTTCCCCGGGTCGAAATACGCCGACCATGCTCGCAACAACCGCGAACTCCTTGCCGAACTCACAACGATCTTCAAGACGAAGAGTTCGAAAGAGTGGATGGACTTCGGCGGCGAATGGAATACCCCACTCGCTCCGGTGAACACTCCGTCCAACATGCAGGACGATCCACAGTTCCAGGACCGTATGCCGTGGATTCCGAAAGAAATCCTTGGCGCTGACATGTTGCCGAACCCGGTCAAGATCATCGGTGGCGAACTTCCGATTCCTCGCAAGGCTCCCGAGTGCGGTCAGCACAGCGATGAAATCCTCAGCGAGGTCCTCGGCTACGACGCAGCTCGAATCGCCGAACTGCACGAAAAGGGCGTCCTCGGCTGAGTCCGCCCGACGAATTTCTCCCACCGCCAACAGACGTGGCGGCGGGAAGAACGCCGGCGCGTCATGTCTCGCGTCTGCGGATCCTTGGACGCGTTGTTTTTCTTGCCGTCATGGCATTCGCGTTCTACGGACTCGCACCAAGACTGCTCGATATGTGGGACCAAATCCCACAACTTCGAACGGTCAGCATTTATTGGTTCGTTGCCATTCTCATTTGTGAGATTGGTTCTTACGCGTGCGCCTGGGACCTCACTCGCATCGCGCTTCCGCGCGTGTCGTGGTTTGTCGCAGCGACGGCGCAACTCACGTCGAACGCGGTTGCCAAAGTTGTTCCAGGAGGCGCAGCCATAGGGGCAGCCACGGGGTTCAGAATGTTGTCGGTCTCTGGAATCGACAAAGGTTCAGCTGGGGCCGCACTCACTGCGACGTCAATCATTTCCAATGGCGTCCTGCTCTGCCTCCCGATGGTTGCCCTTTTCCTTTCAATCCTGGGAGCCCCCATCCCAGGCGGCATGATCCATGTCGCGTGGGGCGGTGCAGTGCTTGCCGTCGTTCTCTTCGGCTTTACCTTCTCGCTCGTTCGTTTTGATCGACCAATTCACTGGTTCGCCAGGACCATCACGGCGATCACCGGATGGATCAACAAGCGTCGTGGCCGATCAGGCGGACCCACGGTGGACGGAATTGTTCGCCAGCGCGACCAGATGGTGAGCAGCCTCGGCGCCAGATGGCGCGCCGCACTCCTCGCCGCTGTTGGCAACTGGCTGCTTGATTACTTCGCGTTGGTCTGCGCTCTCAAAGCTTGTGGCGTGGACCCTCGTCTGAGTTTGGTATTGCTTGCCTACGCGGTTGCGGCCGTGCTCGGCATGATCCCAATCACCCCGGGTGGTGTGGGTTTCGTCGAAGCCGGCCTCACTGCCATGCTCGTGCTTGCTGGCGTTCCTAGCGAGAAGGCACTCCTCGCCGTCCTTGCCTACCGCATCGCCTCCTACTGGTTGCCGTTGCCGGCCGGCCTTGGGGCCCATTTCGTGTTTCGCCACCGATATGGCAAGAAATCGACCCTGACAGTGGCCGACGCCACCCCCTCTTCCTGACCCGATTCAACCGGACCGGGGAAAGTTGCTCACACATTGGCGATTCCTGCCGACAAGACAGGAAAGACCACACGGTGCACCGACATCACCTGTCAGGCACCGAGAGCACAAAGGAGCCTCCTATGGCTATCGCAACGCTTTCGAACTTGCCCACCACGGCGGTGCCAGATTCCACCGTTACCCAACAACCTGAATTCGATCTTTCTCGGCTGCAACGGCGCGCCGATTTCTTGCGTCGACTCGCCTGTTCTGTCGACCCAATCCTTGCCACGTCCTACCGGCGCCGAGCATGCGAACTTGAACTTGAACTCTGGATCCACATCGTTCGGAGCGGACTGCCACCGCAAGATTCCCCTCTCGCAGCGTAAGAACGATCAACGCGAGTCATTCCATGTCCTAGATTCGCTCCGTTCAACTTCTTCAAGGAGCGACGGACCCCATGGGATTCCCCACCGACATCAACATCATCGAGACCTTTGTTGGCATGCCAAGCCGCAACCGCAAAGAGGTCTACAAGTTCCTCGCCCCGCATTTGCGCGATCAGGAGTCAAAGGACTTCCGGTTTCCTGCGCAGTACATGTTCAAGGACGTCCCGCCCGACACTGAAGAGGGTGTCGATCCTGTTGCGCTCCTCATCGACAACTTCGAACGCCACAACATCGAAAAGGCGATGCTCGGTTACAACCCGAACAACCCCGATTGTCTTCGTGCACTTACCGAGCACCCCGATCGGTTCTTCACCTGCTTCGAATTCGATCCCACCGACGTCATGCCGGGCATCGAAAAGATCCGTGAAGTTCATGCAAGCGGCGTGAACCTTCGAGCCATCAGCACCTTCCCCGCCGGTTACCGCACACCCCTGAATGACAAGAAGATGTATCCGTTCTACGCGCTTGCGGTGGAACTTGACCTTCCCATCTTCTGCTGTGTCGGTATTCCCGGCCCCCGAGTTCCGTTCGCACCGCAGCATGTCGAACTCATCGATGAAGTCATGTACGACTTCCCCGACCTCACGTTTGTGATGCGCCACGGCGCCGAACCCTGGACCGAGCTCGCCATGAAGCTCATGCTCAAGTGGCCGAACCTCTACTACTCAACCTCCGCGTTCGCGCCGAAGCACTATCCGAAGGCCATCGTCGATTACGCCAACAGCCGTGGCGCCGACAAGATCATGTACGCCGGCTATTTCCCAGCAGGCCTTAGTTACGACCGCATCTTTGAGGAGCTCCCGAAGGTTCCGTTCAAAGACGAGGTCTGGCCAAAGTTCCTTCGCGAGAACGCCAAGAAAGTCCTGAAGCTCTAGCCCCGATCAACCACCCTCGATCTGAGTTGCCGCAGTAATATCCGACTCCATGGTGGATGATCAACACGACTCACGAAGCAGTCAGGCGGACTCAACAACACCCGCGAATCAGTTCTCCGACCCGCGATTTTCAAGGGCGGTGATGATTCTCACGTACATCGTTGGCGGTATCGGCCTCGTTATTGGCACCAGCACGGTGACAAAGACTCCCGCCGACCTCACCTTGGCATGCCTCCTCGCAGTTGGAGGCGTTGGAATTCTCTCGTTTATCCGCCATGCGCTACTGCACCGCTCTGACGCGGCGCGCATGGGGTGGGACTACGGGAAACGAAACAACTTCCAGATCGAAGTCGGAATTGCGAATCTGGCGTGGGGTGTCGTTGCACTCCTGGCCGTCATTCTCAATTGGGGTTTAACGATTGAGGCAGGACTCTTTCTCGTCGAGGGCGTCTACATCTCGTCGGTTGCGCTCATGACGATCGTTTCGCCAGGAGGACAACGACGCGATATCGGCGGCATCATCGCCACGAGCGCCTTCGGAGCCGTCTTGTTGTACGTCGGCATTCTCGGAATGTCCGCCGCTACGTAAATCCCCTGAAGCTCTAGGCCTTCAGGATTTCCTTCCACGGAAGGTCTTTGTCGGGCGAGACGTCACGCGGAAGCCCCAGAGCGCGTTCAGCGATCATGTTGCGGTGCACCTCGGTTGTACCTCCACCGATTCGTGAACCGAACTGACCCATGTGAACCGACTGCCAGAAACCATTCTGCGGTGCGTCGGCCTTATCAAGCATTCCGTCAGCACCTTCGAGTTCGAGTGCGAGGTCGTATCGCTTTTCGGCAGCCTGCACCATGAAGTTCTTCATCACCGATGGGTCAGGAGGATTTCCACGACCGTTGAGGATGAATGACTGCATGCGCAGTCCGAGAAGTTGCAGCATGCGCTCGCGCGCATAGGCGTCGGCCAAACGCAAACGAATCTCGGGGTCCTCAGTTCGCCCATACTTGCGAGCAAGACCAAGCACACCTTCGAAACCATTTGAACCGCCGGCGCCGGAACCAATCATTCCGGCTTCGCTGCTGAGCACCGTGCGGGTAACCGCCCATCCTTCGTTGATCTCGCCGACAACGTTCTCGACAGGAATGATGACGTCGTTGAAGAAGACCTCGTTGAAGTGCGCCTGACCAGTTGACTGCACAAGCGGACGAACTTCGATGCCCGGCGTTGCCATGTCGACGAGAAAGAACGTGACGCCCTTGTGCTTCGGTGCATCAGGATCGGTACGCGTAACGAGGATGCCCCAATCGGCGAATTGCGCTTGGGTGTTCCACACCTTTTGACCATTGACAATGAACGAATCTCCGTCACGGACTGCACGGGTTGAAAGTGCTGCGAGATCAGAGCCAGCGCCTGGTTCGGAGAACAACTGACACCAGTTCACCGAACCATCAAGAAGGCCCGGAAGAAACCGCTGCTGCTGTTCAGGAGTTCCGTGGCGCATGATCGGCGGACCGACCAGCGACTGCACCGCACCGATAAATCCTGCAGTGACGTCGTACTTCGATGCTTCTTGCCCGAAGATCACCGATACCGCAGCGCTGTCGCCGCGACCACCAAATGACTTTGGCCAGGTGATGCCAGCCCATCCGTTGTCCGACAGCACCTTCTGCCATGCGCGACAACGTTCCATGTACGCACGGGCTGCCTCTTCAGAATCGTCGACTGGCCCTCGGGACCAATCGGCTTCTGTGCCGGTCTTGAGAGTGGCGTTTGCATCGAGGAACGCCCGGATCTCGGCCCGGAGTTCTGCTTCTTCTGGAGATTCATCGAAGTTCACGAAATCTGACTCTAGATGCGGCCGACAGCCCCGTTGAACGAGGACCAGCGGCGCCGGGCCGTAGTCTCAGCACAATGCGATCTCACCCCAGAACCCCAAGCGATCGCGCTTACAGGCGGTCCAGCTCCGGCCGCCGTCGACATGCCCTCGTTCTTGCGATTGGCGTCTTTGTGCTCCTCGCCGGCTGTTCGGGCCGATCCTCGGCCGGTTCCGATGAGTCCACCACAACGTCAACCATCGACCCTGCCGAAGCGACCGCCACCTATGTGGATCCAGCTGCCCCGATCACAACCACAGTCGGCAAAGAGTTTGCGATCATGCTGCCGGCCGATCCTGGTTCAGGGTGGCGCTGGGTGCTCGCTCCAATCGACAACTCCCGCCTCATCGCTCTCGGCTCCCACTTCAGCGATGACCCAGACCTGTTACTCAAGGCTGAGAGCGCAACGACAACTTCGACGACCACGACGACCAGAGTTCGGGCCGGGAATCCCACTACGAGTTCAACCTCGACAACAACCGTTCCTGCAGTCCTTCCGCTCGTCCAGATCATTTCCTTTGCGGGTCGTGCTGCTGGCCCCGCAACAATCTCGCTGAGCTACAACCAAATAGCGGGAGCACCGCAAGCCGAAAACAAGGTCGTGACTTTCACCGTGCAGGTCGTTCCTGCGACGACAACAACAACGAGCTGACCGAATCAAGGGTCCTCGTTACTCCCCTTCGTCCTGCGCCTTCCGTTCCGATTCAAGCTGCGCTTGATCACCGCCGAGAACGAATCCGGGGGCCACGCCCTCGTCGTAATCAAGCGGACGCATCGCAAGATCAATCGCCGTCCAGATCGTGCGTGAATAGGGGAAAAAAAGAAACGGCACAACAAGTGCCGATGCCGCCGTTGCTCCACCGATGATCCACATAGGCGGATCAGGCCATGTCACTGCAACGCTGATGATCAGGATCAAAACGACGACAAGCTGCACAAGGCAAATATTCAAAAACCACGACCCAAGCCAATGCCCCGGAAGTCGACCGAAAACCAAACCGCATTGCGGGCACTCCGGAACCATCTGAACCCAATTGCGAAACAACCCTCGTTGCCCACAGATAGGGCACTGAAGTCGAGCAGCTCGACGCAGAAGGGTTTCGGCAGGCACGGTCACTTCCCCATTGTGCTGCGATTCGATCGCCAACACCTGACCCAGAGCGATACCCTCGAATTCGTGAGCGAACGCACCGCGATTGAGGAACTTTCAGACCTCTTCCTCTTCCTCGCCGACAACGATTTTGCCGGCTACTCGCCTACGTATGAACAACTCGCACGCTCAATCTCCGCCGATACAAAACTTCTCGAATTCGTCGAATCCTCAGCGCATCCCAATGCGCGCCGGGGCCGAGTCCCAGTTCTTTTCTTCGCCGCGACTCACGATCGAATCCTCGCCAATCCCGGATGCGAAATTGCCGCGGTCTATCGCGGCGAGTCCGATGCCGATCCGATGACTTCGTTCTTGGAACTCATCAATCAAGAACGCGGCGCCATCATCGAAAACATGCGCACACGATCAGTGCAGACCAATGAGGTCGGTAGAAGCGCAGCGCTCGCACTGGCATTCGGCCGCGCTACTCAAGATGTTTCCGATTCACTCACACTCTTTGAAATCGGCCCAAGCGCTGGACTCAACCTCTTCATTGATCGCTTTCACATCGACTACACCCGCAACGACAAGGCCTTGGCGTCGCTCGGCCCCGATGATTCGACTGTTCGTCTTCGTTGCGAAGTGCGCGGCCCCAACACGCCACCGCTTCCCACCGTCGGTTTCGAACTGAAAGCGCGTAACGGGCTCGACCCAATGCCAATCGATGTCCGTTCCAATGCCGAATGTCGCTGGCTTCAAGCATGCGTTTGGCCAGGCATCCCTGATCGCCCTCAGCGACTCTCCGCAGCACTCGACATTGCGCGTCAATCGCCGCCTCGGCTCATCGCCGGTGACGCCGTTACCGATCTCGCCGTTTCGCTCGATGAGATTCCAGAGTCTGATCACCTCGTCGTTTTCTCGACCTGGGCCCTCGCCTACATCAATGCCGATGGACGCCAGACAGTGCTCGACACGATCGACCAGCGCGGCGCCAACCGCGACCTCGACTTCATCACCTTTGAAGAGCCACGATTCACACCTTGGGTCCAACCCGCCGAGGCTGGCGTCTTTGAGCACTATCTCGGCGAAGGCACTCCGACGCAGCTAAGCCTGCGATCATGGCGCGGTGGCGTTTGCACAACGACGGCACTTGCAATTGCGCATCCGCACGGACGATGGATTCACTGGCTGGAGGAGAACCATGGCTGACTGGGTACTGAAACGAACCGCAGCGCGAGTTGTGGTGCTTGACCAACACGGCCACGTCCTTCTTCTCGAAGCTCGCGATCCTGCCGATGCATCGAAGGGCCAATGGTGGGAAATCCCCGGCGGCGGAATCGAACAAGGCGAAACAAGCGCTGAAGCGGCTCGTCGTGAGCTCTATGAAGAGACCGGCATTGTCGAAGCCGAAATCGGACCATGCGTCTGGACCCAACATTCGAAGTTCACATTTGCGGGCTGGAAATTCGATCAGCATGAGCACGTTCATGTCGCTTGGACCGACCGTATTGATCTCTCCACTCGCAAACCCGGCGGTCTCGAAGCTTTCGAAGCAATGGCATTCGGCGGCCATCACTGGTGGGGTTTGGATGAACTCTTGCAATCAGATGTTCAGGTACTCCCCCGCCGCTTACGCGAGTTCCTTCCCGATGTTGTTTCTGGAAACCTCCCTACCGAACCACTCGACATCACCCATATCGATCCAGATATGTGGTTCTGAAGATGTCACCAAACAAACGAGTCTTCCTTCGCGGTTGCATGAAACGCTGCCCTGTCTGTGGGCAGGGCCATCTGTTTCGCCGCTGGTTCACGATGCTCGAACGCTGCCCCAAGTGCGATCTGAAGTTTGAACGAATTGAAGGGCACTGGACTGGTGATCTCGGCATCAACACAATCGTGAGTTTCGGCGCACTTCTCATCGTGCTTCTGGTCGGGTTTCTTGCCTTCTGGCCGACACCACCCATTGTTGTGATCATCATCGCTGCGATTGCTGCAGCGGGACTACTTCCCCTGGCGTTCTTTCCTTTCTCGAAGACGATTTGGCTCGCACTCGACATCTTGATGCGACCAATTGAACCCGGCGAAGTGCGCCCCGGCTTCGGGCCACAAGCAGACACCATCTAGCCTTCGGTCGATGCAGACCGAACCTTCAACCACCGACTCCGCGCCCGTCGGAGACACGAAGGTCGATGTCCTCGTGGTCGGAGCAGGTCCTTCCGGTTGCGCTGCTGCACTCACACTCTCTCGTGCAGGTCACACCGTTGTTGTCATCGACAAAGCAACATTTCCGCGCGACAAGATTTGTGGAGATGGTCTCACCACCTCGGCACTGCGCGAACTCGATGCTCTCGGTCTCGACCCAAAGACTGTGCCCTCGTGGGTCAGCGTTGACGATGTCGTCGTCCGATCGCCCAGCGGTCGCGAAGTTGTCTTCCCGATGCCACGAGACAACGGAACCTACGCGGCGGCGAGTCGCCGACAAGACCTTGACCTGGCACTCGTTCAACTTGCTCGATCTGAAGGTATTGAGATTCGCGAGAACGTCGCTCTTTCCTCGATGACACAAAGCGATTCCTCAGCAACAGTTCTCACCGATGTTGGCGACACCATTACGGCCTCCTATGTCATTGCCGCCGACGGAATGTGGTCACCAACTCGCAAGGCACTTGGCATCGCACAACCCGGCTACCGCGGTGAATGGCACGCGTTTCGTCAGTACTTCAAAAACGTTTCGCCGCGCGCTTCTAGCGAACTCATCGTTTGGTTCGAACCTGATCTTCTTCCCGGCTATGCGTGGTCGTTCCCCCTTGCCGATGGAACCGCGAATATCGGATTTGGAATTCTGCGCGACGACAGTTCGTACAAAGTCAGCGATATGGGGCCACTCTGGCGCGAACTTCTCGCCCGACCCCATGTGCGTGAGTTCCTCGGTCCCGATGCCGAACCGGAAAGTCCACATCGGGCCTGGCCCATCCCCGCACGAGTCGATCGCATCGCTCTTACCTGCGAGCGCACGCTCTTCGTTGGCGACGCAGCGGCAGCAACCGATCCAATGACAGGTGAGGGAATCGGTCAAGCGCTCCTCACCGGCCGCTGGGCCGCCGAAGCGATTATCGCCAATCCCACAAACGTCGCTGCGTGTGCCTCGGCCTATGAACACTCAGTCGAGACTGAGCTCTCCGTCGACCATCGCTTCGCTGAGCGTCTCATGACCATCCTCCGGCGGCCGCTTGGCGCCCGAGGTGCCGTTCGCATCGCCGGGATAAGCGGTTGGACACGTCGCAATTTTGGCCGCTGGCTCTTTGAGGATTACCCACGAGGTCTTTTGCTGACACCCCGGCGCTGGCATAGAGGCATGCTCACCGGCCCGGGGGCGTACCGTGGCAATCATGCGAACTCGGCTGACTGACCTTCTCGAAATCGAACATCCAGTAATGCTCGCCGGCATGGGGGGCGTGAGCTATCACGAACTTGTTGCCGCTGTGAGTGAGGCAGGTGGTTTCGGGTGCATGGGGGCGTCAACGATGAACCTCGACCGTATGGTCGAACAAATGCATCTTGTTCGCGCCGCAACAAACAAACCTTTCGGCGTTGATCTTCTTACCGCTGCGCCGGGCGATATGCCGGCACAGGTGCAAGCCATCATCGACAATGGCGGTCGCGTGTTTGTTGCCGGTCTCGGAGTTCCGCGTGACGTGGTCAACCTCTGTCATGACAACAACGTTCTCGTCGCGAGCATGTGTGGAAAGGTTCGACACGCAGTCGCCGCGGTTACTGCCGGTTGTGATCTCGTCATCGCCCAGGGAACTGAAGCTGGCGGACATACAGGCACGGTCGCCACGATGGCGCTCGTTCCCCAAATCGTTGATGTCGTCGAAGACAAGGTTCCAGTTGTCGCTGCTGGCGGCCTGTTCGACGGTCGCGGTCTCGCAGCTGCGCTCAGCCTTGGTGCTGAAGGCGTTTGGATGGGAACGCGTTTCATTGCGACACCCGAAGCATGGGGAACACCCGGGTACAAAGAGAAACTTCTATCGATGGCCGAGGACGACACGGTCGTATCAAAGGGTTTCACCGGAAAGACCTGTCGCGTCGCCCGCAACGACTACACGCAGTACTGGGAAGAGCACGCGAGTGAAATCGAGCCCTTCCCCGCACAGTTCATTCGTTCCATCAACGATGGTGCCAATCATCTTGGCGCAGGGCCCAACACCGAGGTCGACCCCTCGCGTGAGTTCTGGCCCGCTGGTCAGGGTGTTGGCGCAATCAACGAACTCGTGCCCGCAGGCGATCTCGTGCGTTCGATTGTGGCCGAAGCTGAAGCCGTCATCGACCGCATGAGCACACTGTGCTAGCGGTTACGACACCCAGGTCTTGAGCTTCTCAATTGTCGCGATGGGGTTTCCACCGACCGGAATGATGTTGAGCACGCTCACACCTGCAGCGGCGTAGGCCTCGATGCGCTCACGCACGAATCCTTCCGGACCACAAAGGTTTGTGAGTTTCAAGAACTCTGACGGAACGAGTGCGGCCGCTTCATCCTTTTTGCCCTCGAGGTAGAGGTCCTGGATCTTGGTGGCTTCTTCTTCGTATCCGTAACGACACATGAGATCGTTGTAGAAGTTCCGACCCTTGGCTCCCATGCCCCCGACGTAAAGCGCGACCATCGGGCGCGCCATTTCTGCAACCTCGGACATGTCGTCACCAATCGCGACAAGGCCGCCAGCAGAAATCTCAAGAGGTCCAAGATTTGGATCGCGCTTCGCGGTTCCGGCGGCAAGGTCGGCGCCCCAAACGTCTTGGGCGCGTTCAGGCATGTAGAAGATCGGCAACCAACCGTCTGCGATCTCGGCCGTCATCTCAACGTTCTTCGGACCAAGCGATGCAATCCACACGGGAATGTCTTCACGAATTGGCTTGGCAATCATCTTGAGTGGCTTACCGAGACCAGTTCCCTGATCGGCAGGCAATGGCAACGTGTAGTACTTGCCGTTGTAGGTCACCCGTTCGCGCTTCCATACGAGGCGGCAGATATCAATGACCTCGCGAGTGCGACCAAGTGGGGCGTCGTACTTCACGCCGTGGAAACCTTCGATGACCTGCGGGCCCGAAGCCCCGAGACCAAGAATGAATCGGCCGCCGGTCAGTGTGTCCATGCTGGCCGCGGTCATCGCCATAAGTGTTGGAGTGCGCGTATAGATCGGAAGAATTCCCGCGCCGATCGTGATCGATTCGGTCTTGGCGGCCAGATAGCCCATGAACGTCGGGGCATCAAAGCCATAGGCCTCAGCAACCCATGCGATGTCGAGTCCGGCCTTTTCGAACTCGGCAACCTTTGCGGCGGACTCAGCAAAGCCACCCGCGTAGTCGATCTGCATACCGAACTTCATGGTGACGCCCCTTTAGTGCCGCGATGCGACGTTGGAATGTGATCAGTGCGAAGCAGGACCAGTTGCAAGATTGGCCAGGGCCTCAGCACGAGCGACTTCACGAGCCGCAGCTCGTTCAATCTCGAGCGCTTCTTGGTCACGAACGGATTGCTCAGCGAGCCACACCTTGCGATCGATGATCTGCGCGCCATCGACATTGGCGATTTCCACGCCGTTATCGAATGCGACGTGATAACGGATCCAGGTAACGCCCGAAACGAACCACACCTTGCCGAAGGTGCCCACCGGAACGCCGGGCAGGTCGACGGCAGCGGCGATCTTCTGTCGACGGCGGAACATCTTTTCGGTGCTGATCTTCGGGGCCATGCAGGCCACGCTACCGAACTGCCGGCCCCCACGACGACTGCCGGGCTTCGCCCACCCTTAATGGAGTAGCTCCCGAGCCAATGAGGTCCCTAACCAGTCGCTCTGAGTACGATTCTGCGGTTCGAACAACACAGTCCGCGCAGACGCCGCGGAGAGGATGGACTCAATGACTGACATCGGTTTCGACGGCCAGGTAGCGATCATCACTGGCGCCGGCGGTGGCCTTGGCCGCCAGCATGCACTTGAACTCGCTCGCCGCGGTGCCCGCATTGTTGTCAACGATCTCGGCGGCTCGGTCAGCGGCGACGGCGGTGGGGTTGGCCCGGCGCAGTCGGTCGTGCAGGAAATCCTCGACCTCGGCGGCGAAGCTGTCGCCGACGCCAACTCGGTCGCAACACCCGACGGCGGCAAGGCCATCGTCCAGACTGCAGTCGACGCGTTCGGAACCGTCGACATCGTTGTGAATAACGCAGGCATCCTGCGCGATAAGTCCTTTCACAATCTTGATCAGCAGATGATCGAGTCAGTCATCCAGGTGCATCTACTCGGCGCGTTCTATGTCACGCAGCCGGCCTACCAAATCATGCGCGAAAAGGGCTATGGCCGAATCGTGTCGACCTCATCGAACTCAGGCATTCTCGGCAACTTCGGTCAGGCCAATTACGGCGCCGCCAAGATGGGCCTTGTCGGCCTCACCCGCGTCCTCGCCATCGAAGGTCGCAAGTTCAATGTGAAGGCCAATGCTGTTGCTCCAGTCGCCGCAACCCGCATGACCGAGGGATTGTTCGACGGCCTCATGGACGCAATGGACCCAGCACTTGTGAGCCCACTGGTCGCCTATCTCTCGTCATCGGCTTGCGACGTAAGTGGCGAGGTCTATTCCGCCGCCGGCGGCGTCATCTCCCGCTTCTTTATCGGCCTCACCCCGGGATATTTCAACCCGAACCTCACGGCCGAAGACATCGCCGCAAATTGGGACACCATCCGCAACGAAGACGGTTACATCGTTCCCGAGGACAACAACGGCGAACTCTCGAAGATCCTCCACACCCTCAAGGGCAACGCCTGAGAGCTTGGCGCTCTTAGTTGTCGAGGTCGTCGTCGAACTCTTCGTCTGACGAGATCATCACTGGCGCACCGTGGTGCGCCACCATTCGCCATTGGCCGTCTTGAGCTCGTTCAAAAATATTGAGCGCGTTCACCGTCGCACTTGCGCCGATCGTTAAGAGGTTTTCGTCGCACGATACCCACGCGACATCACCGTTTACCGAGACATGTTCATCGGTCACGATGAATTGGATGTGCTGGGGGCCATCGAACATCGCCGCCCAACTCGAAGCGATCGACGCCCAACCACGAAGCGCCGTCCATCCTGGGTGAACACACACCGCATGATCCTCATGCACCCAAAGATCTGACATCGCGTTGAAGTCGGAAGTTTCAAACGCTTCGTAGAACGCGCGGTTCACTTCAAGAACTGCGGCAGCGACCGGACCGAGTGCTTCAAGGCCGGCCCACTCGTCATCGCCAGTTGCAGAGAAATCGGAGGAATCTGGCGCCATGTTCCACACCGTAGAGGCAGGATGGAGGCATGCGAATCCCCTCCACCGACGGTGTTGAAGTCAAGGTCCACGATCTCGGTGGCGAGGGACCCCCGCTCCTCTTCGCCCATGCAACCGGATTTCACGGCCGAGTTTGGGAACCACTCGCTGCGCACCTCCCTGGTTTCCACCAGTGGTCGATCGATATGCGAGCCCACGGAGACTCCGATGCTCCAAAGGATCGACCTCTCGAGTGGTACGGATTTGCCGACGACGTTCTTGCGGTTGTCGATGCCCTCGGCTTCGACAAGCCGTTCGGCGTCGGACATTCCAAAGGCGCCGCCGCGCTCCTCCTCGCCGAACAGGCCCGCCCAGGAACGTTTCGCGCGCTGTACCTCTTCGAGCCTGTTGTCGTTCCGACCGATTTTGTCTCTGGACACAATCCCGACAACCCGCTTTCGAACGGCGCTCGCCGACGTCGAGACACCTTCGACTCGTTTGACGAGGCATTCGACAATTACGCATCGAAACCGCCGTTCAACACGTTGCATCCTGAGGTTCTGCGCGTGTACGTCGATCACGGCTTTGCCGAAAACGCCGACGGCACTGTTTCGTTGAAGTGCCTTCCCGAGAACGAGGCCGAGGTCTACGCCCACGGGATGTCACACCACGCCTTTGCTTCGTTGCACGAAGTCTCCTGCCCCGTCACTATCGCAATGGGAGTCGAAAACGCCGTTCCTGCCGTCTTTGGGCGAAAGATCGCCGAAGCATTGCCCAACGGAACAGTTGCCTCCTTCCCCAAACTGGCTCACTTCGGGCCACTCGAGGACCCCAGCACCATTGCATCGTCGATTCTCGATTCTTTTTCGACGGTGGCATGACGTTTATCGCGGCAACTGTCGCTGGCTCTGCGTAGCCTGCCGAACATGGCCTTGGAACTCCCCACGTCGCTTTCGCCGTCGAAGGTGTCGTCCTTCACCGATTGCGCATTGTCATTTCGCTTCTCGGCAATCGACAAAATTCCGCAGCCGCCAACCGTTGCCACCGTCAAGGGAACGCTCGTGCACTCGGCGCTCGAGCGTCTTCTTGCGCTCGATCCCGCCGATCGAACAATCGATGCTGCGGTGGCATGCCTTGCCGATGCGTCAGCCGAACTCGATTCCGATCCCGAGTGGGCAGAACTCGCGCTCAACTCCGACGAACAAGTCACCTTCTTCCGCGATGCCGATGTGCTCGTGCACAAATACTTCGACATCGAAGATCCCACCGCCATCGAACCCATCGGTCTCGAACTTCATGTCGAACATCAGCTCCCAGTAAGGGGCGGTTCGAGCGTCACGTTGCGCGGCATCATCGATCGACTCGAACGCGATGCAAATGGTCAACTCGTCGTGAGTGACTACAAAACCGGCAAAGCTCCGGCCGAGGGCTACCAACAGTCACGCCTCACCGGCGTGCATATCTATGCCTACCTCTGCGAACAGATCTACGGCGAGCGACCGAGCAAGGTGCAATTGATTTATCTCGGCGGCACACCAACCATCGTTGAAACAACTCCGACCGAACAATCAACCCGCCAAATCGAACGCAAAGTCACCTCAATCTGGTCAGCGATTGAGACGGCGTGCGAGCGCGACGACTTTCGACCAAAGAAGTCGAAACTGTGCTCGTGGTGCTCCTATCAGCAGTGGTGCCCGGAATTTGGGGGAAACCCCGACGATGCCCTGAAAGCCTTTGCGGGCGTGGAACGGCCCGTTCGTCCCAACGGTTTCACGCAGGCCTGAACGAGGGGCTTCGGTCCTCCCCTACCATTGCTACCCGTGACAAGCCCCAACGAGACCGAATCGCTGCCACCCGAGAACTTCATCGACGCCGCCGTCGAAAAGTTGGCAACCGATCACCCGGAGCTCCCCCTCCCGCATCACGATCACAAACCGCCTCATCAGTTGAGCGCTGTCGATCGCTTTGACCACAAGGTCGACGAGTTGTTCGATCGTTTTCGCGGCAAAGAACCCACCGACCGAATCATTTATGCGTTAACCGAACTCGGCGACTTCGGACTCATCTGGGTACTTCTCGCATTTCTCCGTGGCCTCAAGTCCGAAGAAGATGCCCGCGCCGCCTGGCGCCTCACTGCGATCTTGGCCGCAGAGTCCGTCATCATCAATGGCATCGTCAAGACGCAGTTCAAGCGCGAACGTCCGGTCATCCAAGAACCCCGACCCCACCGCCTTCGCATTCCTCTTTCCACGAGTTTCCCGAGCGGTCACTCCAGCACGGCAATGGTCGCTGGCGTTCTGTTGGCTCAGAAATCGTCGACACCGACGAAGGTTGCACTCTTCGGATTGGGCGGCCTTGTCGCTGTGAGTCGCATCCATGTGCGTATTCATCACGCGTCTGACGTGGCTGGCGGGCTTGCCGTCGGGCTCGGACTCGGCGCCATTGCCCGAGCAGTCTTCCCGCTGTACCGCCGTCGCCGCTAAGTGCGCGGTCGCTCTCCTTTCACTTCACGCAAACGAAACGGTTGGCCATCACCATGACTCTCGAGTTCGCCATCACATGGGACTACCGCTGCCCCTTCGCCCGCATCGTTCATGCCCATGTCGTCGAGGGCATCGTCGACGGAGCGGACTGGAACGTCCGATTCGTACCGTTCTCTCTGGGCCAGGTGCACATCGAGGAAGGCGAGGCACCTATCTGGGAGCACCCCGAAGATGACACCGGCCTCCTTGCCCTTCAGGCTGCCGTCGTTGTTCGAGACAACGATCCCAAGCGCTTCCCGCTTCTGCATCGCGCACTCTTTGAAGCCCGCCATGCAGAAGGCGCACAACTTCGCGACGAAGCCGTTCTCCGTTCACTCTTCGAGGCGAACGGCTTCGACCCCGACCCGGTCTTCGCCGAGGTCGCTACCGGTGCACCACTCGCCACCATCCGCGATGAGCACACCGCTGCCGCCCGCGACCTCGACGTGTGGGGCGTCCCCACCTTCATGACCGACGAGCACGCAGCATTCGTTCGCCTTATGGAACTTCCGGTCGATGCCGCCGATGCCCGTCAATCAGTCGAACGAATCGTCGAAATGCTGGCCGGGTGGCCGTCGCTCAACGAGTTCAAGCACACCAGCCTCGATCGCTGACGCTCCGAACGCGACGATGCGCGACCCAAAGGCCGCGCATCGCTACTCAACTTCTGTAGAGCAACTCTGTAGAGCAACTCTGTAGAACAACTCTGTAGAACAAGTTTGTAGAACAAGTTTGTGGCGAGCTAACCGAGCACGGGGCTCGGTGACGCTCAGCTCTGAACGAGAACAGCGGCCTCGGAAGCAACCAATGATCGGATGTCGAGCAGGAGATCGGCGACCTCGTTGGTGCTGACCAACTCGCGGTGGAGCATTTCGCCCAGTGCACGATCGATGATCGAAAGCGCCTCGGTGAGTGCATCCATCTCTCGGGTTTCAGTCATGTGTTTCTCCTGTCGTAGCCGGCGGTTGAGATTCGCTCGCCTCGGAGGGTTCCGAAGGTTGCGGTAGTTCACTTGCCACTGCGGTTACTAACGCATGGTAGAGGCCAATGTGTGCAACGCGTGGGTCATATTCAAAGATTTACGCGAAGGATTTCACCCTCGTTGACAAAGGTCACCCGTTCGGCACTGTCATCGGCCCGCACTAGCGTCATCGGCCATGAGCGCCGCTCCATCCCATCCACTGGGACTCACCTTCGCCAGCTTCGCCGGGCTCGGGCCTGCCGCCGGGTTCACTGCTGCCGATTGGGCAGTCGATGCCGGCTACAGCTCGTTCTGGGTTGCCGAAACCACCGGCCTCGAGGCGTTCTCTACCTTGGCCGCTGTCGGCGCCGCTCAACCCACTCTCAGCCTCGGCACAGGCGTACTGGCAACCCAACTGCGCACGCCCGGCGTCACCGCCATGGGGGCGGCCACGCTCCAGGCGCTACATCCCGACCAAGACATCCTTCTCGGCATCGGCATTTCCTCCCCCACCGTCGTCAGCCGCTGGCACGGCGCCGAGTACGGCGATCGCCCACTCGCTCAAATGCGCGAAGAACTCACACTCCTCCGTCTCTGCCTCAGTGGCGAAAAGGTCGACTTCGCCGGTGACTTTCACACCGTGAAGGGTTTCCGCCTCGGTGTGCGTCTTGGCGAAAAGCGCCCAAAGATCATCCTTGCGGCGCTCAATCCACTCATGTTGAAACTCGCTGGTGAACTCGCCGACGGAGTGCTGCTCAATTATGTGCCCGCTTCGCATGTTGCGTGGTCTGTCGAGCAAGTGCGCTCTGGCGGCAACGCAACGGTGTACGGCTACGTACACGTCGGCGTTACCGACCCCGAACCACACCGTGATCTCGCTCGCAAAGATTTGTTCTCCTACATCGTTGTCGATGCCTATGCCGACAATTTCATCCGCGCCGGATTCGCCGACGAAGTCGCACAGGTTCGCGAGTGTCACGCAGCGGGCGATCGCAACGCTGCACTTGCTGCCGTGTCCGACCGCATGGTCGACGCCATCGACGTACTGGGTGATGCCGCTCACGTCCATGCAACCGTGCAGTCCTATGTCGATGCCGGCGTCGATGTTCCTGTCGTGATGCCCATGCCATGGGGAACCGACCGCATGGGCGTCATCGCCGACACCATCAATGCAGCAGCAGGCCGGTTCTAGTCATGCCCCCCGTTCGCCGCCCAAAGGGGAAGAAGTCCCAAGCCGCCGATCCGTTTCCCGCCGACGGTCTTAGCGAAATCGGTCTGACCCCTGGTTCCGCAGTTCGATTCCGCCGCCGTGAGACAGAGCGCTGGAAAGACGGCACCGTTACGCGCCGCGAAGCCGACGGCAGTCTTGGCGTCTGCGATTCAAAAGGCGCGATGCGAGCCATGCCGCTCGATGCCGTCGAGGTCAAAGACCGCGGCCCGCGTGGTGGCGTCATGTGGGTGCCGCTCACCGAGTGGGCTGAGCGCACCGAACAACTCAAACTTCTGTAGGCCGTTATCGCGGCGTGAGTTGCCGCACTGCCTCTTCTGTATCGACACCAGCCATGCCCAAGACTGCGAGCGCTGGCGTGGTGACGCCGTTGTCGATGTAGCGCTGGATATGTGCACGACATTGCTCGTAGGAACCGTGCACGATGAGTTGATCAACAACCTCATCGGGAATCGCAGCGAGCGCCGCAGCTCGATCGCCTGCCTTCCATGCGTCCCACATTCCTTGCAATTGCGGACCACGGCCCAACCATTCGTGGAACGCGGCGTAGACCGGAACGTTCAGATACGCAGCAATTGCGAACTTTGCTTGGGCGCGCACTGTTTCGGTGTCTTCTGAAGGAACCACAAAGATACGAGCGACGATTTCTTTGTCTTCGCCATGCGCCTTCACGATTGGCGCAACTCGAGCGACGTCGTCGGCCGACAGCCAATTGATGATTGCCCCATCGCCTTCACGACCAGCGAGATTCAACATGCCTTCGCGAAGTGCGGCAATGAGAATCGGAATACGTTGCTCGGGAACTGCGCTGAGTTTGAAGCCACGAATCGCGAAGGTTTCGTAGGTTTCGGTGACTTTTTCGCCTGTGAACGCGGCACGAAGAAACCGCACGGTGTCACGCACTCGTTTAAAGGGCTCGTCGAACGCAATGCCGTTCCAGCGACCAACGATCACATCGGAAGACGTTCCGAGACCCAGCACGAACCGACCGGGTGCAGCTTGCGCCATTGCCAACGCGCTTTGCGCGATCACTGCAGGACCACGAGTGAAGACCGGAACGATGGCCGTACCAAGGCGCAACGAAGGCGCCCATTGCGAGGTAAGCACGAGTGGTGTGAACGCGTCGGTGCCGTCGGTTTCGGCCGACCACGCGTCGGAGTATCCAAGGTCGGCCAGTTCAGCGATGCGATCACGTTGCGCGTGCAACGGAACTCGATCAAACGGAAGAGTGATGCCGTATCCGCGATATGGCTCCATCAGGGCCCCTTCCAAGGTCGGATCATCGCTGACTGACTTGCTGTTGCCATGAGTGTTCCGTCTTCGGCCCACAAATAAATGTGTCCGTGACCAAACCCGCGCGCCACCGCTTCGATGCGAACATCGGCAAGCACCCATTTGGTGGACACGATGTTCATCACGCGAATGGTGTTGTCGAGACTGTTGGAGTTGATTTCCGAAGTGACGGCCATACCGAGGCCCATTGGAACGAAATCGCCCAGCACCGCAAGCGACGCTGCAGAGGCTTCAAGAATCTCGGGCATGCGAACCCAAAACGCGGTGCGGCCGGTACCGGGCTCATCGATGGCCATACGCATGTCGAGACGACTGGCGATGGAGTTACCTGGGTCGAACCGAAGTTGACGCGGAGGACAATCGGCCGGGCTTGGAACCTCTGGCGCGGTGATCCACTGGCCTTCCTCAGCGATATCGCGGCTTCCGAGAGACGCGTTGACAATGAAAATCGTGGTGTCGCCAACCTGACCAGTAACCCGAGCCTGAGTAGTGGTGCGACCTGAGGCATCGATCCGAATATCGAGATCGACCACCGACGGCGGCTTTGTGTAGTTGATGTACTGCGCACAGGCCCACACCACAGGCCGTTCGGTCACGCGTTCAAGAGCATCGATTGCCGCGCCGAGGCCGCATCCGCCGAAGAGGGTCCCCAGACCGCTGCAAATGCCCTCGGTGACGGGCAGATACCAGCGCATCGGGTTGTGCGTGGGCTGGAGTCCCAGCCATTCCTTTGCATCCACGGCACGGAGCGTAGATGGCCCGCCGTTCTTTACCTCCACTGTCACACCCCTTCGGCACACTGACCCTCATGAAGAAGCGACCCACCCTCCATAGCACCGGTGTTCATCGCCTCCCCGAGGGGCCTGCCTCTTGGCAGATCGATGACGCCACCCGCCAACTCGCCCTCGCCGGCATTGCCCAGGCCCGTGCTGCGCTCGCTGCGGCACTCGCCTCGCACAGTCCCGAGCCGACAACCCTCGAACTCCACGAGCACCCAGCTGCGGCCTAACGCAACCACACATTTGGCCGAAACATCTCGACGCGTCGGGGCCTAGGATCCTCCTATGCGTGAAGTCGTGATTGTTGATGCCGTCCGTACTCCTGTTGGTCGTCGCAATGGGGCCTTGTCCTCAATGCATTCGGCCGACCTTCTTGCTGTGCCGTTCAAGGCACTGTTCGACCGAACCGGCATGGATCCGGCCGATGTCGGTCAGGTCGTTGGCGGTTGTGTGAGCCAAATTGGCCAGCAAGCGTTCAATGTCACCCGCACCGCCTGGCTCACTGCCGGTCTCCCGCTCGAGGTCGCTGCGACAACGGTCGATACGCAATGTGGTTCGAGCCAACAAGCCGTCGACATCGCCTACGCCCTCATCGCAGCTGGCGTTATCGATAGTGCTGTTGCTGGCGGCGTTGAAGTCATGAGCAAGGTTCCGATCGGTTCGAACGTGGCCAAGGGTCTGGACATGGGTTCACCCATTCCGAAGTCGTACTTCCCGCAGTACGAATACACCTCACAGTTCGATGGCGCAGAGCGCATCGCCAAGAAGTGGAACATCACCCGCGAAGACACCGATGCACTTGGGTTGTCATCACAAGAGCGCGGCGCACGGGCGTGGGCCGAGGATCGTTTCGCGACACAGATCATTCCGGTCGATGCACCTGACCTCGGCGAAGACGGCAAGCCCTCTGGCACCACGCACCACGTTGCTCGCGACGAAGGCCTTCGTGACACCACCGCCGAAAGTCTTTCCGGCCTCAAGCCCGTGTTCGGCGAAGACGGCGTGCACACCGCTGGCAACGCGTCACAGATTTCCGACGGGGCCGGCGCCGTGCTTCTCATGACGCCCGAGAAGGCCAAGGAACTTGGTCTCACGCCTCTCGCTCGCATCGTCGACACCTGCCTGGTTGGCGTCGATCCCGTCCTTATGCTCACCGGCCCCATCGATGCCACACAGCATCTCCTTGAGCGCAACAACTTGTCGGTCGACGACATTGATTTGTTCGAAATCAACGAAGCGTTTGCATCAGTCGTTCTGGCTTGGGCCCGCGAGCTCGATGGCGATCTTGAGCGCGTCAACCCCAATGGCGGCGCCATTGCCCTCGGTCATCCGCTCGGCGGCACCGGTTCAATCCTCATTACCAAAGCCGTGCACGAATTGCAGCGCACTGGCGGCAAGCGCGCGATCGTCACGATGTGCTGTGGCGGCGGTCTTGGTACCGGCACACTTATCGAGCGAATCTGACCCACAGGCCGAACCTTCGGCCACAAGTCATTCGAATCAATTCCTAACGAAGAGCCTCGGCATGAAGCCGGGGCTCTTCCGCGTCGCGCATCCACCTTCTATGGTCACGACATCGCCGCGTGTGCAGCCAGAACAACCTCACCTTCGAGGCAACCATGGCGACAACATCACCAACAGTCCACCGCGCACATCGAGTTCCCTCAAAGCTCGAACGACACAATGCCCGTCGACGCCAATCGGCTGGAGTCATTGCCCTCATCGGACTACTGGGTGCGGTGTTGTTCGTGGGGTCGCTCTCGCTCTTTGTTCTCATCCTCAACACCGTTGCCCGAAACAGTTCAACGCCGTATGCGGTCGAGCCCACCGTCATCGAGACCATCGATGGGGACACCATCGACGTGCGCATTGGGTACAAGCGCCAACGCATCCGACTTCTCGGCATCGACACCCCAGAAACCAAAGACCCACGAAAACCGGTGCAATGCTTTGGCCGCGAAGCCAGCGAACGCACCGATGAGCTTCTGCCCCCCGGAACCGTCGTCCGACTCGAACACGACATCGAAAAACACGATGCGTACAACCGACTCTTGGCCTATGTCTGGCGGGCCTCCGATGGGCTCTTCGTCAATCTTGACCTCGTCGCCGACGGCTACGCCGACATCCTTTCCATCCCACCAAACACCGCTCATGCTGATGAGTTCCGAGCAGCCATGACTGCGGCCAAGGCCACCCCGGTCGGGCTTTGGGCCACCTGCGGAGGACCGGACAAACCCGCCTCATGAGGACCAATGCCGTCTCGGGCGATACCGTGACGGTCGTGACGACACTCGCCGAACGCTTGGGCTATGCCGCCGATGCCCGATTGGTCATCATCAACAGCGACGACCTCGGTCTTTGTCACGCCGCTAACACCGGCACCTACGAGTCACTCCGACAGGGCCTCTGCACGAGCGCAACGCTGATGGTGCCTTGCGCTTGGGCTCGCGAAGCAGCATCAGACTTCCGTGGCGAAGACATCGGCGTACACCTCACGCTGAATGCGGAGTTTGAGCGCTATCGATGGGGACCAATCACCCACGCGCCATCGTTGCTTGATGGTGACGGTGGATTCCCCCGAACCGTTGCCGATCTCTGGGACCACGCCGACCTCGACGAGGTTCGCCGCGAATGTCGCGCACAGATTGAACGAGCCATCCTCTGGGGATTCGACGTCAGCCACCTCGATTCACATATGGGCGCTCTCCAACTTCGTCCTGAATTTTTCGACGTGTACCTTGACCTCGCCGTTGAGTTCTCTTTGCCGCTTCGACTTTCAGGTGCTTCAACCGAGAGAAGCATCGGCTTTCCGTTCCGGCGGCTCGCTGCCGAAGAGGGGATCATCTCCCCCGACCATTTCTTGTACGTGAATGGGGTTGGAAGTCGACGGGTGATCGAGAACGCAGTCTTTGAACTCCGCCCTGGCGTTACCGAGATGTATGTCCATCCCGCTACCGATACGCCCGAACTCCGCGCCATTGGCACCGATTGGGCCTCACGAGTCGACGATCTGCACCTGGTTTGTCACGACTCGCGACTTCGCACGTTGCTTGAGCGTTCAGGCGCTGTTCTCATCGGATATCGCGAGCTTCGCGAACTCCAGCGCGCGGGCTAATCACCTTTTTCTAAAGTTGCTTCGACATTCGCTGAAAGCGCGTTGACGCAACTGCGCCCGTCGATTCGATAAACGAACGAGCAGCGTCGTCAGGTAGATCGGCAACGATGACCCGATCAAATTCAGCGATCATTAAGTCGCGACAGATTTGCCCGAGCAATGCTTGACCGACACCGCGACGACGTGCGGACTCATCCACAATCAGCGGACCAGTCCAACCAGCTCGTGTAATCGAATGGCAGCCGATCCCAACGACGACGGGATCGCTATCGCCCCGTAGCGCCACATGACAAGTGCCGTGTTCCAGTGCACGTGCAATTTCATCAGCACTGCGAGGCCAGCCCGACGTGGCCGCGAGTAGTACCCGCGTGACGTCTTCATCATGCACTGCACGGCGAATGGTGATACCCGTCGG
>WLGJ01000060.1 GCA_009703275.1 Actinomycetota bacterium
CGAGTTCGAATCTCGTCGTCCGCTCCATAAGAAAGGCCCCGGCTCCGGCCGGGGCCTTTCTTATGGGTATGCAGGCCAACCTCCCGGACAGTGACATATGGCCGAATTCACCTGAACCCAAGGGGCGCTTGGGATCGCTCCTCCAAATATGTCAGTTTCATGACGAATGGGTTGCGGTTTGTAACAGGACCATGTGAGACTTAACTCCTCATGACGACCCCCCGCCGAACGTTTCGTTCCGTTGTCCGATTGCGCACGCTGGCCGTGATGCTTGGGCTCGCTGTTGTTGCAGGCCTAGTCGTGCAGCCTGTGGGCGCTGACCAGCTTTCCGACAAACGAGCCGAGGCCACCAAGATCGCCGCTCGTCTGAGCGAACTCGACGCTTCCATGATGGAAGTCAATGCCCGCTTCGAGGCCGCCAACTTCAAACTCCACCAGGCCGAAGCCGCCGTGGCTGAAGCCCGTCGCATGGCTACCATCACCAAAGCCGAGATGGAAAAGCGTGCCGGTGAACTTCGTGGCTATGCCGTGCAGGCCTATAAGGGCGGCACAGACGGTCCCGAAGCCGATGCGTTGCTCACTGCCGATGCGTCCTCAGGAGTTATCTCCAAGACCTACATGTCCTCGCTGTCAGGTAATCGGCAGGACTATGTCGATGCGTTGAATGCGGCTCGCACTCAAGCAGAAGAGGATGCAACTCGTCTCGCTCAGGCTGAGGCAGAAGCCAAGGCCAGCGCTGAAGAGATCGAATCTGCTCGCAATCAGGCAAAGGCCCAGCGCGATGAGCAGGCAGCGCTGAATGCCAAGGTGCAGGGCGAAGTCGCCGAATTGGTGCGGCGAGAACAAGAAGCAATCCGAGCCGCTGCTGCAGCAGCTGCTGCATCCCGCCGTAGCGCCAGCGCTGGATCAAGTTCTCGCAGTTCAAGCCAGGTGTCGGTCAACGTTCCTCCCGCAAACGGTTCTGTCGCCAACGCCGCGATCCGTGCGGGTCTGACCAAGGTCGGAAGTCCTTATGTCTGGGCCGCTGGTGGTCCGAACGCGTTTGACTGCTCGGGCTTCACTCAGTGGGCCTTTGGCCAAGCTGGCATCCGCCTCCCGCATTACAGCGGAGCGCAGTACGCCATGACGACCCGTATCTCTGCCTCGCAACTTCAGCCTGGCGACCTTGTGTTCTGGGGTGGCAGCGGTTCTGCCCACGTGGCCATCTACATGGGCAACAACCAACTGGTCCATGCCTTTGGCTCTGGTGGTGTTGACGTCACCGAACTCGACGGTTGGTGGATGCCGCCCTCGGGCTACGGCCGCCTCAATCTCTGAGCCTCAACCCATTCCATAGGTACGGTTGTGGTCCGTGCCTGACCTGACCGAATCTTCTGAAGATGTCGACGCGCCCATCGAGGCCGCGTCGAGGTTTTCGTTGTGGTGCGAGCGCCTGGCCTACGCGTTGCTCGCTGCGGTCGTTGCGAGCTTTGCGTGGAAGGCAGCGACGCTCGATTGGAAGGCGGCCGGTGATCTTTCGGTGATCCGCCTGCGAGCACTTGATGTCGGTACATCGAATACTCCCCTGGTCGGCCCCTATTCGAGGTTCCAATGGAATCATCCGGGGCCGTCACTTTCGTTTGCGTTCGCTCCATGGGTTCGATTGTTCGGAAGTTCTGGAGTTGGGATTCTGATTGGCGCGTTTGTGGTCAATCTTGCGGCGATGTTTGGTGCGGCGTGGGTCGCGCGTCGTTCGTCGAAGGTGTTGTTCTTTCTCACTTCGATCGTGCTTGCGGCATTCGCACTGTTGGAGCAGCCGGGCGAGTTATTTAACCCGTGGAACCCCTATGTCGTCGTCCTGCCAACGTTTGCAGCACTCATTGCCGCATGGGGGACCGTTCGTGGTGACCGAGTCGCTGCGGTGGTGCTGGTCATCTCTGCGAGTTTCGCGATTCAAGGACATATCGGCACCGCGCCACTGAGCGTGCTTGCGTTGTTGATTGGCGGCGGTGGGTTGCTCTATGCGATTGCTCGCTCTGCGGATGAAGAGCGTCGAGGATTCCTAAAGACCTCGCTCATCGCTGCTGGGGCGATGTTCGTCTGCTGGATTCCGCCCCTGTTGGATCAGTTCTTCGGTACCGGGAACCTTGCGCGACTCGTGAGATTTCAGTTCACTGCCGGTGAAACGTCGGCTGGCATGCGTTTCGCCCTCGACCAACTAACTCGTTTGCTGACCTTTCCGCCGGGGCGTCAAGTCGGGTTCAATCTCGATGTAGGGACCGGACCTGTGGTGCCGTGGATGGCGATCATGCTGCTCGCCGCCACTGTTGTGGCGTGGAAGAGGGGGTGGCATGACCGGTTGCAACTCACACTGCTGGCTTGGCTGTCGATAGTTGTGACTGGCCTCGCCCTTTCGGGCATTAAGGGCATCGCGTTTCCGTATGTGTTTCGTTGGTCCTGGGCGATGGTGCTCGTTGTCTGGATTGCGTGTGCGTGGGTTGGCGTTTCGTTGTTGCTTGAGTTCGCACCAGTGCGTCGATGGTTCACCGCTGGTGCATCTCTGGTGCTTGTAGGACTGTTGGGATCGCTGCTGATCTTCGGAGTGAGTTTCCAGACGCTTCAAGGCTGGGATGAGCAACTGCGTGTGTACGAACCGTTGATTCCGCCCACTCTCGACGTGCTGCAAGACGCGCCGAAGCCGGTGATGGTCGTGACATATCTGAATATGGCTGATGGGACGGTGGCCAACGAACTCATTGCGCGCGGCGATGAACTCGGTCTTGACCTTCGTCGTACTCCTGAACTCACATTCATCTTTGGCTCGAAGCGCTCGATTGATCCAGCGAATGCGAAGAGTGAACTTGTCCTCGTGACGAGGGGAGAGTTTGAGCGGTACCGCAATGATCCGCGGTTCACGCTGATTGCGCATTTCGATCCGTTCACCGTCGAAGAGCGCTCGGAGTACGACGCGTTGTTCGCTCGATATTGGGGCCAGAAGGTTGAGAAGACCCCCGATCCCGACCTGCAGCGATATCTCCAACTCGCAGAGAACTCAGAGGAGATCTGGGTGTACTACGCCGATACGCCACCGGTGGTTGCGAACTGATGGCTGCGCTGGATTCAACTCTGGCTTCGTTCGGAGAGTCGTTAGCAGTCGTTGACCGAGACGGTGAGCAGAGTTACCTCGCGCTTGACGGCGCTGCGAATGCTGTGGCGGCTGCACTTGTTCGCGCTGGCGTGCGATCCGGTTCAGTCGTTGCAACGGTGTGTCCTGCAGGGCGTTGGTGGTTGGCCGGAACCTATGGGGCATGGCGCGCAGGGGCGGTGCTGTTGCCGCTTGAGGCCTCGCATCCACCTGCCGAACTTCGTCATCCCGTCACCGATTCGGGTGTTACGCATGTTCTGTGCACTGCGGAATCTGTCGAGTTGGCGAATGAACTCGCCGCATTTGCGAATGCGCAGATCGTTGATGTGCGCGAAGCCGTTGCGGCACCAAACTTCGTGACGCTCCCGGAAATCTCTGATGACGACGACGCCATGATCGTCTACACAAGCGGAACCACCGGATTGCCGAAAGGAGTCGTGCACACGCACCGCTCGTTGGGTGCCCAATGTTCTGCAATGGTCGAAGCCTGGGACTGGACTGCAGCTGACCGCATCGTGTGTGTCCTGCCACTGCATCACGTACACGGTCTCGTCAACGTCACATTCACATCGCTTTCGGTTGGCGCAGTGCTGGAGACCCCCGGTGGGTTCGACGCGATCAAGACATGGGAACGGCTGGCATCAGGTGACGTCACGATCTTCATGGCTGTTCCGACGATTTACTCGCGGCTTGTTCGCGCTTGGCTCGACGCTGATGAAGCAACGAAAGCTCGTTGGTCCTCCCGGGCGGCATTGCTTCGGTTGATGGTGTCTGGTTCGGCGGCATTGCCAGTTTCGACACTCGAACAGTGGCGGGAAATCAGTGGCCATGTGCTCCTCGAGCGTTACGGCATGACCGAACTGGGAATGGCGCTGGGGAACACCCTCGATCGACGAGTTCCCGGTCATGTGGGTTGGCCGTTCCCGGGGGTCGAAGTGCGCATTGTGAACGAAGACATTGTCGATGTTCCTGATGGCGACGTCGGGGAACTCCTCGTTCGTGGGTCGCAGGTGTTCAATCGCTATTTGAATCGTCCTGATGCGACTGCTGAGTCATTCGTCGACGGTTGGTTCCGCACTGGCGACGTTGCGCAGCAAACGCCTGATGGTTATCGGCTTCTCGGGCGCGCGTCCGTCGACATCATCAAGTCTGGTGGCGAGAAAGTTTCAGCGCTCGAAATCGAGGAAGTGTTTCGCACCCATCCGGCGATTGCAGATTGTGCGGTCGTTGGTTTGCCCGACGAAGAGTGGGGTGAGCGTGTGGCAATCGCATGGATAGCCGATTCGGCCGATCGACCAACCGATGCGGAGTTTCGTGCGTGGGGCAAAGAACGCCTGGCCCCAGCGAAGGTTCCCTTCAACTATCTGTGCATCAGCGAGTTGCCCCGTAATCCCATGGGCAAGGTCACCAAAGTCGCAGTGAAGGAACGTTTCACTACTGCTGACTAGTTAGGACTTGTTCTTCCGCCATTGCAGAAACAAGTACACACAAGCTGCGATGAAGATGAGAGCTCCGATGCCGAGCAGAACGCGCATGAGCCAGCCACCAGAAGACTTGGTCTCGGGCGATGCAGCAGCGAGTACATCGAGCGGAGCAATAGCGGTGTTATCGATCGCAGCAATGTCGGGGTTTGAGGAGCGGGCGAGAACCGACAGTGAAGATGCACTTGTCCTCGTCCCTGTGGCTTCGATTCTCAAGCGAGCGGTTGCGCCAGGAGCGAGGGTGGGAATTTCCCAAAGCGCGATGTTTGCGTTCCACTCTCCGCGCTCGGGAAGCACAGAATCGAAACGCAATCCAGTGAGTTTGGGATCGGTGAGTACCTGCACCGCGCTTGCTTCTCCGGGGCCTCGGTTGGTGACGTCGATCATGAATGACACAGCATCGCCAACATCGGTTGCGGGGTCGATGCCAGTGACCTTGACGAAGAGGTCGGAAACGGGACCAACAAACTCGGTCCGTGAGTAGCGATCTACAACGGGATTGGGCATCGGCGTTGTTGTTGCTGCGCGAGCCCCATCTCGAATTGTTCCTCCGGTGGCGGGTAACTCAAACGAGATTGCCGTTGAAGCGAATGCGCCACTATCGATAGTGCCGAGCGTGCATCCGAGTCCACCAAACGCGACGGTGCAATTTGTTGGTGTGTCGATTGATGTTGCTTCGTTAGGTAGCGGAACAAAAACTGATGATTCGAGTGCCACTGAAGGACCAGCGTTGACAACGGTAACGAGTTTGGTAATCGGCGATCCGGCCGACATCGGGCCAACAATTCGTTCGTCGATGGCGAGGGTGGATTGAGCGTTGACGGAAAACACCACGGGCGTTGTGAGAGAGGGAGCACCGATACCCGCAGTTTGGACCGAACCAAGGAATGGAGTTCCGTCAGCAAGTCGGCTGTCGATGACGCCACGAAACTCAACACGAGCAGAAGCACCGGCCGCCATCGATGCGAATGTGCAGACGGCGGGCGAAGTGGTACACGTGGGTGCGGCCGCTCCGATGTAGGGGGTGCCGACGACAAAGAGCGGGGTGAAACCCTCGGGGAAAGATCCTGTGACTGTGAGTGGGGCCGAACTCGCAGCCGAGCTGATGTTCATCACGTCCACGGAAACGGTCGCCACCGAACCGGCAGTGGCAATCACTGGTGATGGGCTGAGATTCACTTCGAGTGTTGGTGTCGAAGGTGGAGCGACTGAGAGCGCTTCGACGGAACGGTTGTTGTCGCCCGAGGGGTCTGTGCCATTCGAGCGTGCTTGTAAGGAGGATCGAGCAACGAGTGAGCTCGTTGTCGTGGGCGCGGTGAGTGCGACCTCCCATGTCCGTGAGTCGCCGTTTGCAAGGGTGCCGACCGTGCATGTCACTGTGCGGACACTTAGCGCGCAACCGCCCGGCAACGTGCCTGTCAGTACGGCACCTGCGGGGAGTTCCTCGGTGACGGTGACGCCGCTCGCGTCGGAAGGCCCGTCGTTTCTTGCCGTGAACGAGAGTGTGGTTGCACCCCCAGACGCGACGAGCGAGGGAGTGAATTGCTGCGAAACCTGGATATCAGATGACGGTCGAACGACAACTGTCGTGTTTTCTTCGGGTGTCACTGATTTCGTATCGAATGCGTCGACGACGGTGACGGTCGAGGGAATGGTGATGACTGAGTTCGAAGCTTCAGGCAGGATGCGCTCTTGCCAGGTGACCACAACGGATTCCGTGGGCAAGATCACGCCCGGAACGCCTAGCGCGCCGACCGGACGGATGAGGAGGGTGTCGGGAGTGAGTCCGTAGATGCCACTTGGGTTCGCAGAGCCTTCGACGTACTCAGCGGTCTTGGTGAGTACCACTCCGAGAACAACATCTTTTGTCGGTGTGCCGCCAGTGTTTCGAAGAACGGCTCCCTGAGTGACGATTCCTTCGACCGCAATTGGTGTCGTTGGCGTGAGCGAGACCTGCGCCACGATGCACGCTGCGGTACCGAACGAAACCTCATCCACGAGGTTCGCATCGGGAGCCGAGCCATCGGCGGGGAGAAGAGTGATGCGAGTGATCGTCTGGCCATCGGGAACTTTGTAGGTTCCACCGTGGCGAGTCCATGTTGTTGAGTCGGTGACCACCGCCTGCTCTTTGCCCGCCGACCCTGGTGAGCCGATGAGCACGCGCATCGACGCGGAACCGTTCACGGCCCGATGCGAAAGTGACCACGCAAGCGAGCTGCCGGGGACGCTGGCAACGTCTTGAGAGAGGCGGGCCGGCGAACCACTGAGTTGGGCAAACTGACGTCCGACTGCAGCGTTGATGTCGGTCCAACCGCTCGCCAGCAAGGTGACCTTGCCGTTGGTGCCAGAACCGATCCATCCGGTGACTGCCGATCCGTCAATGGTCCGTCGTTCATTGGCATCCACGACGGGGGATTCGAAACTGTCATTTGAAAGGGCAACCGGGACGACGGGACAAGACGGAGTGACGGTTTCGCCTTGGGCCCGATCGGCGAATGGCAGCGTCAGCATGATGAGGGTTGTCACCACCGTTGCGGCCACGAAAGCGCGAGGAAATCGGGGGTGTAGGACGGTTGCCATGGCTGGTCAGGCTAGTGCGGGAGCGGATTGGCCCTTACAAGGGCCTAGGGCTGCGATCGTGCCCACCTAGCGGTCAAGGAGTGGCACGATGGGCGGGTTCGCTTGATCCGGAACCTCCGGACGCTCAGGGGGAAACCGTGCTCGAAATCACCGACGTCGATCGCATTCGCACCATCACATTGAATCGTCCCGACGCACTCAATGCGTTCAACGAAGCGCTCTACGACGCCACCGCAGATGCCCTTATCGAGGCTGCTGCCGATAACTCGGTTGCCGTTGTCATCATCACCGGAACCGGGCGTTCATTCTCGGCCGGCACCGACGTTGTTGAAATGGCAATGCGTAACACCGGTGGAATCGAAAATGGTCGGCATGGGTTCCCGGGTCTCGTCGACAACCTCGTCGACTTTCCGAAGCCATTGATCTGTGCGGTGAACGGAATGGCGCTTGGTATCGGCGCAACAATGCTTGCGCTTTCCGATCTTGTGTTTATGTCGACTGAGGCACGCGTTCGTTGCCCATTTACAGCGCTTGCAGTGGCGCCTGAAGCCGCGAGTAGTTACACGTTCCCCGCACTGATCGGTCGTCACAACGCGACATGGGCGCTCATGAGCTCCGAGTGGTTGTCGGCGCAGGAATGTCTCGAAATGGGCATTACTTGGAAGGTCAGTGAACCCGACGAGTTGATGGAAGAAACGATGAAGCACGCGCGCGTTCTTGCATCGAAATCGATTTCATCGCTCGTCGAATCGAAGAAGACGATCATGGCGGCGATCAAACCGCAGATTGATGCGGCACGTGAACGCGAGAACGCTGCGTTCGCGTACCTGATGGGTCGACCAGCAAACATGGAAGCAATGGTGGCGCTGGCCGAGCGTCGTCAGCCCGATTTCGCCGCCATTGATATGGCGGATTCGTAAGCTATTTCTGCACTTCGAAAGATTTCGGGATTCTTTCGAAATTCTCACCTTTCATTCAGGGGCTCCTTACCCACGAAGTTGATGCTGTGTCTGTCCCCAACGGACACCCCACACCAACACCCCCATGAACACCCCACCAAGGAGCCTCACAATGAACAAGAAACTCGTATCCATCAGTCTCGGCGCCGGCCTCATCGTCGGATCCGCCGCTGGCCTCATTGCCGTGCCGGCAATTTCTGGTGCCCAGACGGCCGACACAACTGCAACCGCTCCGGCGACTCGTCCCGACCCGTCAGTGCGCCTCAACGAGACCCTCAAGCCCCTCGTCGATGCGGGCACCATCACTCAGGCCCAGGCCGACGCCGTCATCGCCGCGCTTAAGGCCGACATGCCTGAGCGCGGTGAACATGGCCGTGGCGGCAAGGGCGGTCCGGGCATGGATGTCGCTGCTCAGGCCCTTGGTGTGACTGCCGATGAACTCCACACCGCTCTCAAGGGTGGACAGACGCTTGCGCAGGTCGCTGAGTCAAAGGGCGTCAACGTCCAGGTTGTTGTTGATGCACTTGTTGCGTCAGCGACAAATCACATCAACGAGGAAGTTGCTTCAGGTGAGCTCACCCAAGCCGAGGCTGACGAGAAGCTGGCCAACGTCACCGAGCGTGTCACCGAGCGAGTCAACAACCCTCGTCCCGAAGGTGGCCCTCGTGGCGGTCAGGGAGCCAAGCGCGGACCAGCCGCTCCGGAAACCAAC
>WLGJ01000061.1 GCA_009703275.1 Actinomycetota bacterium
CGACGAAGCCTGGGTTGCCGATCCATATCCGATCATGGACGACCTTCGCGAACGCTGCCCTGTCGCCCACAGTGATCGTTACGGCGGCCTCTGGGCACCGATGACCTACGAAACTGTTTCGGCGATCGCAAACGACACCGAACACTTCACGTCGCGCACCGTTGTCATCCATAACGGCCGACCTGGCGAAGAGGACCTGCCGGCACCGATTGGCGTCGCTCCTCCAATTACTTCCGATCCGCCGTTCCACGAAATCGCCCGTCGACTCCTGCTTCCGGCATTCGCTCCGCGACCTATCGCTGCGCTCGAACCCTTCACGCGAGAACTCTGCAATCAACTGCTCGACGCAATGGGCGATGCCGAACTCGTCGACGCGAGTGTCCAATACGCCGAACACATTCCGGTTGGCCTCATTGCCAAGCTCTGCGGACTTCCAGCTGAAGACGGCGAGCAGTTCCGCGAGTTTGTTCGCATCGTCCTCGAAGGCGTCGACCTGCCTGCCGAGGAACGAATCGAAGCGTTCCAACCGGTCGAGGAATACATCGTCGCTGCGATTATCGAGCGACGGGAAAACCCCGACGACGGACTCATCAGTTACTTGCTTGATGCCGAGATCATGGGCGAGAAGCTTTCCGACGAACACGTCTTTGGATCGATCCTTTTGTTGATCGTGGCCGGAATCGACACCACATGGTCGGCCATCGGTTCATCAATCTGGCATCTCGCCAACAACCCAGATGATCTCGAACGTCTCGTCGCCCACCCAGAACTACTGCCTTCAGCAGTTGAAGAATTTCTTCGGGCCTATGCGCCTGTTTCCATGGCTCGCCTCGTCAAAGACGATTTCGAGTTCGAGGGTTGTCCCATGAAGAAGGACGACTGGATCTTCCTCAGCTTCCCGGCAGCAAACCGCGATCCAAAGGCCTTCGACAATGCCGACGAGGTGCTGATTGATCGTGAGATCAATCGACACACTGCTTTTGGTCTTGGCATTCACCGCTGCCTCGGTTCAAACCTTGCCCGCATGGAGATGACAGTCGCTCTTGAAGAATGGCTGAAGCGCTATACGAAGTTTGAACTCAATGCTTCGGAGCCGACCACATTCTCCCAAGGTCAGGTTCGCGGTCCCCGTCAGTTGCCTCTGCGCATCCTCGAACGCAACTAGCGATTCGACACCCTGTCCGCTCGGCAGGACGTCAACGGAAAACCGAGTCGACGTGTTCTTGGAACACGTCGTCCTTCACAGTTCCGTTGCGGTACGCATCACGAAGAGCGAGTGTTGCGGAAATCACCATTCGAGCTTCTTCGAGCGCCACTTTCCCGTCGAGAACCCCCTGAGAGAGCGTGCACTCAAACTGCGCGCACGCTGACGGCCTGTGAAGTGAGTGAATTGTGCAGACGCCGTCACATACAGCGGGACATGGAAGTTCGAAGACAGGCGGGTCCGCAGCGGCGATGATCTCTACGCCGAGAGCACGTAGGGGCGCGCCGAGGTCACTTTCATCTCGAACAGCCAGATGTGTCACGACAGTCCCGTCACAGCAGAGTCCGCAACCGATGCAGATCGACTGTTCATCGGTTCCGTCGACAGCGGCGCTCACCGCGACGTCGCCCGGATTGGATAGTGCAACCACCCGGCAAATTGGTTGGCCCGCAATCGGCGCGGTTCACCTGCGGCTTCGACCGTCCCAATCCGCCTTAGAAGTTCTCCGAAGACCAACTTGAGGTCCATTCGAGCGAGTTGTGCGCCGATGCAAAAGTGTGGACCTCCCCCGCCGAAGGCCACGTGGTCAAGCACGTTTCGATTCGGGTCGAACACATCGGGATCAGGAAAATGCCGGTCATCGTGATTTGCCGATGCGTAGGAAAGCAGAACCTTGTCGCCGGCTGCGATCTGTTGGCCCCGGAGTTCATGATCACGCGTTGCCGTACGGCGGAACGCCATGACTGGGCCACGCCACCGCAAGAACTCCTCGACAAAGGAAGTTGGGCACTCCTGCCCGCTCCATTCGTCGAACAGCGCCGGAGATTGAACCCACGAGTTGATCATCTCCGTCATTGAGTGGGCAGTCGTACTAAGTCCACCGACAAGAACCGCTGGAAAGAACCCGACGATTTCCGCATCGCTCAGCCGGTGCGTTCCTTCCTCGTCAACGATCTCCGCCTGAGCAAGGTCGGCAACGACTCCGTAGTGGCTCTCTGGGTTTGAACGCACATCGTTGATAAGCCCAAGGGCGTAGTCGGCAATGTCGCGTTGCATTTCGGGCCGAGGCGCTAACCCCGGATTTACTTCGGGGTCTTGGAAGTCGGCCATCACTCGCGTGATTTCAATCAGGCCTGGCCAATCAGATTCAGGGACCCCGAAGAGCGTTGCCACCATCTGAAACGAGAGTTCCTCAGCAACCGGCACGAAGTCGTGGACCTCGCCGTCAAGAAGTCCATCCACAAGGCGCGTGCATGTTTGCTCAATCAGCGGCACCATTCGACGGATCTGCCCTGGCGTAAATGCCGCACTCACGAGTTTTCGATAGCGAGTGTGCTGCGGCGGATCTTGATTCACGAACATTCGCCGGCGAGCAATGAGTTCTTCATCAGAGCGCGCTTCTTCAATAGACGAACCTTTGAGGGAGTTCGAATACAACTCCCAGTCACGATTCGCAGCAACGACATCGTCGAATCGAGTCAGCACCCAGTAGCCGGGGCCATCGGGCTCGTCATGCCATGCAACCGGATCATTGTCTCGAAGCCAACGGAAGTAGTCGCGAGGCACTCCATCGAGATAGAGACTCGGATCGACGAGGTTCAGGCGATCCATTGTTGATCCTTCAGAGTTTCGGGGTGCTGGCCATTTGGCCACCGTCAATGGTGAGGTCGAGACCACTTACCCACGCTGAATCATCACTAGCCAAGAAGAGCGCAGCACTCGCAACGTCGATCGGCTCGCCGATACGGCCGAGTGGAAGGCCGGATGCCAATCTCTCTTCGTATTCATCAACGATGTACGACACCATCGGCGTTCGAATTACGCCAGGCAGAATGGCGTTCACGCGAATGCCTAGTGGGCCCAAATCCAATGCTGCGGACTTTGTGAGGCCACGCAATGCGAACTTTGATGTCGTGTACGCCGATGTATTCACATTTGCAGCAAGACCATTCAGCGATGAGACATTGATGATTGAGCTCCCACGGGGCATGTGGGGAACGACAGCTTGTATTCCGAGCAGCGGGCCAATGAGGTTGATATCCAATACCCGCTGAAATTCTGCGATGGGCATCTCGTGGACAGGAGCGACGGCTCGCACACCCGCATTATTCAACAACACGTCGACCCGACCGTATCGTTCTACGGCTAGTGCAACTGCGGACGACCAACTCTCGGCTGAGGTCACGTCGAGGTAGACGCCTTCATGGTCCAGCACGTCGCCGGCAATGATGTGGGCACCTTCTGATGCAAAGAGCTGTGCCTCGGCCAAACCTTGGCCCCGTGCCGCGCCGGTGATGATCACAACCTTGCCTTCAAGCCGACCAGTCACTTGTCCCCCATCCATTGCGTGCCCTTGACGCTACTTCGCTGAAATCTTCGCTTGCAGCGTCGCCGGCCCATGTGCCCAGAACACCTCGACTGCATCGAAGTGAGGGTTGAGTAGCGAAACTGAACCCACACGATCAAGGAACACCTCAAGTGCTACTCGGGCCTCGAGCCGAGCGAGCGCAGCGCCTGGGCAAACATGGGGACCTCCGCCAAATGAAAGGTGACTACGCGCCTCAGCGCGGTCCGGCCGAAACGCTTCTGGGTCAGCAAAATGAGATGCGTCTCGATTCGCCGAACCGATACCGAAAACAACTTTCTCACCGGCCGGGATTTCCGTTCCCGCGACCTCCCCGTCGATCATGCAATTACGCATGAGGAACTTCACCGGTGGATCAAGTCGCAGACTCTCCTCGACCGCTGTCGGGAGAAGCGACCGATCAGACTGCAACAGTTCGAACAGGTTCCGATCGCTCGTCACGCGCCACAACAAGTTTCCGATGAGGTGACGTGTCGTCTCGTTGCCCGAGATGAAGAGAAACACCAATTGCGAGCGAGCTTCAATATCGGTGAGTCTGCGGCCATCTACTTCGGTGGAAACGAGACGAGTAATGAAGTCGTCAGTCGGACGAACACGACGTTCAGCGATAAGGGCATCAACGTATGCAACGAACTCTGGGTGGGCGCCCGCTAGACCCTCTCCGCGCTCATTTCGATTCTTCGTTGGATAGGTGCCGTTGACGACTTCGTCTGACCACTGGGCCCAACGTCGGAAATCCTCTGGGGGTGCGCCAAGAAGGTGAGCAATCACATTGTTCGGCACCGGCATCACGTACTCGGCGACGAGGTCAACTGGTTCGACTCGATTCAACAAGTCGTCGAGTAGTTGGTTGCACAGTTCGAAACAAAACGGTTCTACCCGCCCGATCCGGTGCGCAGCAATGGCTGAGTTAATGATCTTCCGAATCTGTCCGTGTCGAGGTTCCGGAATCTCACTAACAAGTTGCTCCTCATCAGGTACAACTACTCCGGGCTCGCGAAAACTCGCAATGTAGCGATCGACATCTTTGGAACCTGCGACCGAATCCTCATAGCGAGCGAAATACCAAGCCCCCATTTCCGTTTTGGAAACGGGACACCTTTCGCGAAGTTCAGCAAAGCCAGGATCATCAAACGATGCAGACAGTGGATCAAAGCTCATGACTACCCCCACACCGAAAACTAGCCCGGTGGTCTCGATCAACACTGATCTCATCCAAAGCCGTCCGCACCTACACTCGCTAGATCAGCATCGGCAACATCATTGGGGGATCCATGGCTATTTATCCGCATCACATTGGCATCTGCGTCAGCGATCTCGAAAAGTCACTGAAGTTCTGGTGCGATGGCATGGGATTTGAAACCACGATGGTTCCACCCGTCAGCGGCGACTGGTCCGAAGCCCTTGAGATCGGCGGCGAGGTTGATTTCACCGCACACTTCATCAAGCGCGACGGCTTCGAGTTTGAGCTCCTCCACTACCGCACGCCCGGGACACACGGGTCTCCGTCGATGTCACGCAACCAGATTGGGTTCACGCACTTCGCGGTCTACGTCGACGACCTCGATGCCGAAATCGCGCGGCTCGTGGAATGCGGCGGAACCGTCATTGAGCGGACCCGCACCAAGATCGGTGAAGGTCCCATGTCCGTCGAATTGGTGTTCATTGCCGACCCCGACGGCGTTCGAGTTGAACTCATGAAGGCCGGGGAATGAACGTTTGAGGCAATCCCATCTCAGTAGTTCCAAAACCTCTACGCTCGCAGCAGGAGCATCTTCGATGTCTCCATTAACCAAAGGGGGGATCCAATGCGTCCTATTGGAAAAATCCGCAATCCAGCCGTTGTCATTTTACTGACCATTGTCACTCTTGGCATTTATGGCATCTACTGGCATTACGAAATGTTCAAGGAAACGAACGAATTCGACAAAGAAGGCGTGACCGGCATCGTCGGCCTCTTGATCACGATTGTCTGCGGCATCGTCGCCATCTTCCTTATTCCGTGGCAGGTCGGCGAGACCCGTAAGCGTGCCGGCATGTCCGAGCGCGTAAACGCGATCCACGGACTCTGGATCCTTCTTCCCTTCGTGGGAGTTTTCATCTGGATCGTTCAAGTTCAGAACGCTGCCAATGAGTTGTGGGAAGCACAGGGCGCAGTCGCCGCCTGATCACAAACCGTTGTTCCGCAAACGCCCCGGTTCGCCGGGGCGTTTGTCGTTTTCCGCTACGAACGTAAATCACGCGAATGTCGGGTTGAACGCGATATTCCAGATCCACGAAACGGCGACTACCGCAACAACTACCGCAACGGGTATTCGAATCACAGAAACTGCTCGAGTTTTCGGGATCGCCCAAAGAGCGAGGATGATCAATCCGCACAAAAACGCAGCAAGCCCGAAAGGCTGATATTGCAACGATGACGAAAGATCGAGTCGCATGACAGCCCGTGCTGATCGAGTCATTCCGCATAACGGACAAGGAACACCAGTGATCGTTAAGAACGGACACGGCGGAATCGGCGAAAACGGTAGAACGAATCCAACTGCTGCGAGACCAATGCATCCGACCACTAACCAACGCAATGGTCCGAGAGGCAACGCCATCGTTGCGGCCAGACGTGATCGCCTTGGCCCGCAGCCCGAAGAATGGACGTGATCAGCAGAGTGTGTGTGCTCTGCTGCCATCATCAGCCCCGGTTCAGGCCTTCTCGCAGATAACGAGTGGGATGTCGCGATCTGTTGCTGCCTGGTAATCGTCGTAGGCCGGCCATGCACCCGTAGCGATCGACCAGTACTCGGCTTTTTCCTCAGCCGTTGCGACTCGGGCCACAAGCTTGTGAATATCGGCTCGGTCCTGAACCGTCACCGATGGATTGGCGACCATGTTGTGGAACCACTGCGGATTGTTAGGGGCGCCGCCCATTGACGCGACACAGAAATAGCGCTCGCCATCTGTCACCCGGATCAGGGGTGTGCGACGTTCTTTGCCGGACTTTGCACCAGTCGTGGTGAGGATGATGACTTCCCCGCCCTCCCAAAGGAATCCGTCCTCGCCATTGGTGGCGATGTAACGCTCGACGTGGTCTGCGATTGGTTCCCATGGGCTTGGCTCGTACTCAGTCATGGCACTCAGGCTACTGCTCAGTCCCATTGGCGCAGATGACGGGATCCCCGTTGCAGCCAATGTCTCGGAATAGCGTTGGCCCCATGGGTAGTGCAGCAGTTTTCTTCTCAGTCGTCACCGGACTCGTCATGCTTGCGAGTGGTGCCTACGACTTCACCATGCCCCAGAAGGTCCTCACCATCATGGACCGGATGGGCCACCGACCCAACTTTGTTCGTACTCTGGGACTTGTGAAGATTCTCGGCGGCTTCGGGCTTCTTGTCGGATTGGTCTTCGGCACAATCGGCGTTTTGGCGGCACTTGGATTAGTTGCCTATTTCATCCTTGCCATTCGCGCCCACTCCAAAATAGGCGACTCGGGCGCAGAAACGCTTCCGGCTGCAGCGATGTTCATTTTGAGCGCACTCACACTCATCACCAACTTGTTCGCCTAAATCTCTCAACAACTACAACTGGAGAAATAATGAAAAAGCGCGTCTCGTTTGCCGCAGGTGCAATTTGCCTCGGTCTACTTTTCTCTTCGTGCGGAAGCGATAACAAGAGCGATTCAACATCGACCACGACAGCCAAGGGTTCTGCCTCAACAACCGCCGCACCGACGAGTCCGACAACTGCTGCGGCAGGCACGACATCGCCGACGATCGCCGGTCTTACAAAGACCGGGACGAAGGCCATTAGCGACGGCGGCTCTATGACGAGTTACACGACTACCGCAGCCGGTAGCAGTATCGCCGGAAGCTACGAAACAGCAATCAAGGCCTCGGGCTGGACCGTTACAAGTTCGGGTGGCGGCGGCGGCCGTTGGGGCGGAAGCGGACTTTCAGCCACAAAGGGCTCCGAGTACCTCGTCGTTTCAGCAGGTGGCGGCAATGGCACCACCTATGTTGACGTTTGCACCTGGCCATCAAAGCCCAAGAACGACGACTGCGGCGATAACGACAACCAGAACTGATTCATCGCCACAAAGAGACAACTCTGAGAACGAAGAAGGCCCCGGGGAAACCCGGGGCCTTCTTGCGTACTGGGTTCAATGGAACGAACCGAATCAACCAGCCTTCGAAAGCTGTGCGGCCGAGCGCTCGAGCGCCTGGTTCGCACCGTCGGGAAGCGAGGTGAGTGGTTCGGCAATCTCAGCAACCGTGGGACCGTACTTGTCAGCAAACGGCTGAAGTGCAGCAAGGTCGAAGTTGTAGAACTCGGCAGCATTTCCAGCAAGAATCTGCTGGATCTGAGCGGGCTCAAGGTGACCGAGCACCTGACGGAGATGTTCACGCGTGAACGGATGCGTGCCCTCTTCGTGCGGGTAGTCATTGCCCCACATCATCTTTTCGATACCAAGCACATCCATGCCGGCTGCGATATCGGCCGGGGTCGGCTGGCTGATACCAACGAAGCAGCTCTGAGCGAAATACTCAGTCGCGGAACGAGGCGGAACGGTTTCACCTTCGAAACGCATTTCGCCAACCTTGTTGCCGCGCATTCCGGCAAGGAGGCTGTCCATCGAATCAAGCAACGGCGGAATCCATGCACAACCAGTTTCGGTAAGTGCGAACTTGAGCTTCGGGTGACGCTCAAACACACCAGCAAGAACCATGTGCACAAGCGGACGCTGTGAGTAGTACGGAATCTCGATGAAGTGAACGAGCGGCATTGCCGGTGCTGGGGAGTATTTGGGTCCACCAGTTCCACTGTGAGCATTTACCGGGATGTTGTTCTCGGCACAAGCTGCCCAAAGTTCGTCGTAGTCCGGGTGATACAGCGGCTTGATCCAATCGGCAGTCGGCGGAACCGCACCGATAAGCACGCCACCACGAAGGCCGTTCTCCTTGCACCAAATCGCATCGGCGATCGCATCGTCGACGTCGTTCAGGAAGATCTGACCGATGCCGGCACGACGCTCTGGAGCGCGGCTGCAGTAGTCGGCCAACCAGCGGTTGTGGGCCTGCACGCCTGCGTGACGGTGTTCGTACTCGTCAGGAGTTGGCGGCTGAGCAAAGAGCACGAAGTTCGGGAAGAACGGAGGAACCGTGTTTGGGTAGATGACCTCGGCAATAACGCCGTCGGCGAACATGTCGCCATCACGGCGATCGTCGTCCCAGTTGCGGATACGAAGATCGGTGTCCTTGAGA
>WLGJ01000062.1 GCA_009703275.1 Actinomycetota bacterium
ACCTCGCCACCGAAATCAGAGTGACCTGGGGTATCGACGAGGTTGATTTGGATGTCATTCCATGTGACCGAGGCAGCCTTGGCGAGGATGGTGATGCCTCGCTCTCGTTCCTGATCGTTCGAGTCCATGACTCGATCGACCACTGCAGCGTGGTCGCTGAAAGTGCCTGTGGCACGCAGAAGCGCGTCGACGAGGGTGGTCTTACCGTGGTCAACGTGTGCGACGAGCGCGACGTTACGAAGCGGGACTGAAGATGAGGGGGGCACGAGTGTCTTTCAGTTCGGTCCACCGGTGATGGACCGATGGAAGTTCAGGAGGGCCAAGCGCTTTCGTCGCGTTCGGCCTCGGCGTCGTACATGCACCACGACGAATGGTCGTGGCCCGGATCGGCCCCACACTCGGGGCACGGTTCGGCATCGCGAGCATCGAGGATCGCGTCAAGATTGTCGTTGGTGCGCTTGAGGGCTCTCGCTTCCTCAAAACGCCGATGTCGACCCTTTTTCAACGGCCAACTCCCGTCGGTGAGATTGCCGAGTGAGTGTATCGGCCCGCGAGGGGTGCTTGTGGCATCTCCGGCCCATTTCTGCTCATGAGAGGGGTCGCCGGGAGCGTTCTTCGATCACAAGTTCGCCATTTCCGGCAAAGGCAACGGCAGCGCCGCCCTCAAGCAGGCTGCGAACGGGCCTCCCGGCCAGCTCATCTCTCCAGCCCTCAGCGAGGCGGGCGCCGGCGTCACCTCTAAGGAAGGCCTCAATATCGCCTCGAGTCGCTAGGAGGGAGGCGTCGAGCTCGAGGTCTCGTGCCAATTGTGCGATCCAGGCCGAGATCAGGGCAATGGCCGGGCGAAGATCCTTCTCTACCCCGCCGGGGCTGACATCGTCGACAATTGGAGTGGTGTCGGCGATCCCTACCTTCACTGCCGCCAAGATCTCGTTCACCACGTCGTCCCGGGTTCCTCGGTCGAAGCCCCGAACCTTCTCAAGATCCCGGCGATCCCGCGGTGGTCGCTGAGCAATGCCGGTGAGAGCGATGTCGGAAAGTACATAGCGGACAGGAATATCGAGCGAAGCTGCACGGCGTTCACGCCAAGCTGCAAGAGAGCGCGCAACAGTGCGGGCCGACCCTCTGAGTTGCCGCGCTTCTTTGATGCGCCGCCACGCTTCGTCAGGGTTTCGTTGTCCTCGGAGCCGAACGCGCTGAATCTCGCATTCATCCAACGCCCAAGACAGTCGACCACGTGCCTCGAGTTGTTCAACGATTCGATCACGCACCTCAAGAAGACGTGCCACATCGTTGGCGGCATAGATCAGCTGCCCTTCGGTGAGCGGTCGTTGGAGCCAGTCAGTAAGACGGTCGCCCTTGCCGACTTTGAAATCAACGAACCGCTCGTAGATCGTGGTCAGCGAGGGCGTACTCAGTCCCAGAAACCCGGAAGCGATCTGCGTGTCGAACAGGATCTTTGGGACTGTTCCGCATTCGAGTTCAAGAATTTCGAGATCCTGATCTGCTGCGTGCAGGACCGCAACGCTGTCACTTTCGAGAATCTCTGCGAATGGACGTAAATCGACCGCGAGCGGATCCACGAGTACAAGGTCACCGGGCCATGCAATCTGTACAAGAGCGAGCTTGGGGAAATAGGTGCGCTCGCGATGGAACTCGGTATCAAGTGCGTAACTCGGCTGATCTCGGAGGATTTCGATGACCCGGGCGAACTCCTCGTCAGTCGCAATTATTCGGAACTGTGGATCGGTCACGTGTCTTCGTCAGACCGGCGAATCGCCGACAACGACAGCACGTCCGCTGTCGACCCAGCCGTTGGTTCCGCCGGCAACGTTGATTGCGTCGATTCCTTGTCCCCTGAGGAACTCGGCAGCGCGTGCGCTTCGGCCGCCGAGAGCACAGATCACATAGACGGGCCCCGTAGCGGGAATCTCTGAAACTCGGTCAGGAACCGTCGAGAGAGCGATGTGGAGAGCACTCGCGACATGACCATCGGCATACTCATCGTCTTCGCGGACATCGACGAGAACTGCTCCCGTCGCAAGCAAGCGTTCAAGTTCGCTGAGATCGATTTCTGGGACTGAACTCACCCGGTGCCCTCGTTCTGTGTCGTCGGCTACTACGAACCGGCAGCGTAGCGTTGAAGGTCCTCGGGATGATCCACGTCGTCCACTGCCTCGGGCGCAATTGTACGAACCTCTAGAACGCTGAGATCTCCGAAAACACTCCGCGGAGCGCGAACTCCTTGTTCAAATGACGACTGAAGTCGCTCCCATGCGAGGCTGCGTCGCCATGCTGCCGTAAGCGGCTGGATTCGATCGTCGACGACGGCGTAGGAAACAGCCACCTGGTGATCCATGGAAAGTGCGGCCACAAGTGCAATCGGAGTCGAGGCGCCTACCTGTGGCGTATCGCAGGCGAGGATCACAACGACATCGTCTTGGGCATAGTCGAAGGCAGTAAGAACGCCGCCCAACGGTCCCTCTCCTGGATAGCGATCCGGAACGGCACGATCAATCCCTGCCAGAGCTGCCAAGTTGGCGATGTCGCCCCCAACGGCAATGACTTCTGACGCTCCGGCTTCGTTGAGTGCTGCTGCAACAACCGATGCGAGAGCAACACCGTGAACTTTCAGAAGGGACTTGTCTTGTCCCATCCTCCTAGAGGAACCACCGGTAAGGACGACGCCGGTGAAACTCGGCAACGACACGAGTCAGCTCTGTAGATCAGCCGGAGGCCACGAGGGATCACACTGTCGCAAAAAGAGTTCGCATCGCTCGGCCTCGTCAAGTTCACCGATCGCCGCCGCTGCCTTGGCAAGCCCGTTCAGGCTGGAAAGAAATCCGCGATTGGATGGATGCACCCAGCGAACGTAACCAGAACCACGCCAGCCATTGGCTCGAAGGGTGTCGAGGCCACGGTGGTAGCCGACGCGGAAGTAGGCGTAGGCCTCGATCGTCGATGCCGCGTTCTCCCCCATTGCTGCCCAAGCGGCGCTTGATCGGGGTGCGTCGCTCGCTACCGCGCCAATCGCCGTGAGTCGATCAGAGTCGCTGCGCTTTGCTTGCTCAAGCGCATGGCGCAACGATGCTGGTTCTTCGGGAAGCACCGTCTCTGGTGGTCCGGATGTTGAAAGGTTGACAGGTCGAGAGTCAGTCACGGCTTCACGTTACGTCGAATATCAGTGGTTCACACCCTCGATGACTGCCGTGAGAAGTTCAGAGAATTCACGAGCATTCGTGGACTGAACATTGTGGGCAGCACCGTCGATCAAAGACGAACGAGCACTAGGCAAGTTGTCGACCAGCCATTGTTGTGCCTGTTCTCGGTGCCCGAGGGAAAGCGAGCCTCGCGACACCACAATTGGCATCTGCAAACTGTCCTCTCGAAACGGACAACCATCACGGGCACTTACGAGTTCCGAAATCATCACGGGGCCCTCTGACAATCGCTGACTTCGGACCGATTCAGGCAGTGATTGCCAAACGTCTGCTCCGGCCGTGCGCTCCATAACTCGAACGACTGCATCGCTAGCGGACCCGTCTTCAATCCGCCGCCCATCTCGGTCGCGAATTGGCCACCAGTCAAGCCAGGGCAACGGAGCCTCGTGGACAACAACGCACGACACCGATGAAGAAGTTCGGGATGCTGCTGCCAGTGCAATCGTTCCACCGAGGCTGTGGCCAACGACGACAACAGGCTCGCCAAGAGCTTCGCGTTCGATGAGCGCCACAAGATCTGTCACATGATCTTCGAAAACGGGCAGCCCCTCAGCGGCCGAACGCCCGTATCCGCGTCGGTCGTAGACCAACCATGATGTGCTCGTAAGTCGTCTCGAGACACTAAGAAACGTCGCTCCCCTGTCCATCACCCCGTGCACGAAAATGACTTGTGGAGCGTGTGGCCGATCGAGACGGCCGATGTGAAGGCCGTTGCTGACCTCCCGCTTCATGGCGTTACGGAACTTCTATGACGCGCACCGTGTCGGTAACACGGCCCTTCGAAAATCGGGAACCCCCAACAACTACCACGAGGTCGCCGGAGTGGATTTCACCCTTTTCCTTTGCGAGCGCGATTGCCTCATTGGTTAATTCGTCGGCGTTTCCAGACGCTTCAAGGAGATACGGAGTGGTTCCCCAACTCATTGTGAGCTGAGCAACGGTTCGAGGGTCTGAAGAGAACCCAAGGATCTTTGCTTTCGGTCGAAAGCGGGCGACCGACCGAACTGTGAATCCGCTTTGAGAAATACAAAGGATCGCGGCCGCTCCAATTTCGCTAGCGGCTCGCTGCGCAGCAGATGTGACCGCGTTTGTTACACGAGAGTCTGAACTATCTCCCGTAGCTAGTTGCAGCGATGCAAGCAGCGCTGGCCATCCTGCGTAGTCGAATTTTTCATCGGCCCTTGCGGCGATTCGCGACATGACATCGACGACGTGCTCAGGATCGTCACCAATGGCGGTTTCACCTGAGAGCATCACAGTTGAAGATCCGTCGAAGACCGCATTCGCGACGTCAGAAGCCTCGGCCCGAGTTGGGCTCGGCGAATGAATCATCGATTCGAGCATTTGCGTCGCAGTGATGACAGGGCGCCCAGCAGCGATGCATCGGCGAATGATCTCTTTCTGCAAGTGTGGGAGTTCTTCGATGGGAAACTCCGAGCCGAGGTCGCCACGGGCGACCATCACTGCGTCGGCGACTTCTACGATGGACGCCAGGTTCTGAACCGCGGCGCGAGTTTCAATTTTTGCAACGACCATTGGGCCGCGTGGTGCGGGTTCGGTCCCGACCCGGCGAACATCATGAGCGGAACGAACGAAGGAAAGGGCGACCATGTCGACACCAACATCGACAAACGCGTCGAGGAAACGGAGATCCTCTGGCGTCGGCGTCGCTATACGAAGCCGGTCTGACGGAATGTGAATGCCTGGTCGCCCGGTGAGGTGTCCGCCGTGGTTGACCCGAACCCGGAGATGGTCCCCCTGTCGTCCAAGCGACAGGACCTGCACGGCTCCATCACCGAACACCAACTGGTCACCTTCGTGAACGTCAGTCAGCAGGTCCTCATAATCGACCTGAAATACCTCGGCCGTGCTTGAGTCTGTACCCGGGGTGATCAGGAACTCTTGGCCGTCGACGAGGAGAACGCCATCACCCGGCAGTTTGCCGAGGCGCACCTTCGGACCAGGAAGATCCGCCAAGATTCCGACCGGCCTTCCAACCTCTGCAGCAACAGCACGAATCCGGTGATACCTCTCGAGGGCGAGATCAAGCGACTCGTGAGAAAGATTGATCCGAGCGATATCCATTCCCGACTGGATGAGACCCTTGAGGACACGCGGATCGTCAGAGGCTGGGCCGATTGAGGCGATGATCTTCGTGCGACGGGTCATGACTTCACGCTACCGGTGAACGCCACCAGCAACAGAGCACATTTCGGGAACACCTGAATGTCACCTCTAGTTCAGAAGCGCTCGTAATCCTGCGGCAGCAAATCGAAACCCCTTGGCCTCTTCGGCCGGAGCGTCGGCAGCAACAGCCTCAAGGACACAACTTGCTCGCTCGAAATCGCCCGATGCTTCGTAGGCACGAGCCAATTCCGCTCGTTCCCATATCGAGGCGTCCGGGAGAAGGCTCCGAAGTCGGGTTGCGACTATTCGCGATCGGTGGTCGCTCTCGGCTGCCGCGATCTGCGCCAGATTGTTGAGCATCCGACGGATGATCCCGCGTGTTCCGATTGGGGCGAGCATCGATTGATGCCATGGGGCATCGGAACCGTGGAGCTGCAGGAACAACTGCTGGCAACCGAACTCGTCGAGGCGCTGACCACTGTCAAACGCATCGAGATACGCGCCCGATTCAACGTCAAGGGTGAGAAAGTGGCCGGGCATGCCGATGCCGCTCATGTCGCGCCCGACACGTCGGCCAACCGACATCAAGATGATCGAAAGGGTGATCGGGATGCCGAGTCGCCGATCGATCACGGCGTCGAGGCAGGAATTGTCCTGGTCGTAATAACCGCCGGTGTTGCCTCGAAATCCAAGAACGGAAAAGACGCGTTCAAGGACTTCTTCAAGCGATGACCCACATCCGCCAGCCAGAGCATCGAGTTCTGCGAGACGCGCCTCGACATCGAGTCCCTCGTGAAAATGAGAAGCGAGAACAAATGCAGCCTCGTCGAGTGCGATGAATCGCTCGTCGCGGGCCATAAGAATCGCGAAACGCTCTGTCGACTCCACGAAAGTGAGGGTATCGGTTTCTGGGGATTTTCCGACCAGACGAGAGTGTTGGGGTCTACGGTGCGTCCGTGAGGAAAGCGACCCACCCATTCCTTGTACACGACGGCCCAATCGCTTTTGCCCATCGGGGTGGCGCTGGGGACTGGCCAGAGAATTCACTTGAAGCGTTCTCGAGAGCAGTCGAACTCGGGTATCGCTATGTCGAGACCGACGCCCATGTCACATCAGATGGTGTCGTCATCGCGTTCCATGACGACCATCTTGATCGCGTGACGGACCGTGTTGGACTCGTCTCAGAGCTGACGTGGGCTGAAGTTTCCCAGGCCCGGATCGATGGGATCGCTCCGATTCCTCTTCTCGAAGATCTCTTCACGACATGGCCGAACCTTCGGGTCAATATTGACGCCAAGCACGATGAAGTGGTGGAGCCGCTCGCAGCTCTCCTCAGTCGCACACAAACGCTCGATAGCGTCTGCATTGGGTCATTCTCAGATCGACGGCTCGATCACTTCCGGTCTCTTTTCGGCACCGAGGTATGCACGTCCATGGGCCCAAAGGGTGTCGCTCGGCTACGGGCTGCGAGCTTCGGATTGGGACGGAAGGTCCCCGAAGGCAACTGTCTTCAGGTGCCGACCCACACCGGAAAGGTTCCCCTTGTCGACAGTCGTTTCATTCGAAAGGCCCATCGTGCTGGCCTGCCCGTCCATGTCTGGACCATCGATGACGTGGAAGAGATGCATCGTCTTCTCGACCTCGGAGTCGACGGGATCATGACTGACCGCCCTGCGGTGTTGCGCGCGGTACTGGAGTCGAGGGGGCAGTGGTCCGCGCCCAGTTGATCAAGTCGAGTCGCAGGTTGAGAATTTCAACTTGACTCGGTTCACAAGGTTGGATGTGATCGCCTACTCTGAGGGTGGTTGACAGGTCGGCAGGTAGTGCCTAGGTTCCGACCTGTGGCGTAGGTCACATGGGGGCGGTCGCTCCCTCGCGAGTCGAAATCCGAGATCCGATCCCCATGCTGCAGCTGCCAATCTCAACCCACATTGAGGCAACCCGATGAGATTTGTACGCAGGAAAATCGTGCAGCTTCTTGTTGTGCTTCTTTGCGTGACGTTCTTGTCATTCCTGCTGCTCGAACTTCTACCCGGCGATACCGCGACTCGTTTATGCGCTGGTGCTGGTGGCCAAGAATGCGTCGATCAGAAACGAGCCGAATTTCGACTCGATGATCCAATGCCGGTTCGCTATGTGCGTTGGCTTGGTGATGCTGTCACCGGCGATCTCGGTACGTCAGCGCGAAATGCTCAACCGGTTTCTGAGGCTCTCGCTGAGCGCATGCCGGTAACGATCGAACTGCTTCTGTATTCACAGTTCCTTGCACTGCTTGTCGCTGTACCACTCGCTTTTGCCGCAGCGAAAAGAGCCGGCGGAGTCCTCGACCGAACCTCGAGTGCAACGCTTTTCATGCTGTTGGCCGTACCGAACTTTGTGTTGGCGATGCTCCTCATCTGGATATTCCCGGTCACGCTCGGCATCGGAAACGCAACTGGCTACACACCGTTTAGTGACGGGCCGATAGCAAGCCTCGTATCGCTGACCATCCCAGCTATCTGTCTCGCAGTCGCCGAAATGGCCGTCTACATGCGGCTACTTCGTACCGATCTCATCGCAACAATGCAGGAAGACTTCATTGCGATGGCGCGTGCAAAGGGCATGTCACCTCGGCGAGTCCTTTACGGACACGCGTTCAAACCATCGACGTTCTCGATCATCACGGTGATTGGCCTCAACTTTGGTCGTCTGATTGGCGGCGCCGTCATTCTTGAGGTCATCTTCGGTCTGAATGGCCTCGGCGGATATACCTACGCAGCAATCCAGGGTCAGGATTACGTTCCCGTGCAAGGGGCAATTGTCGTGATTGCGTGTGTCTATGTGCTGGTGAATTTCCTTGTTGACCTTCTTTACGCCGCCCTCGACCCCAGGATTCGTCATGCCCGCGCCCTCGCCTGACGCTGCCGGCCGTCCCGCAGCCGACTCGGTCTTTAGTGCAAGTGGCGACCTCGCCACAGAAGTCACGCGCATTGCCGATGGAGATTCCCGCAACTTCGAAGCTCTCCACGCCCTTGATCCAGATCAGGTTGATGGCGCTCGGCCGAAGAAGCGGTTGGGCCTGTTTTTCTGGATCGCAGCGGGTTTCTTCATCCTTATTGTCGTCTTGGCGATCACTGCGCCATGGTTGCCAATTAAGAATCCATCGAAGATCCTCGGCCGTCCGCGCCTCGCCCCCAACTCCACGTTCTGGTTTGGAACTGATGCTCTCGGTCGCGACATTTTCTCTCGAGTTATCTGGGGCGCTCGTGCATCGCTTGCAGTTGGGTTTCTCTCAATTCTTTTCGGTGGAGTTATCGGCACTTCCATCGGCATTGCAGCCGGTTACCTGCGAGGGAAAACCGAAACTGTGCTGATGGTGATGATGGATGTTCTCCTGTCTTTCCCTGCGCTGTTACTTGCACTTGCCATCGTGAATTTCACCGATTCGAAGACGGTGCTCACCGTCTCGATC
>WLGJ01000063.1 GCA_009703275.1 Actinomycetota bacterium
CGGGTGCAGGAACTGCTGGCGCAGCGCTACGGGACGTCGAGGACGCAACGCCTGAGCGAATTGCGGCTTCTACATCGGAGCGAGTGATGCGACCATCGGGGCCGGTTCCGGCGATGCGAGCGGCATCGAGGCCGTAATCGCTGATGAGACGACGGACAATCGGCGACAGCACCTGACCGGCGGTGGCCGCAGCAGGAGCAGCAACTGGGGCTGGGGCTGGGGCAGGTGCAGGTGCAGGTGCAGGTGCAGGTGCAGGAGCAGGAGCCGGAGTCGGAGCAGCCGCAACCGGTGCCGGTGCTGGCGGTGCTTCGACGACGGGTGCCGGCGCAGGAGCAGGCTCGGGTTCGGGGGCAGGAGCCGCCGCAGTGGGAGCGGGTGCAGGTGCAGCAGCGCCATCACCGACAACAGCGATGATCGTGCCGACATCAACGGTGTCGCCCTCGGCAACACGAATCTCAGTCAGCACGCCACCGACCGGCGACGGAACTTCAGAGTCAACCTTGTCGGTGGACACCTCAAACAAGACCTCGTCCTCAGCAACGGAGTCACCGACTGCCTTGAACCACTTTGTGATGGTTCCTTCAGTGACGGACTCACCAAGTTGCGGAAGTTGAATCTCTGCCATGGAATCCTCCGGGATTCAGCCGTGAAGTGAGCGGCCAGTGAGAGCGAGAACGCTTTCACCAAACAATTCGCTCAGCGTGGGGTGCGGTTGGATGAAAGCGGCAACGTCATCAACGTCGGCTTCCCAGTTGACTGCGAGATAGGCCTGACCAAGCTGTTCGGTCACCCATGGGCCGACCATGTGAACACCAAGCAAGCGACCGCCGGTTCCGTCAGAACGCTTTTCGGCGATGACCTTCACCATGCCCTCGGGCTCGCCGAGGATAAGCGCACGTCCGTTACCTGTGTAGCGGTGCTTACTCACGATCACATCGAAACCAGCCTCTTTGGCTGACTTCTCGGTGTGACCAACAAAACTCACCTCGGGGTGGCAATAGATGCACCACGGCACCTTGGAGTAATCGATCGACATCGGATCTTCACCGAGCATGTCGCGAATGGCGAGCATTCCTTCAGCGAAACCAATGTGAGCAAGCGCTGGCGTTGCGATGAGGTCGCCAACTGCCCACACGCCGGGCTCGCCGGTGCGGCAATGAGCATCGACAACCACATGGCCGCGATCGCTCACTGCAACTGCCGTTCCGTCGAGGCCAAGGTTTTCGGAGAGAGGACGACGACCGACGGAGACAACGACCATGTCGACATCGACGGTTTCGCCTTCACCGAACTTCACGGTGGTGCCCCCGCCGAACTTGATGTCGTGTCCGTTCACCGAAACTCCGGTGCGAACAGTGATGTTGCGGTCCTTAAAGGACTTGAGAACAACACGTGTGATGTCTTCGTCGCAACCAGGAAGAATCTGCGGAAGGGCCTCGAGGATCGTGACTTCGGTACCGAGATCGGACATCATCGACGCGAATTCGCATCCGATTGCCCCGCCACCGATGACAACAGCAGTTGCCGGCAACTTCTGAAGCGAAAGCAGCTCGTCCGATGTAAGGACGGTGACGCCATCGACATCGAAACCTGGGATCGTGCGAGGCACCGAGCCTGAGGCAAGGATCACATTGGTGCCGTGAAGTTCAACATCGCCCGATGATCCACCAGAAACTTTGACGACATGACCGGCATGCAACGTTCCGATGCCGTCATAGACCGTGACCTTGCGCTTCTTGAGGAGCCCAGTGAGACCGCCGACAAGGCCGTCGATCACGCCCTGCTTGCGGGTCTGTGTCACTGAGAAATCGAGCACGGGTTCAGAAGTCGTGAGACCAAAGGCCGCAGCACTTTCGATCGCACGGCGAATTGATGCAGTTTCGAGAAGTTCCTTGGCGGGGATACAGCCAACGTTGAGGCAGGTGCCGCCGATGCGGTTCTTCTCAATCAAGGCGATGTTGAGTCCTGCCGATGCTCCATACAGGGCGGCGGCATAACCACCGGGACCGCCACCAATGATGACGACGTCGAAGTTCTCGGCCATTCGGACCACCTCTATCGCGACTACGGGGACCCTGATCCTACCGGTGTGGAGACCGGAGCCTGACCGATACTTTCCGCCCCCGAGGCCAAGACCGAAGTTCGTCGATCAGCGGGCCGCGAGGAACAATTGAGCTGCGGCAGCAGCCAAGATCGCCAAACCGCAAGCCAAAGAGAGAAGAATCAGTTTTCGGGTACTCATGGACCACAGAGAGTATCGGGACTGGCCATGAGCCTGAGATCACAGAATCGGACGCCGCGGGCATAGGAACGCTGGTTTCGGTGTTACACCTGCCTGTCCCCCACTTCCAGGAGTTTCCGTGAAGATCGCTATCACCGGAGCATCGGGCCTTATCGGCCGCTCGCTTACGACATCGCTCACCAAAGACGGACATCAGGTGGTGCCAGTTGTGCGCCGACCTACCTCGGGTGCAACCGAGACCATTGAGTGGAATCCCACCACTGGAACGATTGAAGCTGCCAAGTTCGAAGGCGTCGATGCGGTTGTTCACCTCGCTGGTGCTGGCATTGGCGATAAGCGCTGGTCAGAGTCCTACAAGCGCGAGATTCTCGAAAGTCGCACGAAGGGAACCGCCCTTCTTGCCAGCACGCTTGCATCTCTCGACGCTCCGCCGTCGGTCATGGTCAGCGGATCAGCGATCGGCTTCTATGGCGACACCGGCAACACCTCCGTCGACGAAACCGCGCCTGCCGGAAACGACTTCCTTGCCAATGTGTGCGTCGAGTGGGAGGCCGCCGCAGCCCCGGCAATAGCCGCAGGAATTCGTGTGCCGTTCCTGCGCACCGGCATCGTGCTCACCGCAGATGGTGGAGCGCTAGCAAAGATGCTTCCCCTTTTCCGCTTCGGGCTCGGTGGCCGCATGGGGTCGGGCAAGCAATGGTGGAGTTGGATCTCGATGGCCGATGAGATCGGAGCAATTCGCTGGCTGATTGACAATGACATCAGCGGACCCGTCAATGCGACTGCGCCTACGCCGGTCACCAACCAAGAGTTCACAAAAGCCCTCGGCGAAGCAATGCACCGCCCCACCTTGGCACCGGTTCCTTCGTTCGGCCCGAAACTCTTGCTGGGCGCCGAACTCGCCGACGCACTGCTCTTCACCAGCACCCGCGTACTTCCAGAGTCGCTTACCGCCAGCGGATATTCCTTCGCCCACCCCACAATCGACGCCGCACTTCAAGATGTACTCGCGTCGAAGACAGCAGCCTGAGAGACTGACGCCATGATCACTCCTAAGGCAGAACGTCATGTTTCCACGAGCCGTGTCATTGCGGCCCCGGCGCAGGAAATCTTCGAGGTTCTCGCCGACCCGGCGAAGCACTCCATCATTGATGGGTCTGGCAGCCTCGTCGAAGCGAAGGGAAATCCCCCGCGACTCTTTCTTGGCGCCAAGTTCGGCATGAAGATGAGCTTCCACGCCACGATGCGCAACAAGGTCGTCGAGTTTGAGGACGGCAAGCAGATCGGTTGGCGTCATATTGGCCAGCACGTTTGGCGCTACGAACTCGAACCTGTCGAAGGCGGCACGAAAGTGACCGAAACCTTCGATTGGCGACCGAGCCCTCTCCCGTGGCTTCTCCAGCGACAAGACATCCCCACGAAGAATCTTGCGTCGATGGAAAAAACCCTTGAGCGGCTCGACACCTATGTAACAACTGGGAACGTGCCGGAATCTTGAACTCGTGAGCGAATCACTTGAATCGCTGGTTCCGCTCGGCTGGGATCCAGCGTGGGCGAATACTCTCGCCACGACTGTCCATGGCGCCGAACCCGGGCGAGTTCTTCAGCATCACGGGGTTGCGCTTGTACTTGCATTGGCGGACCGAACCGAAACCGTGATGCTCACACTTCGACTCGAACCACAGCCCACAGTTGGTGATTGGATCGCGTTGAAAAATGGTGAAGCCGTCGCTGTCCTCCCGCGGCGCTCGCTTTTACGCCGCAGAAACGCGCACGGCGAAGGTGAACAGCAACTTGCTGCCAACATCGACAAGGTGCTGCTTGTCTGCGGACTCGACCGACCAGTCAAAGACGGACGCATTCAACGCGGCACCGCCATCAGCCGAGATGCTGGTGCAGAGCCCGTTGTGGTCCTCACCAAGGCCTCGCGTGAGACCGATGTCGAAGTTGATCCGCAGCGAGCAGCCGACGAAGTGCGCGCCGCCCACCCCGGCATCGACGTCATCGTTACATCAGTCAAGGAAGGGATCGGCATCAACGAACTTCGTTCCATCATTGGCAACGACACCGTCACGCTGCTGGGCGAATCAGGCGCAGGCAAATCAAGCATCGTGAACGCGCTCATCGGCGATGACGTCGTCGAAACTGGAGATGTGCGCGAGAGCGACAGCAAAGGTCGCCACACCACCACGACTCGCGAACTTCACTTATTGCCTGGCGGCGGCGTTCTGATCGACACACCAGGGATTCGCGCAGTTGGTCTTGTTGCCGACAACGACGGGGTTGCAGAAACGTTCGCCGATGTCGACGACGTTGCTTCAACCTGCCGCTTTGCTGATTGCCAACACGAGGGCCAACCCGGATGTGCCGTTGCCACGGCGTTAGCCGACGGGACTCTCAACGCTCAACGAGTTGAGGCATGGCGCCGACTCGAAGCGGAAACTGATGCGACCGAACCGGTCACTCCCCGATCGAGCGCACCGCCGCGACGATCTCGTCGACCGGACGAAAGGTAAGCCCGGCCGCTGCTCGCCGAGCCCAGCGGATAACGCCGTTGGCATCGATCACGAACACTGAGCGTCGATAGAAACCGATCGGGCCGAGGATGCCGTAGTTCTTCGCAACCTGTTTGTCGATATCGGCCAGCAACGGAAAACCGAAACCGCCGTTTTGTTGTGCGAACTCAATGTGATCTGAAACGGACTGTGGGCTCAGAGCCAGGACCTGCGCTCCGACCGTGGCAAACGCAGACATGTCGTCGGTATAAGAGCGAAGTTGCGCTGTGCAGACCGGCGAGTTGTCGGATGGATAGAAGACGAGAACGACGGGAGCGCCCCGATATGCATCGAGTGAAAACTGTCGTTGGTCAGACCCGTCGCCTTCGACTCCGTCAAGCGCGAAGTTGGGTGCGATATCTCCCACTTCGATCATGACGGAGCAACCTTTCAGCCGGTGAACGCCGGCACGGAGACGTCAGATCCTGGAGCAGCAGTCGTCGAAGTCGTCGTCGTGGGGGCTGACGAGATCGACTGCCAATAACCACTCGCACCGCCAATGTTGCTCTGACCTTGAGAAACTCGCAACGTTTGATTCGTACCGTCGACGTTCATTGTCCAGAACGACCACTTACCGGATCGACTTGATCCAAACGCCATCTCAGTTCCATCGGCAGACCATTCAGGTGATTGATCGGAAGATGGATTGTTTGTGATCCGCAACTCGTTGGTTCCATCTGCATTGATCATGTAGATCTCTTCGTTGCCATCGCGTTGCGAGCAAAACGCGATCTTCAATCCGTCAGGTGACCACGTCGGCTGAAACTCGGTGGATGGATCTGTCGTGAGCCTTGTCTGATTCTGTCCGTCTGGATCCATCAGATACAGATCATCCTGACCATTTCGCAGGGACCGAAAAACGATTTTGGATCCGTCTGGTGACCAAGATGGCCACTCATCGTGGGCTGTCGTGCTCGTGAGTTGCGTCTGTCCACTGCCATCCGCATTCATGACATAGATGTTGGCGTCGCCATCCCGATAGGAAGTGAACACAATTTTCGAACCATCTGGAGACCACGAAGGCTGCGTTTGGTACGAGGTCGTTGTCGTCAATCGGGTCAACCCGGACCCATCCGCATTCACGACGAAAACGTCGGTAGTGGGGCCGTAGGTCGCAGGCACGCCAAACTGATTAGATGTGAAAACAATCTTTTCACCGCCAAACGGGGACCATGCAGCATCGCCGTTCTGGCTGTTGTTCCCGGGTACGACTACTACGAGTCCGGTTCCGTCAAGGTTTGCTGTCCACAATCCACCGTCAAGATCAGAGCTAAACAGGAATTTCCCGTTTGCTCCGGGGAATTGCGCCGAACCCGCCGTTGAAGCAGTCGCAGTAATAACGGCGGACGAAAGGACAAGACCAATAACCAGAAGTTTCAGATTTCGCATTATGTTCGCCCCTAAGCCCAACTCCGAATGAGGGTTGGGACCATACACCAGTGCGGTATCGGAACTTTCGGGACCTCGTTAGCCAAGTTCCTGCATGAGTTCATCGGGGATGTCGAAGTTGGCGTAGACGTCCTGGACGTCGTCATCGTCTTCGAGGGCATCGATAACCCGAAGCACGGCCTTGGCTGCATCGGCGGTATCGAGCATCACCGTTGTGGTCGAGACCATTGTTGAATCGGCGGATTCAATAGCGATGCCGGCCTCTTCGAGAGCAGCGCGCACCGCAGCGAGATCGGTAGGTGCACACACCAACTTCCACGTATCGCCTTCATCGGCGAGATCTTCGAGACCAGCGTCGAGTGCCGCCATCATGATGTCGTCTTCTTCAGCGCTTCGCGGAAGGATGATGACGCCCTTGCGTTCGAACTGCCAAGACACGGCGCCGGGTTCCGCGAGCGATCCCCCAGTTTTCTTCAGCGCGGTACGCACTTCACTACCAGAACGATTGCGATTATCGGTAAGCACGTCGATGAGGATCGCGACACCGTGCGGCGCGTAACCCTCGTAGGTGATCTGCTCATAGGTGACTCCTTCGAGTTCACCGGTGCCGCGCTTGATCGCGCGCTCGATGGTGTCGATCGGGACTGAACTGTCGCGCGCCTTTTGGAACATTGTGCGTAGCGCTGGGTTCATTGCGGGATCGCCGCCACCTTCACGAGCGGCAACCTCGACCTGACGGATCAACTTGGCGAACACCTTGGCGCGCTTTTGGTCAGCAGCGCCCTTCTTGTGTTTGATCGTCGCCCATTTGGAATGTCCAGACATTGGTGCCTCTCTTACGGTTCAGAAATTACGAGGAGCGCAGTCATGCTGCCATCCCCTTGATGAATAGTTCATGGAGTCGGAGATCAGGTGACAATTCAGGGTGGAACGAGGTCACAAGGACCTGACCCTGACGGCAGGCCACCGGTCGACCTTCTTCCACCGCAGCGAGAATCTCAACACCCGGTCCGACACGTTCAACGACTGGTGCCCGAATAAACACTGCGTGCACTGGAGCTTCAGCCAAGCCGATGACGTTGAGATCGGTTTCGAACGAGTCGATCTGACGACCGAACGCGTTGCGACGAACCGAAATGTCGATGGCGCTAAATGACAACTGATCGTCGCGGCCGTCGAGAATTTCCGAGGCCAGCATGATCATGCCTGCACAGGTTCCGAACGCGGGCATGCCTGCATCCAGACGTTCCGCTAACGGATCGAACAAATCGTTGATCACGAGCAGTTTCGAGATAGTGCTCGATTCACCACCGGGCAGAACCAAACCGTCGACACGAGCAAGTTGCTCGGCCCGACGCACCTCAACGGTTTCGACACCCAAACGTTCAAGCGCGTGAACGTGAAGATCAACGGCGCCTTGTAGCGCGAGCACTCCAATACGGGGAAGAGCCACCTGGGGGCTCCGATCCACGAGCAGTCATTTGAAACGGTTCACCGCAGTGCGGCTCACCAACCCCGCTCAGAGAGTCTGGTTTCAAGCGAGCCGATTTCAAGCCCGGGCATTGCGTCGCCAAGACCACGACTGACCTTCGCAAGAATGTCTGGGTCGAGGTAATTGGCGGTTGCCTCAACGATGGCCTTGGCCATGTGCGAGGGATCGGAACTCTTGAAGATGCCCGAGCCAACGAAGACGGCCTGAGCGCCAAGCTGCATCACGAGCGATGCGTCGGCGGGAGTGGCGATGCCACCTGCGCAGAACATCGGCACGGGAAGCGTTCCGGTTTCGGCGATTTCTTGGACGAGCGGAAGTGGCGCTTGCAGACGCTTGGCCCAATCGAACAGTTCGGCCTGATCGGCGGTGGTGATCTTGCGAATGTCGCCAAGGATCGAGCGAAGGTGTCGTACCGCTTCGACGACGTTGCCGGTGCCGGCTTCGCCCTTCGAGCGAATCATGCATGCGCCTTCGGAAATGCGGCGGAGTGCTTCGCCAAGATTGGTTGCGCCACAAACGAACGGAACATCAAATGCCCACTTGTCAATGTGATGGGCTTCGTCTGCTGGCGTGAGAACTTCGGACTCGTCGATGTAGTCGACCTGTAAGGCCTGAAGGATCTGCGCTTCAGCGATGTGACCAATCCGAGCCTTCGCCATCACCGGAATGCTGACGACTTCCTGGATGCCTTGGATCATTTCCGGGTCGCTCATACGAGCGACGCCACCGTCGCGACGGATGTCGGAGGGCACTCGCTCGAGGGCCATGACCGCAACGGCTCCGGCATCTTCAGCGATCTTGGCCTGTGCCGGATCGACGACGTCCATGATGACGCCGCCCTTCAGCATGTCAGCGAGTCCACGCTTGACGAGGTCGGTACCGGTTGCTCGGGAGACAATCCCATTGGTCAGATCAGCCATGGGAGCAGTCTACGGGCGAGGACCCCA
>WLGJ01000064.1 GCA_009703275.1 Actinomycetota bacterium
CGAGTGCTTCAAGGTCGGCGGCCGACGGCCCGGCTGCAGCCTCGCTCATGACTCAAGCGCGGCGTTGAGATTGCCCGATCGCAAACCTTCAAGATCGAGAGTGACGTAGCGATACCCACACGCAGAGACCGCATCAACGACTTCGATGCGCCGTTCGATGAGCGCGTCGATCGTCGAAAGCGGAACCTCAATGCGAGCAGTGTCGTCGTAATGACGAACACGCAGTTCTCGGAAACCAAGCTCATGCAACGCTGCTTCTGCGCGTTCGACTCGCGACAACACTGAAATCGTTACCGCAGTTCCGTAAGGAACTCGAGATGACAGACATGCAGCTGCAGGTTTGTCCCAGGTTCGAAGACCAAGCCGATGCGACGCGTCTCGCACCATCTGCTTGGTAAATCCGGAGTCGACCAGCGGGAATTGTGCGCCGCGCTCAGAGGCTGCGCGCTGACCGGGACGGTGGTCATCAAGATCATCAAGGTTCACACCGAGAACCGCGACTGCTCCGTGATCAGAAGCGATTGGCTCAACCACGTCCATAAGTGCCGTTTTGCAATAGAAACAGCGGTCGAAATCATTGCGCTGGTAATCGATGTTCTCGAGTTCTGTGGTTTCAACCTCGACCCAATTGAGGTTCCACTCGATCGCCAGTTCAGCGCAATCCTGATACTCGCTTGTTGCAAGTGATGGAGAAACTGCCGTCATCACGGTGCATCGATCGCGACCAAGCGTTTGATTCGCCACGTAGGCAAGAAACGCTGAATCAGCACCGCCGCTAAATGCAACAACAACTGATTCGAGTTCGCGAAGTTCCTCACGCAATCGATCAAGCGCAACATCAATTTTGTCGCTTCGCTCAATTGCAGTCATCGAAAAATCAGTCGATGCCGAGTTGCGAAAGAACTTCTTCAACTGGTGCGACCATGCCCGTGTAGAACGGACCGAATTCGGCGTACAACGCAGACGCTGTATCGAAGCGCATTGTGTAAACAACCTCTTTGAGGTCGTCGGGAGCGGTTGCAAACAGCGTGACGCCCCACTCGTAATCGTCGAGCCCAGTTGAACCAGTCACAACCTGGATCACCCGGCCAGCAAAGTTTCGCCCCGACGCGCCGTGCTCGTACATGAGCTCTTTGCGATCGTCGTAGGGAAGTGTGAACCAATTGTGCGCATCGCCACGTTGTTTCGACATTGGGTAGAAACACCAGGCCGGCTTGTCCTCGGGGGGAAGCACCGGTGTAAGCCGCGCTGATCGCTGCGGTTCAGGAACGCCCTGGGCGTACTCCGACAACTCGGTGAGCGAAACATAGGAATCGACGATGTCGAGGCCGGCATTCTGCAACGCGGCCTGGAGCCGGCGAATGCGCCACATGTCATAGCCAAGAGCCATAAAGGCAAGGTCGGCCTTGTGGCCGAGAATTCCGATGGTGACGACCTGGTCGCCCTCGGCTTGGGCTTTTTGCACCGCAGTCGTGATGGCTTCAGCGTCGGCCAACGGTGTCACCTTGCAGAACAGGTGGATGACGGCCATGCCGATCTTGGGGGAAACAGTCTCAGTCACGGGGATGAGTCTACGGCCTGTCCGCAGACCTCGGTCAGAGCGTCAGTGCGCTACGGACACGGAGGTGTCAGCAGGGGAAATCGTGACGACGGCGTTGAAATCAGGCACCCTCGAGGCTGCTTCTCGATGCTCAGGGCCTGACGGAATGAGCACATTGCCCTCGGGCCAAAACACTTGCAGCGATCTCTGAGCGAGTCGGGTCACATGGAGGTGTCCGGTGAACTCGCCCGTTTCAGATCGAAGTGTCACAAGGTCGCCATCAAGAAATCCGCGCGCAGCAGCATCGGCGGCATCGATGAAGATTGCGTCTCGGCCCGTGCCAGTGAAGGGGTCGTGTTCGCCCTGGACCATGGTGTTGAACTGCTTGCCGCGACGAGTGGCCACGGTGAACATGCCTTCGGGGATCTCGAGCACCGGACGCTCGAGAACGCTGAACCGACCGCGCCCATCGCTCGTGGGGAAGACACCGCCCTCACAAAGATGTGGGCCACCCCATTGGATTTGATCGCCCGTCTTCTCCAACGTTTCGATTCCGGCGTAACTCGGAACCACGCGGGAAATTTCCTCGCGTAGCTGTTGGTTGTCGCTCCACGTGAAGGCGTCGGTGAGCTCCGGATTTACGCGCGCTGCAATCTCGGCAAACAATCGCCACTCGCTTCGCGCCTCGCCGACAATTCGAGGGATCTCCGGCGAATACACAACGCGACGTTCGGTTGTGGTTTCGGTACCGCCACCTTCTTGTTCGTATCGTGTGTTCACCGGCAACACGATGACGTCATCGCCCGGAATCAGCATTTGCGAACTCAGCACGATGTCCTGGTGCACACGTAACGGGACGTGTTCGAGTGACTTCTCTACAGCACGAGGGTCGGGAAGCGCGTCAAGAAAGTTGCCACCCGACATCCACAAGATGTCGAGTTCACCGGCAAGCGCGGCCTCAGGCATTTCGGCTGCGGTCAGACCAGCATGCGCCGGAACATCGAATCCCCATTGCTTCGCGATCGCCGCGGCATTCGATTCGTTCGGTTCAAGACCACCCGGAAGCGCCGTGGCATAGGCACCCATCTCGGCGCCACCTTGAACGCCGCTATGACCACGAATTGGCATGAGGCCCGCGCCATCGCGACCGACATTGCCCCGGGCAAGCGCAAGGTTCACGATGCCGCGAACTCCGGCGCCGGCATGTTTGTGCTGAGTGATTCCCATCGACCAAAGCAGGATTGCCGAGCTCGCGTTCGCGTACTCATCGACGAACGCATCGAGTTGCGCCATGGTGAGGCCGGCGTCGTCGAGGAGTTCTTCGTAGGTGAGATCGGCGAGGTGGGCGACAACGTTGTCCCAATGGTCCGTGTGCTCTGCGATAAATGCGTGATCGATCGCATCTCGTTCGACCAATCGCTTGAGTGCAGCGTCAGCGAAAGCGACGTCGCCACCCGGACGAACCGGAACATGCAGATCGCACATCTTTGTACCGAAGAGCGCCGATTCAGTTGTTGAAGGCACCCAGTAATGCTCAAGCCCGGGCTCAAGGAACGGATTAATGACAACAACTCGAGTCCCCGACATCCGAGCCTTGTACAGGTACTTCATAAAAACAGGCTGGTTATTTGCCGGATTTGCTCCCCAAATAACCAGCAAATCCGTCTTCATGACATCGGACAGCGAACACGTCGTTGCTGCCACTCCAATCGTTGCCTTGAGCGCAGTCGTCGACGGTGCATGACAAATGCGCGCCGCGGAATCGACGTTGGCAATCCCCATAGAGCGCGCCGCTTTACCGGCTGCGTAATAGGTCTCGTTCGTAATTCCCCGACTCGTCAGGAACATGCCAACGCGATCTGGATCGGTCGTGCGCAATCGGTCGGTGATTGCGCCAAGCGCTTCTTCCCATGAGATGCGCGTGAATCCGCGCTCTCCGCGTCGACGCCGCATTGGGTGCGCAAGTCGTCCGAGGTCGCGAAGTTCCTTTCCCGACTTCAATCGCAATGTCGCGACATCTTTGAATGCCGAATCCTTAATGGGATCAGCACAATTCATTTCGAGAAGTCGCAACCGCGTCAGGCAAAGATGAATGTCATCCATCGTCCAGTCGTGCAGACCCGCAACGCCGAGTGCACAGCCATCGCAAACGCCCTGCGTGAGCACCTTCCATGCATAACGACCATGGCGCTTGTTCGCCCACGCCAGCTTCGCCATATCAAGATGGTGAAACGGCTTGTCGAGCCCAATGCCGTTCGGACGAAGGCTCACCCAAAACTTCGGATTAATGCGGCGCATCAGTCGGTCACTCCTGGTCCGCAGTACACATTGCAACCACGATCACGTACAAAACCAGCGACTGTCATGCCGGCGGCGCGCGCAGTTTCAACAGCCAGTGCCGACGGTGCCGAAACCGCCACCATTGCTTCAAAGCCGGCAGCCCACGCTTTCTGCACGATTTCGAACGACGCGCGACCGCTCACAAAGAGCGCTAGGCCCGAAGTGGGAAGCTTTGATTCCAATAACAACGTTCCAACAACTTTGTCGACGGCGTTATGACGACCGATGTCTTCTCGTACCAACAAGAGTTGGCCTTCACGATCAAACGCGGCTGCCGCATGCACGCCACCGGTGCGAGCAAAGAGTTCCTGCTCGCGGCGAACACGATCAATGACATCAAGCATCACTTCAATTGGCCACGGTTCATAAGCAGAGAGCGGCGAAAGGCGCTCAGTCAGTTCATCAATCTGCGTCGATCCGCAAATGCCACAGGACGAAGACGTTGTTGAAAGTCGAGGAGTCGGCGTGGGTGCTTTACCGCCGGTGTCGATGCTCACAACATTGAATTCGGTTTCCACCGCACTGCCGGTTCCGCAATAGCGACAGGTTTCGATTACCGCACCGTTCAAGAGCCCATCGGTGAAGCACAGCCCCGCAGCTAACTCGAAGTCGTGACCGGGCGTGCGCATCGTCGTGGCAACCAGTGTCCCGTCGAGTCGAATCTCAAGCGGCTCTTCGACAATGAGTTCTTCCGGACGCCGACCCTCATCGATACTTCCGCCGTCGCTGAAGCGCCGGGCAAGAACGCTCTCTGATCGACGACGAGTCACGGCTAGACGGTACCGAATATTGGTCGATCAGCCCGAAATGAAAGGGGGGACCGAACGTTTCGGTTCGGTCCCCCCTTTCTCACAATCAGATGGGTCGCGGAAACCCCTGATCGCGAGATCTCTTAACCGGTGAAGGTCGGAACAACTTCACCGTTCGGATCGGCCACATAGGTAAACGCCTCTGGAAGCGTGGCTACGAGGCCAGACACATCGATCGACACGTCTGCAACGCCCGCCGAACCGGCCGGCACCGTGCACGTCGCTTCGGTTGATGACACCACCACCACGTTTGTGCATGCTGCACCACCAACCGTGATCGTCATGCCGGCAACGAAGTTCGTGCCCGTCAACGTGAGCGTGGAACCGCCTGCAGCCGAACCAGTGTCTGGTGACACCGACGTCAACGTGGGCGTCTGGACTTCATACGCTCCAACATCAAGCGCGGAACCCGAAAGACGAGCAAAGCCAGCACCGCGCTGGTCGTACTGATTTCCCGCGAACGTCGGAACCGTCGAACCACCAGCGTCGAGCAGTGGCGATCCCGGCAACAAGGCCATGGTCTTGGTTGGACCACCGTTGTTGGCGAGCGGTGCCAACAACGGATCGGTCACGTTGAGTTGATTACCCGAGACATCGGTGAACGGCGTGGTGGCCCTGATCGAACCGATCACCGAATTCGACGAGTCGATCATGAAGTCCGTGGTCGCCGGAAAAAATGCGTTAAATGAACTCGGTCCCCAATTATCGGGGAACCCCACGTCCGGTCCTCCGATGTTCCCTGCGACGACCGATCCGTACAACCCGACAGACACGTCAGTCGAGCGACCAGTTCTGTTCAGACTTTGCAGTCCCGATGGGTTGCCCCCGTTCGAGGTGTTCCCAGTGATCGTCGTCTGCAGGACCTTGGCCCTCGTCGTGCCTCCCCAAAGTCCGGCCAAATGGACTGCGGCACCGTAGGTGCCCGATGGTGAGGTGTTCGAATTGCCGGTGATGGTCGAGTTCGCAATGGTGACAGAGCCAAACGATGCGAAACCAGAACCACTGGCGTTGTTCGTGTTGGACTCGATGGTGACTCCCTCGATGAGCGCGGGCCCGCTCCACGCACCCACATAGACACCGCCACCAATACCGTTCTGCCCAGCAGCATTCACCACAGCGTTCGACGAGAACGTGGAGTCCGTGATGGTGGTGGAACTTGGGCCTGCCAACCGCACACCGCCGCCGCCGTAGTTGTACCTCGTCGGTGTGCCGGCATTTACTCCGGTAGTCGTATTGCCGCTCACAGTCACACGATCGAGGCTCACGGCCCCGCCACCGTAGAGACTCAGTCCGCCGCCACCCGAGGCAGCCGTGTTCGACGTGAACGTTGAGTCGGTGACGGTCACACTGCTTGCGTTCTTCGCGCCAAGACCCCCGCCCAAGCGAGTCGTCGCGTTGTCGGACATCGTGACCTGATCGAGGGTGATGGCGGCGTCCACGACCCGGATGGCGCCGCCGGTGGCTCCCCAATCGCCCCACTGACCACTCCATGCAGGACTGCTGCCATGCACGAAGGACAGACCCGAGATCGTTACATCGGTGCCGCTCGTTGCGATATCGAAGATGCGTGACGCATCGTTGCCCGACACCTCGAGAGCAGCTGCACCTGGTCCAGTGATCGTCACCGTGTCGGTGATGGCGATCTGACCGGATGTGAGTGTGATGGTTCCCGTGACCGATGGATCGAAGGTGATGGTGTCGGCACCAGCGTTGGCGTTCGCGTCGAGCACCGCCTGACGCAGCGAACCTGCGCCCGCATCATTGGCATTCAACACTGAAAAGGTTGATGCCCCGGCAGGAGTCGCTGCGATTAATGCAGCCGTGCCAGAGCTGCCCACTACCAGCACGCCTCCAGCAGCAAGGCGTAGCGCGCGAGTTCCCTGATTCATCTGAGGCCCCTTCAATGGTTTCGATAAGAGTCGACGTTGTCCGGAAAACTACACCGTGTTCTTAATGGAACACAACGTATGTTCAGTGAAATCCGGGCAGCCCTGGATCGGCCCACCCAACGGACAGGTGCATTCCCGAGGATCACGCCTTAACGGCGGGCGTGGGCCCACTGGGGTCGTCGGCGAGTGGCGAACAACAGCCCCGCACCGGCTAGGAGTGACCCGAACCCGAGAAGGAGGAATCGACTCAGATCGAGACCGGTCATTGGCAAAGCCCCGCCTGGGGCAATGAATCCGGCGTCGATGGTCGGGTTCACCAGCACGGCGATCGTCGACGAGTTGGCATCGACCATGGTGAGGCCACCGACGAACGGCTCGATGGTGAATACCGGAGTGCGTCCCGTGGTGACATCCGGGTTCGAGTCGAGCCCCAAGGAGTCGCCTGTCGCCTGCGTGGTGAATCGGAAGCCGGCCGGCGGTGTGAACACGATGTAGTAGTCGCCGGGCAACAAACCGTCGAAGAGGTAGTACCCCGCATCGTCGGTCATTTGGGCGGGTACCGCCATACCCCATGCATCGACCGCAGGAGTGCCATCGGGGTTGAACAGCTCAACCTTGACGCCACTGACCACAGGTTCGCCGTCGGTTTGTTGTCCATCGGCGTTGCTATCGATCCAGGTGTAATTGCCAACGGCAACAACCGGAATGAAGCCCGCGTCGATCGTCGGGTTGACGAAGACCGCAAGGGTGTTCTGGTCAGTGTCGGCGATGGTGTCGCCAGTGACCGAGGTGTCGATGGTGAACACGTCCGACATGCCCGACAACGGATCGGCATCAGAGTCGTTCAGACTCGTTCCCATGTACTGATCGGTGAACACATAACCCTGCGGCGGAATGAACTTGACGCGGTAGTCGCCAGGAAGCAGTCCGTCGAAGAGATAGTGCCCGTTTGCATCGGTAATGACCGGCGCAACCGGATTTCCGGTGGAATCAAGCGCCGGGTCTCCGTTTGCGTCATACAACTGCACGGTGACGCCTGCGAGAACAGGTTCGCCCGCGGTTTGGATGCCGTCTCGATTGGTGTCGATCCACGTGTAATTGCCCATGGCAACGAGTTGCACGAGACCAGCGCCAACAGTCGGGTTATAGAAGGCCGCGTTTGTGTAGTCGTTCCATTGCGGGTCATCCCAGTAGGTCGGACCAGTTTCCGACGCGCTCACCGTGAACGGTGGCGTAATACCCGTCGCTGGGTCGACATTGGAATCATCGTCAATGAGCGGATCAGTCCCCTGACGGGTGAATGCCCAATCTGGTTCCGGATCAAACTGCAATCGGTAGTCCCCGGGATACAGACCGGTGAACTGGAAGTACCCATCATTCCGAGTGGTCGCAGCGGGGACGAGCGAACCATCGGGGAACGTTGCTGGCGTTCCATCCGCGTTCAGCAGATGCACCGTGCCACCGACGACTGGATCTTCACCACCGTCACGTACACCATCACCGTTCGTGTCGTACCAGTAGTAATTCGAAAGACCGACGAGAGGAATGAAGCCGGCATCGACGGTGGGGTTCACCAATGTCGCCTGCGTATTCGGATCAGTGTCGGCCACGGTGTCTCCACCGGCGGTCATGCCGATGAACTCCATGGGCGTGAAGTAGCCCGAGCTGCTCGGGAACTCGGTCCAGGTCGTGCTCGGGTTGGAATCAACCGCAGAATTCGTTCCAGATTTTTGCGTTGTAGGCAGATAGCCATCGGGAGAGAAGACGACCCGATACCCACCAGGCAGCAAATTGTCGAAGAGGTACTTTCCGTTGGCATCGGTCTGCACCCAATCGACCTCGTTGCCGTTGTAATCAAGGGCCCATTCGCCATTGATATCGACGAGACCTACCCACACTCCTTCGATTGGTGTTTCACCAACGTCCTGAATGCCGTTCTTGTTGGCGTCGAGCCAGACGTAATTACCGAGAGCAGCACGTGGCACTGACGCGGCCCAGAAGCCAGCATCGATCGTC
>WLGJ01000065.1 GCA_009703275.1 Actinomycetota bacterium
GACTCGGCCTCACCGATTCGACTCCGAGCCCACAAGGCAGCGACATCGGGAGCCGCTGCATTTTCGGTCCAGATCTTGCGACCTTCTTCAACAAGTTGATCAATTCCCAACCGTTCAAGAACTTGTCGTTGTGTTGCCATGACCGTTGGTTCGATAGCAGTCCCTAGTTGGTCGACTGCAACATCGGTGGTGATGTCGCAACTTCCGGGAGCATCAAGTGGATGACCACCTCGCTCTTGCCCAACGAAGGTTCGCAACCACCCCATCTCTGGTCGAGCCGCGATTTCCGCGGTCGTTGCCCCGTAGTCGAGGGCGATCACAACGCCGCGTTCGAGACGGTCGATCGATGACATGAGCCAGTGCACTGCCTGTTCTTGCAGCGGCATCCACTCCCCCACCGCAGCCGATGCCAACACCGGGGCTAGCGACGCAGGCACTTCGGTTGGAGCAACCACAAACTCAAGACCATCTTCGGCGTGATGCACGTCAAGCCGCTCGAAGTTCCTTTCACCATCGTGACGAACAATGTCGAAGGCGAGATTGTCCAACAGTTCGTTGGCCAGAACCACACCGGTAAATCCATCCGGTGCAGTTGAGCTCGAGGCGAACTGTGGGCCTGGGTGTAGGTCGCGCACGAACGTATCGACACCTGCAGCATCGAGATCGCCCATCCAACCATCGAGGTGTTCCGCGTGCAGTGCGCGTTGCTCGATGGAACGTTCCACCATCAAGTAGCGAAGGGCCGGGCTGCACTCGGGCGAGGCAAACGCAATGGATCGGGCCAGCGTTCCTGGTCCTGCACCGAACTCAACCACCACAAATATTTCGGGTGATCCCAGAGCGAACCATTCCTCGTCGAGACGGCGAGCGAGTAGCGCACCAAACAACGGCCCAACTTCGGGACTGGTTAAGAAATCTCCACGACGCCCTGCACGACCCGTAGTCGCGTAGAAACCAATCGACTCGTCATAGAGCGCAATGTCCATGTACTGCGCAAAGGACATCGTTGTTCCGACCGGGAACCGGGAGCGGAACTCGGTGGACATGTTCGATCAGCGCAGTAGTGAGAACAACGTGACGTGGTCAGTGAAGTGCGTGAGCGCTCCGGGGAAGACACCCCACACAAGCGTGACGGCCACGGTGATGATGAGGGCGAACGACAGCGACGCCGGCACGTTGATCGGTGTGCGATCGCCATCGGGGGCTTCGTCCATCCACATCACGCGGATGAAGCGGCCGTAGTAACCGAATGCGATCACCGAGTTGAGGCCCACAATGACGGCAAGGACGTAACCCGACGCCGTTCCAGCAGAAGCCAACGAACTAAAGATCGAAAGCTTTGCGAACCAACCAGCTGCCGGCGGAATGCCCGCAAGCGAGAACAAGAAGATCGTCATGCACACCGTGAGCGTGGGTGCATACGAGAACAGACCGCCAAAGCTCTTGATCTCACCTGAGCGTGTCTTGCGAGCTACCGCCAGCACCACGGCAAATGCTCCGAGGTTCATTCCGGCGTAGATGAGCAGGTAGACAAGGATCGATCGGAGTGCTTCGCCGCCAGTGCCGAGAGTGGCCCCTGCAACCGCAAGTGGAGCGAGGATGTAACCGGCCTGCGCGATGCCCGAATAGGCCAGCATGCGCACCACATTTGTCTGCCGAAGAGCAATGAGATTGCCAACTGTCATCGACAGCGCGGCGAGCGCCCACATGAGTGGTTCCCAAACATCGTGACGGCCGTAGAAGCCAATGAAGAGAACGTTGAGGATGGCGACGAAACCAGCGGCTTTTGAAGCAACCGCAAGGAACGACGTGACCGGTGTTGGCGCACCTTCATAGGTATCGGGCGCCCACTGATGGAACGGCACCGCGGACACCTTGAAAGCAAAGCCGATAAGTACAAACGCGATTCCCAGCGTGATGATGGGTTGCGAAGAAACGTACGACCCAAGTTCCGCCCCGATGTCTACGAGCAACGTCGAACCAGTGATACCGAAAACAAGCGACATGCCGTAAAGAAGAATCGCTGAAGCGAAAACACCCATGAGGTAGTACTTCAAGCCTGCTTCGTTGCTCTTCTGATCACGCTTTCGCCAGGCCGCCATCATGTAGGCCGGGATAGAAACGAGTTCAAGCGCAATGAAGATGCTGATGAGGTCACGAGCAGACGCCATCACCATCATGCCGAGCACTGATGACAACAGGAGGGTGTAGTACTCGCCCTCGTGATAGTCGCCTTCGGCGATGTAGTTCGTCGAGAGAAGAATCACGACGTAACCGGCGACGACAAAGAGCGCTTGCAAAACGAGCGCGTAATTGTCGACAACAAAGCCTCCGCCAAACATGACTCGATCAACACCGTCGTAGGCAAGGGTGGCGATCGGAATCAGAGCCAAAAGCAGGCCGATTCCAGCAATCGACGATGATGCCCAACGTGAGCGCTCACCGGTGAACACGTCGACGAGAATCAACACCACGATTGTCGCGGCCACGATGATTTCGGGCGCGAGCGCGTGGTAGTCGAGGCTGGGAGCGGTCCAGGCGAAGGTCAGCAACTGGGCGAGCAACGGATCAGCCTCCGAGCCCGTTCACGATCGCGATCGTGCGAGAAACAGCACCATCAGTCACCTTGAAGATGATGTTGGGAACAAAGCCGAGCACGACGATGAGAATGAGGATCGGCGTCCATGCCAACCATTCGCTAAACGTGACGTCGTGCAGATGTGGATCCTCTTCGAATTCCTTCGACGGAACACCGAAGCCCACACGCTGATACATCCAGAGCAAGTAGGCGGCAGACAAGACCGTTCCGATTGCAGCGATCACCATGAGCACACGGAAGAACGCGACGTTCAGTCCAAGACCTGGTTCGTATGCCGCCAGGATCGCTGGGAACTCGCCCCAGAAGCCGGCAAGGCCGGGAAGACCGAGCGAGGCCATCACTGAGAAGCCAAGGATCCAGCCCATATGAGGCATCGACTTGAGCATGCCGCCCAGTCGAGAGATATCGAGCGTGTGGTAACGGTCCTTGGTGGAACCAGCCACAAAGAAGAGCATGCCGGTAATGAGACCGTGAGCAACCATGCCGAAGATCGCAGCTTGGAAACCGAAGGTTGTGAGTGTGGCGATGCCGAGCATCACAAAACCCATATGCGACACCGACGAGAACGCAATGAGGCGTTTCATGTCGGTCTGCGCAAGACAGCACAGCGCTCCGTAGATGATGCCGATGACCGCGAGCAGGCCGATGAACGGCGCCCACTTCTCGGCTGCACCCGGAAGGATCGGGATGGCGATGCGGATGAAGCCGTAGGTGCCGAGCTTCAGGAGCACCGCAGCAAGAATGACTGAACCAACGGTCGGAGCCTGTGTGTGAGCATCGGGCAACCACGTGTGGAACGGGAACATCGGGACCTTGATGCCGAAGCCGATGAACATGCCTCCGAAGATCCAGAGGGCTGCGCCAGTGGAAATACCGGTGGCGAGTTCTGGAAGAAGACGCACATCAAATGAGTGCATCATCTGGCCGTCGACCGAAACCTTGTCGGAGAGGAAATACAACGCAAGGAAGGCAACAATCATGAGTGCCGAACCAAAGAGCGTGTAGAGGAAGAACTTGAGCGATGCGTACTGACGCTTTTCGCCGCCCCATACGCCGATCATGAAATACATCGGCAGAAGCACAACCTCGAAGAAGACGAAGAACAGGATGAGATCCTGGGCAACGAACGAACCGAGCATGCCGGTTTCGAGAATGAGGATGAGGATGAGGAATGCCTTCGGGTTCTTCGGCTCCGGAAAGCGATTCCACGAATAGATAATGCAAAGCGGCACGATCAACAGCGTGAGGGCAATCATCGGCAGAGAAATGCCATCGATGCCCACGATGTAGCGACTGTTGATGATCGGGATCCATGCTTTGTCGACGACGTACTGCAGGCTGCCGCTCGCGTCGTAGTCAAAGTTGGTCATCAGCAAGATGCCGATGAACCCGACCACGAGGCTGGCCGCCAGCGCGACCACCTTGTGGAACTGCTCTTTGGCTTTGGGCACGACCAACATGGCGAGTGCTCCCACGAGGGGGAGGAACACCATAAGGCTGATACCCCAACTGTTCAGGAAATCTTTCATCGAATTGTCCTGGGCTCCTAGACGACGAACACGAGTACACCGGCGAGGACTACCGCGCCGGCAAAGAGGATCGAGGCGTACTGCTGGACCTTGCCGGTCTGGATCTTCCGAAGCAGTTGACCTGCTCCTTCAGAACCCTGACCAGATCCGTTGACTGCTCCATCGATGATGATCTGGTCAGCAAAGACATAGACGACGCCGGCGACTTTGCGGGCGCCATTGCCAATGCCGTTCACGACACCATCAATGATGTTTTGGTTAAACCAGTTCGCAGCGCGGGCAATTGGGCCCGTTGTGCCGCCGGCGATAACGCCTGTGTAGAGATTGTCGAGGTAGTACTTGTTCTCAAGGAACGTGTAACCAGCATGTGCGATCTTGCTGCGCGAGGTCAGGCCATGCGGGCCGCGGTTCTTCTCGTAGTACTGGTAGGCGATGAACAAACCGCCGGCCGCAAGAATCGTTGACGCAATCGCCAACCATGGTGTGAATGCAGCATGCTGAATCGGCGGGAAGGCAAACGTGGGTTCAACAAAATGCTCGAACCTCGTCGTAACGCTCCCCGGGAGCTTGAACCCGAAGAACGACTTGGGAAAGTTCGTGAAGCCCAACACCACTGCACATGCAGCAAGGATGACGAGCGGAACCGTGATGACCTTCGGCGACTCGTGAGGATGCGCGTGACCGCGGTACTTGCCCCAGAAGGTCATCCAGTAAGCGCGACCCATGTAGGCGGCAGTAAGGAACGCTGTGATCAGACCAAAGATCAGCATGATCGTGTACGCGTTCTCTTGGCCGTTCGCAGCGCCAGCGAGAATTTCATCCTTCGACCAAAAGCCTGCCAGCGGGAAGATGCCGGCGAGCGCAAGTGTCGCAATCAGGAAGGTGGCATGCGTGACAGGCATCTTCTTGCGGAGACCACCCATCTCACGCATATCGAAGGTGTGATGACATGCGTGGCTCACCGAACCAGCGCCAAGGAACAAACACGCCTTGAAGAACGCATGGGTGAAGAGATGGAACACGCCAGCGGTCCATGCACCAACACCCAGAGCCATGACCATGTATCCGAGCTGCGAAATGGTCGAGTACGCCAACACCTTCTTGAGATCGGTCTGAACGAATGCGAGCAGACCGCCGATGATGGTGGTGAACCCACCAATGAAGGCGACGTAATGGAACGTGCTACTTCCGATTGCGAGACCGGAGAAAAACACTCCATAAAGGCGAGCGATCAGATACACACCCGCAACAACCATTGTTGCTGCGTGAATAAGTGCCGACACCGGAGTTGGTCCTGCCATGGCGTCGGGCAACCAGGTATGCAGCGGGAACTGGCCGGACTTCGATGTGACACCGCCAAAGAGACACAACGCTCCGACGAGAAGCAGCGTGGTGTTTGCGTTTCCTGACAAGGCGTATTCATTGAGGTGAAGAACGTTGAAGCTGCTGCCCCCAGCCGCGAAGAACGTGATGATCACACCGAGAATGAGACCGATATCGCCTACACGGTTTGTGAGGAATGCCTTGAGTGCTGCATCGGTGTTCTTCTTTTCTTCCCACCAATGGCCGATGAGTCCAAACGAACAGACTCCAACTAGCTCCCAGCCCATCAGCATCTGCAGCGTGTTCGAACTGAGCACGTAGAAAAGCATCGACGCGGTAAACAGAGACAGGAACGCGTAGTAGTGCGTAAAGCGCACATCGCCGTGCAGGTACTCGGTTGAGTAGATGTGCACAAGCAAAGAAATGATGCAGACGGTGATGAGCATCATGGCGGCGAGGCCGTCAACAAGCGTGCCCATCTCGAATTGCAAGCCACCGATTTGGAACCAGGTGACCGTGCGCACAACCGGCGGAACACTCTCGTGCTCGCCACCGTGGGCCTCGGCCTCAGAGGCATGGCTCTCGCCCGATTCACCATGCGAGTCAGTCGCAACTGTTTCGCCGGAATCCTTTGTGGCGGCATTGACCTCTTCACCGATGGTTTTGCCGGTCTGAGGAGTAAGCCCATTCGCCTGGACGATGTCGGCAGCAAGTGCAGCACCAGTTGGCGGGTTGTTGACGCGATTGATCCAGTTGCCGGCAACGACGACGGACAGGATGAGGCAGATTGAAACTGAGGCGATACCAATGCCTGCAGTGGCTCTGGTTCCCCAGCGCTTGCCAAAGAAAAGAATGATCAGGAACGACGCCGCCATGAGGGCGGGGATGATCCAGACCTTGTCGATCATGTTGAACACGACGATCAGCCCTTCAGCATGTCGACATCATCGATGTTGATGCTTTGTCGGTTCCGATAGATGAGTAAGACAAGTGCGAGGCCAACGCCAACCTCGGCAGCCGCAACGGCGATGACGAAGAGGGCGAACACCTGACCAGTGACGTTGGCCATGTCGTTGACGTGCCAGTAGGCGCCGAAAGCGACAAGGTTGATATTCACCGCATTGAGAATGAGTTCGATCGACATGAGAACGAGCACGCCGTTCTTGCGAGCGAGCACTCCGTAGACGCCGATGCAGAAAAGGATCGCGGCGAGGAGGAGGAACTGGTTGAGAAACATCAGTCACGCCTCGCAATCACAATGGCGCCGATAAGCGCAGCGAGCAGAAGCACTGACAGCACCTCGAAGGGAAGGAGGTACGTGGAGAAAATGGAATCGCTCACCTCGGCGGTGCGCTGCACCATCAGGTCACCGAACTCGGTGTCCTTGAAACCGTCGATGAGCGAATAACTCATGAGGCCGAGCAGCGCCAAACCGATGCCTGCACCGATGAATTTCGCTGACTTCTTGTTGTCGAGGTCATCGTCATTGCCGGTCTTGGCTCGGGTAAGCATGATGCCGAACAGAAACAGCACGATGATTGCACCGAGGTAGACGAGTACCTGCGTGATGGCAACAAATTCTGCGGCGAGAAGGATGTACTGGGCCGCAGCACCAGAAAGCACGAGCACCAGCCACAACGCCGCGTGCATGACGTTCTTTGTTGTCACGACACGGATCGCACCTACCACCATCAGCACAGCAATGATGTAGAACGCGATGTTTTGAGCAACAAGAAGGGCGAGCATCAGCGCGGCACCTTCTTGACTTTGGCATCGGCGCCAGCCTCATAAGGCTCAAAATCGGGGACGGTCTGCATCCACTGATCGAGACGGCTCTTGTCGTGAAGGAGATCAGCAATGCGGACCTCGGAGTACTCGTGCTCCGGGCTCCAAAAGAGCGCATCGAACGGACAGACCTCGACGCAAATCCCGCAGTACATGCACAACGAGAAATCGATATCGAAGCGATCGAGTTCGTTCTTTTGGCGCGGCTTGCCACCTTCGCGGCGAGGCGGTGCGAGGTACTTGTGCGCCTCGATGAAGATGCACCAATCAGGACATTCGCGAGCACACAACATGCACGACGTGCAGTTCTCTTCGTGCAGCGCAATAACACCACGGGCACGCGGAGTAACTTCCTCACGCTCGTGCGGATAGCGAGTGGTCTGCGGACCGTCCTTGAGGGTCTTAACCATCTCACCGAACGTGACGCCAAGACCCTTAATGAGTCCGGGAACCTTGGGCTTGGGGGGCATCAGAGCACCACCTTCAGCGCAGCCGTGACGACAATGTTCACGAGAGCCAACGGGATGAGGACCTTCCAGGCAAGGCTCTGGAGCTGATCTTCACGGAATCGGGGGTAGGTGAATCGCACCCAGAAGATGATGAAGGCGACCATCATCACCTTGGCGAACAACACGATCGGACCAAGTACGTAGTACCAGTCGCTCGACGTGGGAAGCCACGGAACTGCCCAACCGCCCAGGAACAACACAGCAGCGATGGCAGCAAATGCGAAGGCCGTTGCGAATTCAGCCAAGAAGAAGATGAGGAAACGGAAGCCGGTGTATTCGACCTGATAGCCGGAAACGATTTCCGATTCCGCAACCGGCATATCGAATGGGGGCTGAGTGAGTTCGGCTTGCACCGCTGCGATGAAGATAAAGAAGCCAACGAACTGCGTGAGGATGTAGGGATTGCCGATGCCGCCCCAACCGAAGATTGCGCCGTCGGCTTGTGCGAAGACAATGCCGTTCAGGCTCATTGTTCCGGCCTGAATGATCACGCCAACGACAGCGAGCACCATCGGGAGTTCGTACGCAATGAGCTGACCAGCTGCGCGAAGGGCACCCATAAGGGAGTACTTGCTGGCTGAAGCCCAGCCGGCCATGAGCACGCCGATCACTGACAGTGATGAGATCGCAAGGACAAAGAACACGCCAACGTCGAGGTCGGCAACAACAAGACGCATCGACGCCGGAAGCGCAACGTAGAGAAGCAACGTCGACATGAGGACGACGAGGGGTGCAACCTTGAAGACCCAACGATCGGCAC
>WLGJ01000066.1 GCA_009703275.1 Actinomycetota bacterium
ACACGTCGTGGTTTCGACTTGAACGCTGTGATGAACACGCAGATGACGGAACGCTTCAACGTATCGGGCGCACTCTTGGTGAAGCTCTTTGGAAATCGAAAGCGTGAGAGTAAGGAATTTTCCGATCGAGCGGCAGAGGTCCGCGACATCGGTATTCAAAGTGCGATGTACAGCCGTACCTTTCTCATCGCGCTTGCTCTCGTTGGCGCAATCGGAACGGCGCTCGTGTACTGGATCGGCGGGCAGCTTGTCATTTCCGATGCAATCACGCTTGGAACATTGGTTGCGTTAGCGGCACTGGTGACACGCATCTATGAACCGCTCACTGCGCTTTCGAGCGCTCGTGTCGACATCATGACCGCACTCGTTTCCTTCGATCGCGTATTTGAAGTCCTCGACCTTCGCAATTCGCTCGATGACAAAGAAGATGCAATCGATCTTCCCCCTGCCAAGGGTGCAATTGAGTTCGATCACGTCACCTTCCGCTATCCATCTGGCTCGGAAGAGTCGCTTGCTTCCCTTGAAATCGGCTTGAGCGGGTCGGTTGATGATGGCCCTGGTGCCGAGGTTCTCCACGATGTTTCCGCTTCAATTCTTCCCGGGCAGTTGATTGCGCTCGTTGGCCCATCGGGTGCAGGCAAAACGACGATGAGTTCCCTGGTGCCGCGTTTGTACGACGTCACCGAAGGTTCGGTGCGCATCGATGGTCACGATGTTCGTGATCTCACGCTCGATTCCTTGCGCGGTGCAGTTGGTGTGGTGTCTCAGGATCCTCACCTGTTTCATGACACCGTTGCCGAGAACCTTCGCTATGCCCGCCACGATGCCACCGATGCAGAGATTGTCGCTGCCTGTCAGGCTGCACAGATTCACGATGTGATTGCTGCGCTTCCCGACGGTTACAACACCGTTGTTGGTGAGCGAGGTCATCGCCTTTCTGGTGGCGAGAAGCAGCGTTTGGCGATTGCGCGCGTATTGGTGAAAGCGCCGGCGATTGTCGTTCTCGACGAAGCAACAAGTCATCTCGATTCGGAAAACGAATCGCTTGTTCAAAAGGCGCTGGCTACTGCGCTCGCAGGCCGAACAGCGTTAGTCGTTGCGCATCGACTCTCGACCATCACTGGTGCTGATCAGATCCTCGTTCTTGAGTCAGGTCGCATCGTTGAGCGTGGTCGTCACGAAGAGTTGTTGAACGCCGACGGTCTGTATGCCGATCTCTACCGCACTCTCGTGCGTCAAGATCTCGAAGGCATTGAGGCCTAGGCGGTCAATTGGTTGCGAGAAGTTCTCGTAACCGGGGGAGCATCTCGGATCCAAGTGCAGCGATTTGCTCGCGGGCTGCGTCGGGAGCGATGCCGGGGGCGTGGATTCGTAGGTTGAGGCATGTGCTGTTGGTTGTGCGTAACGCTTCAGCGAGTTCGGTGGCGAGCGAGGCTGCGTCATCACCACATATCCAGCCGTTATCGCGCCAATGCGAAAGTGCTTCGGTCGGCGAGTAGCTCTGGTACACCTGAAACTGCGCTTCAAATGCCTCTTTGGGTGGTGAACCCAACCACACGCGGCGAATCAGAATGCGTGGCGCGTTGCCACCGGCTTCGACATAGGCATCGGAGAGTGTGCGCAGTCGATCAGGGTTGCTGCCACCGTCAAAAATGATTCCGGCGCCTGCATTGGCGGCGCGACGCACAGCCGCAGGACTCATCGCAGTGCTGATAACAGGAATTGATCGCTCGGTGAGTTCACGCAATGCGCGATCTCCATCAATCACCCCAAGTTGTCGGCCCGCCAGCATGTTGACGAGGCGAGGTAGATCGCGTTTGAAAACATCGACCGCCGTGCTTTGGTCGATTTCCATCGCTTCGAAGTCGAGGGGCAACGAACCTGAACCGACACCTATTCCGACGCGACCAGGGAAACGCGCATCGAGCCAAGCAACTTCTTCGGCCAGCATTGCAACTGGCCGAAGTGGCAGCAGAACAGGACAGGCAGCTGCCCATCCCTTCGACATCGCTGAAAGTTGGAAGCCACTGGTTTGCAACGGATTGGGGAGATAGCCGGCGAATCCGCCATGGTGTTCTGACGTCATCACCCCGTCAAAGCCGTGATCAGTCGCTATGGCCGCCTGCGTGCATAACTGCTCAACGATGTCAACCGCGGCGAGTTCGTTGTGGGGATAGAGGCGGAGGGAGATCGACCCGTCAGCAAAGACGTCGGGGAGGTTGTGTCGATCGGCCATAGTCGGAGATTACGGCGCATCGAATGCGGACGCTGCGGTTCCTGCCGTCGTACGCTCCCTGCATGGCATCCGAGGAACTTTCCGCAACCGTCGAACGTCTTTTGGCCTTTGAAGAAATTCGCCAGTTGGCTTCGCACTACGCCGTTGCGGTCGACTCCCGCGATCTTGACGCTCTGGTCGAACTGTTTGTTGACGACGTTCGTGTTGGCCGCGACGCCTTTGGACGTGAGGCGTTGCGGGCGTCGTTCTCGGACTCACTGGGTGCGATTGGAATTTCGATGCTGAACGTGGGGACGCACGCGATCGACATTGTCGATTCCAACCATGCAACTGGCCAGGTGTATTGCCACGGACAGATTCAGGACGGCGATCGCTGGATTCACCAGTTCATCCTCTATCGCGACACCTATGAGCGGCGCGACGGTGTGTGGTTCTTCGTTCGGCGAATTCATGAACTTTGGTTTGGGGAGGAAGCGCCGACGTCCCCGCTCTCAATGGCTCCTGCGGAATGGCCAAAGAATCACGATGGTTTGGGCACCGTGCCCGCGTCGTGGCCGTCATGGACGGCATTTTGGGCCGAGCGCGCCTGAGTTCTTTCGTCGCATCCGGGGTGTGACTGTTTCCTCGTCATGCTTCAGCGCAGGGAACTATCGTGCGCTCATCGTCGCGCCGGCGCCGACTGAGTTCTTCGGGGAGAACAAATGACTGACGCACCGCCACCACCGCCACCGCCACCGCCACCGGGAAATACACCACCGCCACCTCCACCTGCTCCACCTACACCGCCAGCGTCACCGGTCCCACCGGTTGGTGGTGCGTCTAGTCCGAACAACGGATTAGCGATCGCTGCCCTTGTGCTCGGTATCTTGACCTTTGTGTGTCTCGGCCCGATCGCCGGCGTCCTCGCCATCATCTTTGGTTTCTTGGGACTGAAGAAGTCGAACGAAATGGGCGGTACCGGTAAGGGCATGTCGATTGCCGGCATCGTGCTCGGCGCTGTCGGGACAATCGCTTCGATCCTGTTCCTTGTATTAGTTGTCTTTGCTGCTGATCAGGCATCCGACTCAATCTCCGATTCGGTGAAGAACTGGTCGGGAGAAGCGAATGCATCCGACTACAACGTGACCGTTGAAAAGTGTGCGGTTGACGAAACGTTTGGTTCACCGGAAATGACGATCAAAGTCACGAACAAAACTTCGGGTGAGAAGAACTACATCTTCAACTACGAGTTCCGCTCCGGCTCGGGCACATTGATCGACAGTGGCTCGTCATTCCCGGAAACGATTCCCCCGAATCGCTCGAAACTTGTGGAGATTTCAAGTTTCGAAGATGTGACATCACCTTCAGTGAAGTGCGAAATCACCAGTGTTGAAAATTGGTTCAACTGACCTTTTTGATTGTTCCTGAAATTCGCACAGAGCCCGGTCTTGTGCCGGGCTCTGTCGCGTCCGGCGCAATCGCTAGCGTGACGAGATGCGAGTTGCGTTTGTGACGACAATTGACCAGGACGCGATTCATGACGACGTCGACCTTCCGCTCCAAGTAACTGCGTTTGCCGATTCGGGTATCGACCTCGTCCAAGCGCCATGGGAAGACCGAACCGTCGACTGGGACTCATTTGATCTCGTCGTAGTACGGAGTCCATGGAACTACGTCGATCGACTTGACGAGTTTCGCCATTGGCTGGACGCGCGTCGACACATGAGGACAATTCACAATCCGGTGTCGCTTATTGAATGGAACATGGACAAGCGGTATCTCGCCGATCTTGCCGCGCGCGGGGTGCCGATTGTGCCGACGGTATTCGCCGAGTCAATGGAACAATTCCAAGTGGCCGCCGCATCTGCGGGTAGCTCAGAAATTGTCGTAAAGCCCTCAGTCTCGGCAGGGAGTCGACTCACGGGTCGCTTTGTGGTGGAGGACCCTGCCGCAGAGGAACTCGCGAGTCAGATACTTGCCAAGGGATTTGCGGTGATGGTGCAACCTTTCGCTTCACGTATCGATGATCACGGCGAAATCGGAACGGTTCTCTTTGACGGCATGGTGTCCCATTCGTTCCGCAAAGCTGCGCTTCTGGCCAAAGGCGGTGCGCTTGTGGGTGGCGAATACCGGGAGGAAATCACGGCAATCGTTGTACCCGATGACGTACTTGCCGTCGTCGAAGTGGCGTCGATGGCCGTAACCGCGATCGCACGTGAGAGAGGTTGGCTCGCCGGCAACGAGGAACTTCTCTATGGGCGCTATGACGTCATCCGCCTTGATGATGGATCACCCGCGTTGCTCGAAGCAGAACTCTTTGAGCCCTGCTTCTTCTTGCCGACGGACTCTGAAGCACCCCGTCGATTCATTGATGCTGTTGGTCGGCGGATGCCGAACTCGTAAACGTCAACTGGCGAGTGTGCCGGCAAAGATCTGCCAAGCAAGTGCACTCTTGGCAACAAGACTGAGGACGAGATACACCTTTTCGCCGTAGAGGTAATCGGTGAACTTTCCCTTGCCGCGGTACTGAAGCCACTGATTGAGGGCGAAGCAGTTGAACAGCAAGAACAGTGAAACGACGATTCCGTAAACGAAGACGGGTACCCCATCAGCATTCGCAGGAACCCCGTTGATCATCGTGTTGTCGGTCGCTGCTGAGTAGAGCGCGATCACAATCGCAATCCAAGGAATGATTCCGACGATGCAGCCGAAGATAAATGGCCACCAGTTCACGGACTCTCGATTTTGGTTGACCTGTTCCATCACCAGGCCGAACAAAATCATTGCGGCGTTGACGCCAAAAATTGCAACGAGGGCGTAGAAGTTGTTGATGCCATTCAACAAGCAAATCAGCAGGATCATGATTGATGCGCTGACGGAGTATTCGATCCAACGCGCGTAGTTCACGCCGCGAAGCAGGTTGCGTTCGTACCAGGCCCGGATTGGGGTTACCGACGTAAGAAGGTGATCGCCAGCTGCGAGAAACAAAAAGATTGCGATCGCTATCGCAAAGTTGAAGCTGAAGAAGGTCTTACTTGCCGTCGTAAGTGAACCTTCAGCCCCAGGAGGGCCGGTCTGCACTGCAGCGACGATCGGAATTGCGAAGGATGAACTCAGTACGAGGATGAGAATTCCCTGAACGAGATGAAGTCCACCGACTCCGATGTTCCACTTACGGAGATTGACGAGTCGTTCTGAGGTGTCAGGCATGCAGAGAGCGTAAGGCGAGACGCCCGTGGAGGTCAGGATGCAAGAGCAGCGGTGATCACGGCGAATCTTCGGTCAGCAAACTCTCCCTGAAACATGCGCACGGGCAGCACCTCATGACGAGACGATGAACTGAAGACAAGCAAGGAATTGTTTGTGCATGGGTGGTCTGCCCAAGTAGCCGCAGGTGTCCATGGTCCTCGCTCTGAGGGGATTTCGGCGAAGTCCCAAAGGCGAAGATCTCCGCCTTCAAACGCCTTCGGTTCCTGAAACGCGTACCACGCAAAACTGACGCGGCGGGCTAGGACGAAGTCAATGCCGCTGAGCGGATCGTTGTCGATATGGGGAGCATGAAAGTTTGCGTGGCCAGTTGCAGTCGCCGTCGGTACTTCCAACCGGCAGTGAGTGACGTCCTCAACAGGAGCTCCGAGCGCGGCGAGTTTCGTGATGAGTTCGTCGAATCGACGCTCTATCGCGTCGAGAACTGGTTGCACCGACTGAGGGTTGATGAGAACAAGGGAGTCTCGTCCTGTCATTCGGTTCGACTGAAAGTCACTTTGGCAGGCAATGAGGTCCGCCAGAACGCGATCGTGGACTTCTCTAGGAAGAAAGTTGTCGATCGCGAGGAATGGGGCTGGTCGTGTACGTGCCGCAAAAGTTTGCGCCCGAAGCGAGGCGAGTGCGTCAATGTCGGCGTCTTCCATCGGGATGGAAATCAGCCGGTGTACTTCGGCGTCGACTCGTCTGCTGGGACGGTTGTCGTTGACGTCGTGGCCGGTTCATCGACGACGGTGATGGAAACCGTTGCTGAAAGGATCACGGCGCCGCCGATGTACAACGCTGTCGGGCAGGCAGCCTGCGCCTCTGGTGTCGCCGGGTAGCTGTAGGTCCCGATGCCCTGGCATTCTCCGGCCACGTAGTCGAACGAATCAGGACCGGTGTAGCCGGGGTCGGGTACATAGGTTGCGTAGGCACCCGTGTTCACGCCGCCCGATGAGGTGTTCGTAACTGTCACAGTTCCGTGGGCTGGCTGATTGACATTCCAATAAACAACAGAGTCGGGGTTGAACCCGGTTGATGCCAATGGGATCTGGACAGGTACACCTGCCGTTGTCGATGCTGTTGCCGGAAGGACGGCTGGCGGATCTAACGATGGGAAGAGGTTGTTTGCTGAGGCAGGCTTCGCAATCGAAGTCACGAGGGGCGCTGCAGCGACAATTGCTGCACCCGCAACGAGGCCGCCGATGAGTACGCGACGCGACATCCCTCGCGAGCCCTTGAGGAGTCCCGCTTCTGAAAGCTCTGAAATCACCGAATCGACTTCGGCCATGCTGAAGTTCGTCTCCGTTGCAATCGAAACGCGAAACGCGAGGTCCTCTCTGCAGGCCTTGCCATCGCACGCCGCAAAGACGATTGCTGCGGCACCTTCGAGCACATGGCCGATATCGGTAGTCGGGTCGTAAACGAGGACGCCGTCACCGTTTGGTCGGGGAGAAACAACAAGATCAGTTCGAACGCATGGGAATGACATCTCGCCTCTTTCGTAGGCTGATAGTTCATCATGCCAATCTTTGGGCTGCAATCGGTGCAGGTTTTGCGGACCCGGGTTGGATTTCAGAGGAGACTGACGGCATGCAGGTACATCTCGTTGACGGCACCTATGAGCTCTTTCGGCACCATTTCGCGCTGCCATCTCGCGCGAACTCCGACGGCATGGAAGTCGCAGCAACCCGTGGCGTGGTGATGTCGATGTTCAACATGTTGGACGAAGGCGCAACCCACGTTGGCATTGCGACCGATCGAACGGTTGATTCATTCCGCAACGAACTGTGGGATGGCTACAAGTCGGGTGAAGATCTCGATCCCGAACTTGGCAACCAGTTTCCGTTGCTCGACGAGGTGTTGATCGCTGCGGGTTTTTCGGTGTTCTCAATGGTTGAACACGAAGCCGACGACGGTATGGGTTCGGCTGCTGCAAAAGCTGCGTCTGACAAAAAAGTGAAACAAGTTCTCATCTGCACGCCGGACAAGGACCTTGCCCAATGCGTTGTTGGAAATCTCGTCGTGCAATTCGACCGTCGCAAGGGCCAGATGTTCGATCACGATGGAGTGATCGAAAAGTTTGGTGTTCCGCCCGAATCGATCCCTGATTACCTCGCGTTGATGGGCGACGCATCCGATGGTTTCCCAGGGCTGCCCGGTTGGGGTGCCAAGTCGGCATCAACTGTTCTTGGTCGCTACTTACATATTGAAAACATTCCCGCTGACCCAGGGGACTGGGATGTCCAAGTTCGAGGTGCGGCAAAGCTCGCAGCAACATTGCAAGAACAAATGGAACTCGCGATGTTGTTCAGAAAGATCGCAACCGTTGTGACCGACGCGCCGACGTTCACGACAATTGATGAACTTCGTTGGACTGGATCTCGTGACAACTTCGCCGAAGTAGCCGCACGTATTGATGCGCCTCGGCTTGTTGAACGGGCCGCGAAATTGGCCCAGACGCGAAACTGACCGACCCAAAGGCCGGTCAGTCGTCAGCAATACTGCTCAGCGCCAAAAGGCGAGAACGTCAGGAGTCGGACGTATCGGTGGACTCTGTGGCCTTCGAGTCGGATTCTGACTTTGAATCTTTCGAGCCCTTGGTCTCGCCTTCCTTCAGGCCCTTCTCAAATTCACCCTTGGCAGAACCGAGGGAGCGGGCAAGTTTGGGGAGCTTTGCGCCGCCGAAGAGCAGGGCAATGATCCCGAGAATGATGACAAGTTCCCAACCGTTCGGCATGAGAGTCCTTCCATAGGAGGAGAGCAAGAGAGTGGGGTCAGCCTAGGCCGATCTGGGCCAACAGACGCTTTGGGGGCGTTTCGGCCTCCTCCGATGGGCTGGGTAGTGTTGGCGCCATGTCGGAACACCCAATGACCGAGCGCCTGGCCCAACTGGCCGAGCGCAAGGAACAAGCCCTCCATGCCGGTTCAGAGCGTTCGGTTGAACGCCAGCACTCGAAGGGCAAGATGCTTGCCCGCGAGCGCATTGACTATCTGCT
>WLGJ01000067.1 GCA_009703275.1 Actinomycetota bacterium
AGAAGGTAGGCGCGAGATCAAGCAAGCCAACGGGCTTTGAGACTCGTGCGGTGGCATCGATGCCGCCGCCGGCCGAGGGTGCCGGTCGCCAAATAAGCGGAAGACGCATAAGCGAATCGACGTGATACGGGCCCTTGAAGAGCAGCCCGAAATCGCCCTGGAACTCGCCGTGATCGGTGGTGAAGACGATGTCGAGGTCATCGCTCCACCCCTTTGCCTCGATTGCCGCGAGAACTCGACCGATGGCTTCGTCGATGAGTTCGTTTTCGATATGCGCCATCGCGTTGACTTCGCGAATCTGATCGGCGGTAAGGGTGGCGGGAACCCACTTGCCGGGAGCCTCGTAATTGCTGACGAGCACGCCGTCGTACCAAAGGCGCCAGTGGCGCGGTTTGGAGTCGATGATTGCTTCGCGTTCGGCTTGATTTTGCGGATAGCCAACGGGAAGGTCGAGCTCGCGCCAGTCGACGCGATGTAGTTCAGATTCGGGTGGATCCCACGGGTGATGAGGGTCGGGGAAACTCATCCAGCAGAACCAGTCGTCGTCAGCGTTCAGGCCGTCGAGCCATGAAATGGTTCGATCGGCGACCCAATCGGTGTGATACCAGTCGCGCGGAACAGCATTGCGTTTGATCTGCGGAGCACCGGAATCGCCACCAGGAACATCGCTGACTTCAAGATCGCCGTCGAGCACCTGAAAGAACATTCCGATTGCTTCGGGATGGTTTTGACGAATCCAGCGTGAGTAATGCGTGAATCCGGCCGCGCCATGGGTCGCGAGTTCCATGTGATCGAAACCGCGGTGGCCTTCTGTGGCGCCAGCAAAACCCTGACGGTTTTCTTCGAAGCGCAAGAACGGGTCGAGCAGTGGTTCGAAGTGGCTCTTACCAATAAGTGCCGTGCGGTAGCCGGCATCGCTGAGAACTGCAGCAACACTTGGTGATTCAACGGGAAGTGGAACACCGTTCATCCAGACGCCATGCGTACCAACGTTTTGTCCCGTGACCATGGTGGAGCGTGATGGCATGCACACGACATTTTGTGGCTGAGCACGGTCGTAGGAAATTCCGTTTGCGGCAAACGAGTCGATGTTCGGTGTGCGTGCAACATTGCCGCCGTTGGCACCGATTGCGTCGTAACGCATTTGATCAGTGGTGATGAAAAGAATTTTGCGACCCATCAGCGTTCGTCCTCAGTGTGGTCGTTCAGCATGCGAGCAAGATTTCCGATGCCTTCGGAAATGACGCCGTCGAGCACGAAGGCCATCGGGTCGGGAGAAATTTCGGTTGAGTACATGAGGAGGCAGCCTGGTTCGCCGTCTTCGATGACATCCATGGTTCCGAGGTGGTACTTCACGGGCAGGGGGCCGGTGATGCGGTACTGGAACCGGCGCATGCGATTGTCGAGCGTGACGATCTCTTCGAAGACCGGCAGGCCTGCTGCAAGCGTGAGCGTGCGGATGTTGTCTTCAACAGTCACGGCGGTGACGCCCGGGAACCACTGCACGATGCGAGTCGGGTCTCCGACGACCTTCCAGACGTCGTCAGCGCTTCGGTGGACTCTCGCATGTGATCTGATGGTGGCCATCGAAACTCCGGGGCAGGAAAGTGTTCAGACTACCGTCAATTAAAGTGACAATTCATGTCTTGGTCTGATCGCTTGAAGGCGCAGTCTCGTTCCGTCGCCACGACGGTGATCAACGCTGCATGGGAGCGAATTCGCCTCGCCGGTGCGATCAACGCTGAGCATCCGCTGGCTCGTCTTTACGGATCAATGGGACGAGGTAGTTACGTGGCGTTCCCTCAGGGGGATTGCTACAACGCACACGCCATTCATCTCGGCGAGGACTGCTTCATCGGTGCGGGGACGACGCTCGCGGTCGGCATGCCTACCGAGACGTACCCGGCCGATTCGCCCCCGGTGATTGAGATCGGTGATCGAACAACGGTGGGTAAGGACTGCTGGTTTGTCGCTCGCCATTCGATCGTGCTTGAAGCCGATGTCACGATCGCGCCCAACGTGTACTTCACCGATCACAACCACACTTATGCCGACCCGTGGCTTCCTGTGGGCAAGCAGGTGCTTCAGGGTTTTTCGGTGCGCGTTGGTTCAGGAACCTGGATCGGCACAAACGTTGTGGTGTTGCCGGGCGCCAACATTGGTCGTAACTGCGCGATCGCTGCTGGTGCTGTTGTGCGCGGGGACATTCCCGATCACAGCGTTGTCGTAGGCGTACCGGGTCGTGTCGTGCGTCGTTGGATCGACGGCGAGGGCTGGGTCCCGCCGCTCACTAACGACGTCGTGGTTGTCGAAGGTTGGCCCGTGGGAGTTCGACCAACCGAAAAATAAGTGCAGTGTTCACTCGACGGGCACGCTGCCGTCGTTACGGTGTGACGAGAGGCGACTGATGACAACTGATGAAGTGGAGAACACTCCGGCACACGGCGTCTCCCGCCGATTTGTACTTGCGGCCGGCGCCGTAGGTGCAGCAGGCGTAGTTGTCGGCGGATTAGTCGGTGGAGTTATGGGTCGGTCCTCCGGTGCAACACGGTCGACAAGTGCAACGGAATCGGTTGACGTGGCAATCATCGGCGGTGGCGTGGCTGGCGCCTACGTCGCCGATCGGCTTGCAGCCGATGGCCGTCGTCAACCGGTCGTCTTCGAAGCCTCTCACCGGATTGGAGGGCGGTTGTGGTCGCAGGCGGTTCCGCCTGCAACTGGGGTGATGGCCGAATTTGGTGGAATGCGGATCCCTCCTCAACACCAGGCTGTTCTCCAGCTTGCTGGGGAGTTGGGTCTGACGACGATCCCGTTCCCTGCGAGCACAACGCAATCATTGGTACGTCTGCGAGGGACTCGACTTCGTCGCGGTGAGGTGGAGCGAGTTGACCAGTTCAACTATGCGATGCCTGCGGAAATCGGTGCGCTCTCTCCCGATGAGTTGTTCTCAATGATTAACCGCTCGGTTGGCATCACCTCGGAAACGTCACTATCGGGTAATCAGTCCGGATCGTGGTCTGAGACGTTGACATGGCGAGGTCGATCTATCGATGAGTTGTCCACCTTGCAGTTCCTCGTCGAACTCTTGGGTCACGATGGCGCGCAGTTCGTTCGCGACTGGACCGCATTTGAGATGTGGGCGACGTCGGCGAGTACATGGTTGGGCGTGTCGAATTCGACGGGTGGAGGTTCATACGCGCAGGTTGAGGGCGGTTTCGACCAGATACCCATTCAGTTAATCCAGCGCGCCCAGCGGGCAGGCGCGGAGGTTCGACTTGGTGAGCAGCTGCTTTCAATCGAGCGCGCCGAAGATGGTTCAGTCCAACTTGATGTCCTTTCGGTCGATACTGGTGTCACTCGTCGGGTGCGGGCGCGTGCTGTGGTGCTCGCTCTCTCTGCACCGGCGATGCGACACGTGGTTCGTTCGAGTTCGATGCTTCGTGAGGCGCCGGCTCTCACCGAAGCTCTTGACCAACTCGTTGATTCGCAAGCGGTAAAGGCCTATCTCTCTTACGATCGACCATGGTGGACCGATCTTGGCATCGAAACTGGTCGATCGGTGAGTGATTCGGTGCTTCGACAGCACTTTTACTTGTCATCTGATCGTTCCCGCCCTGCACTTTTGCTCGCCGGATATGCATTCGGTGACGTCGCCGCCGACCTTCTTGCGCCGCTTGTGCCGGAGGCATCTAGCGACAGTTCAAATGAGCTCTCTGCAGCATCGCGTCAGGGCATCACGTCCGTGTTGTCGGAGGTGCATGGCATCGAAGTGCCGCAGCCGATCGGAGCTGTCGCCCAGCGTTGGTCCGACGCCGATGACGGCACAGTCCCGCTCTGGGGCCCCGGAGACGCACCTCATCGACGAATGAGAGCCGCTATAACGCCGGTATCGGGTGTGTCATTGCATGTGTGCGGTGATGCCCTTTCGCTGAATCAGGGCTGGGTCATGGGTGCACTTGAGACGGCGAGCCTTGTGTTGCAGCAGGGATTTGGAGTCGATGGCATCTGACCAAAGGCGAATCAGCGCATGCGTCCGGACTTCACCTTTGTCTTGAAGGCTCCGGAGAGTTCGTCCTGCGTGAACGCGTCGCCATTCGGAAGACCAACTGCGAAGCGGTAGAGAGCAGTGCGGTAGATCGCGCCGAGTGCAGACATCAGGCAGCTGATGACGACAACCCAGATGAACAGAAGCGGAATGCCGACGACGGGAAGGACGAAGCTCAATCCTCCGAAGATCAAGATGCCCGTAAGCATCAGGAGGAACCCGATGAGGCCAATGCCGGCCTGTGCGAAGAGGTTCTCGCCCCAGGTCGTTTTCAAGAGATTTGCAGATTTCTTAATTGCAGCGATTGGGCCGATGCCCTCGATGATGATGATCGGAAGCACGAGCCAGGTCACCACGTTCCAGGCTGCACCGATAAGACCAGCAGCAACGTCGCCGAGGAAGCCGGCTTTGTCGCGAATTGCTTGAAGAACGAGACCAACTGTCGAGTTGATCGCCGACCAACCGAGAATGGAAGGCGTGCGAGTTGTTGCCTTGGAAAAGGCCTGACCCATGGTGAAGCTGCCACCGTTGAGTCGTTCGTTGGCTGCAGCGATCAGAGTGGCGGCGAACATCTGCGACACGAGGCCGATAATGAACAATCCGACGATGCCGATCACCCATGACGCAGGGGTGAGAGAAAAATCATCTTGGCCGGGTGCCGGATTGGCAATGAAATCGGCAGTGAGAACAACGCCGCCACCAACGGCAACCGCGATCACTCCGCAGGTGAGCGCCGAGACTGCAGGAATGGCGGCGAGTTTCTTTTCGCTCTTGAGGACACCGAAACTGGCTCCAGCGAGCGCTTTGCTATTTGCGAATTTTCCCATTCGCCAACCCTAGGGGAGGCGAATGATCAACGCTCGAGAAGCGGGTCGATGTCGACCACTTCCCCGTGAGCCCCGTGAGGGACGAGGAGAGCGGCGGTTGCGGCACAGAGTTTGTCGAGTTTGTCTGCGGTGGCGGCATAGACCTCAAGACCTTCACCGACTGGATCAGCGATGTCGTCAGCGGCAATTCCGGCAGGTCGGTTGGGGGGTCGTAGCGCTGCAACGGTGGCGCACCACTCGCGAACCGATTGCCCAGGTTTACGGGGCCCAACCTTGTTGCCCAACCGGACGATCTCGCCCATAACAAAGGTGCGCTCAAGCGCGGCCTGATCGTGGATGACGATGCCGTGAACATGATCACGAGTCACGCCGATGATGAGATCAGCTTCGGCAACGTCTTCGCCCTTGATGCGGCGACTTTCGTGTGCAGAAAGGTCGAGGCCGCGACCGGCAAGTGTCTCGACGGCGTGGTTGGTTGCGGGTCCTCCCCAACCAAGAGTTCCGGCCGAATGCACACGTGCTTCCATGCCGCGAAGTGTGAGGTGATGCGCAAGGAGGCCCATCGCCATTGGCGACCGACAGGTATTACCGGAGCAGATAATCAAGATTTCGATTTCGTGATCCTAGAAGGCTGCGGAGCTATGCCTATTCAGACCTGTTGGATTGTTCATCGAAGACACAGCGCCACGACGAACGAAGCGAACCGCTTGCCGCTGTGATCGTGTCAATCAAGGTCGTGGCCGCGTCGTCATGATCGACTAAGACGATCGGCTCGTCGTTATCGCTGTCGATAATTCGAAGGGTGAAGTCAGGAATCGGTGCTGCTGACGTTTCTGTGAGCGTCGAAATGTGTTCCTGAAGACCAACGGCCAGTTCGTCGTCGTTCAGTTGGAAGAGATTGAGAAGCGACGTATGTGTTGGTGGCCACCAAGAACTCGGTAGAGCCGCAAGTACATTGCAATCGCGTCGCTGCACTCGAATGTGTCCGCGAAGAAAATCAGGTAGGCCGCCTGAGGATTTCGTGTGTTCGACATAGGCCTCGGTATGGAGTGCTGCGAGGGAGTCGAGGTCATACATCGTGAGGTACTGCGGTGGATCGTCATCGCGCCCGCCGGCTGTCCACTCGAAGCGACGTGCCCTCCGAAAACCGGGGAGCACGAGTTGCTCGCGATGGTGATCATCACACCAGGCCGAGAACTGCTCATGCAGGTGAGATGGAAGCCAAGTCGCAAGATAGAGAACGGCATTTGGTGTGGTGATTGATTCAGTCATGTTCAACCTTCAAAAGCAGGCAGTGTGGTGAGGCCGGCTTCGGTTTCCATGTCCTTGATCAGTTCGCGTTCCTGAGCTTTGCGCTCTTCGGGCGTGCCAGTGAAGCGTTTGTGGGAGACGACCCGAGTCATGGTTGCTGTTGAGAGAAGGGCAAGGGCAAATGTGGTGATGTAGATCGCTCTGAAGCCGCCGATGACCGATGCCGCAAGCGCAATGCTGATGCCCATCGTTGATCCGAGCAACGCGATCATGCGCAATGTGGCCATGCCGACACCGAAGTACTCAGGGCTCAGTGCTGCTCCGCCAGCAGATGCGACTGCTGGTCGAACAAATCCGTTGGCGATTCCCTGAATGATGAGAGCCAGAGTGACAAGGCTCATTGATTCGTAGTTGTACCCAGCAAGGAAGAGCAGCATCGAAAGGGCCATTGATGAAGTGCCGATGAGCCCACCTCGACGCTCACCAAATCTTGCAGCGACACGGCCCCCGAGAATCGCTCCGAAGCACATTCCAAGTGGCAATGGCAGCATGAGGAACGCAGTTTCGGCAATTGACTTTCCAAACCGTTGTTGAAGCAGTAGCGGAGCACTGAAGAAGACAGCGTTGCTTGAGGCTTGCGAAAAGAATTCAGAAACTGCAGGCATCGAATAGGCGGGATTGGCGAGAAGGCCAGTGGGGAGGAGAGGAAACTTGGCGCGCTTTTCGATGCGGACGAATAAAAGAATGAGCATCGGTGCGGCAACGAGTAGTGCCAGTTCGACTGGTTGGGTCCAACCCCACGAACCACCTCGATCGAGATAGAGGAGTATCGATCCTGTCCCCAACATGAGGGTGATGCCGCCGGCGATATCGAAACCGATGTTGGATCGACGTTGCGTCTCGGTGAGCCAGCGCAAGCAAAACGGGAGAAACGCGAGAGCGAGAACACCCTGCGCAAGGAACACGCCGCGCCAACTGAGGGCCTCGACCATCGGGCCGCCAAAGGCCAGACCAAGAGCCGGTGCGGCAGCGGAAACAAACGCCCACATGCCGAGAGCCTTGGGACGAGCATCGAGAGGAAACGTTTCCATGATGAGCGCAACTGCGGTCGGTGCGGTGGCAAAGCCGGCAGTCTGGCTAATGGTTCGAAAAATGATGAGCGAGCCCGCATTCCATGACAGTGCGGTGAGGATTGCGGCTGCACCGCACACGGTGAGGCCGATCAGGAAGACTCGCCGCTGTCCTTTGAGATCACCGAGTCGACCGAAGGTGGGAAGCATGACAGCGCCGACCAGCATCGGAAGCGAAAGCACCCACGAAAGCGTCGAGGTGGACGCGTCGAGATTTTCACCGATTTCTGGAAGTGCGGCAACGAGAATGACCGCGGGCCAGCCGGAGACAAAAACGCCGAGCATCGTTGCGACGAGTACCCGTCGCTGCTTCCCCCTGTCCACCGGCCGAGGCTACCGGCAGGGAGTGATCCGCTCGAAGAAGTAGGGAACTAGCGTTTCCCTCTCAGGAGGATCGGTATGGCGACATCATCACGCACCCTTGTCATCACAACAGGATCGGGAATCGGAGCATCGATTGCCGAGAGGCTTCGGGATCGAGGCGATGTGGTGATCGAGACTGATCCATCACTCGACCTTGCCGATGCGCACGCCGTCAGCGGGGCACTCGGCTCGCTTGTTGGATCAGGAACGGTTGATCGCGTTGTGCTTGCCGCGATTGATCCATCGGCATTTCGCGCCGCTCCAATTACCTCTCTTTCAGAAGAGGAATGGGATCAGGCGGCGGAGTATCCGATTCGAGCTGCATTCGTTGTGTTGCAACAAGTGCACACGGTCATCGCCGATGGCGGTCGCGTCGTGCTGATCCTGCCGACGGTGGCGACCACCGGTGTAGCCGATCTCGTTCCGCTGTGTAGCGCAGTTGAAGCCATACGAGTGATGGCAAAAGCAGTCGCCCGACGTTGGGGTGCACGGTCGATCACGGTGAACACAATTGAAGTGGAACTTGCTGCATTCATGCTAGGCGATGACATTGAGGGTGATGCTGGAGGTGTCGGTGTGCCGGTAGTGCCGGTGCTCGGTCAACCGGCGTTGCCGCCAGGTTCAGCGGTTGACGATGTTCTTGGTCTTCTCGACATGTTGGCCATGCCAGCAGCTGCTGC
>WLGJ01000068.1 GCA_009703275.1 Actinomycetota bacterium
CGCGTCAGTTAGTTCGGGGTACTTGAACGGATCGGTCCAACCGGAAAGCGAAAACTTGTCCCAGACGTAGTTGTATTTCCCGGACGGTTCGTTAAAAGAGAAGATGACGGTGACGAGGATCGGCGTGAACAGGAAGAGCAGGCCGAGCACTGCCCACACCCACAGCGAGACGCGTCCGATAGCGCGCAGCCAATTGGGCGGGTTCATGCGATTTCCTCGGTGCCCAACAAGCGCGCATACACAATGACGCCGACGAGGATCATCGCCATGAGCATGAAGGACAAGGCAGAGAGTTCAGGCCGGAAGAATTCCTTGCCAAAGTTCTTTTCGATGATCTGGCCGATCATGACGGTGCGGTCAGAACCCAGGAGCTCCGAGTTCACGAAGTCGCCAGCCGCAGGAATGAAGGTGAGGAGTGTTCCGGCGAAGAGTCCAGGGAGCGAGAGGCGCAGAGTGATTTTTCGAAACGCTCTTGCTGGTGACGAGTAGAGATCAGCAGCGGCATCGAGCAGACGGCGGTCCAACTTTTCGAGACTTACGTAAATGGGCAGCACCATGAACGGCAAGAAGTTGTAGGTGAGCGCCGCCACGACTGCGAATGGCGAACCGAGGATGCCTTGGTTGTCGTTCAAGATGCCGATCGATTGCAAAATGCCAACGACGGGGCCGTTATCGAACAACAGGATCTTCCACGACAGCGTGCGCACGAGGTACGTCACGAAGAACGGAAGAATGACCAACGCAAGAAACAGGTTCTTGTACTTCCCGCCTTTCGTAGCAATGACATAGGCCAACGGATAGCCGATGATGATCGCAGCGAGGGTTGAGATCGTTGCGTACACGAAGGTACGGATGATCACCGTTGAGTTGTCGGAGATCACTGTTGAGTAATTCGACAACCCGCCGTCTTGCAGCGATAAGCGCCCGAGACTGAAAAGCGGAACAACGAAAAAGATCAGCAGCCACAAACCGCCGGGAGCAATGAGCAACCAAGGTGTGAACCACCGCCGTGCCGACACGCCGCTGTCGTCCCCGTCGTTTTCACGACGAGGGCGACGAAAGCGCGACGGCGCAGCGGCAGCGGTCATTGAGCGGCGTTACTGCTCGGTCGCAGCAACGAAGGCGCGCTCGACTTCTTCGGCGGCCTCTGGGCTGATGACATCGAACTCGTACAACGGCGGAGTTGCCGGCGGAACGATGAAGGGGCTGGCCTGAGCGGTCGCGGTCATGTACTGCGTCGCACCGGTGACCGGCGGGATGTACTGAATGCTTTCGTACAGTGGGCCAGCAACGGCGGGGTCATAGACGTAGTTGAGGAGCTTGTTCGCGCCCTCGGGGTTCTTCGCGCCAACGGGAATCATGGCGTTGTCGACCCAAAGCATTCCGCCTTGGCTCGGGATGACCCATTCAAGGCCGGGATTGTCGGCCTGCAACTGTGCGACGTCGCCTGACCATGCAACGGCAATCCACGTGTCGCCAATGGCAAGGTCTTCGGTGTAGCTGTTGCCAGTGACCTTCTTGAACTGACCTGCGTCGCGAGCCTTTTCAATCTTGTCGACAGCGGCGAGCATTTGCGCCGTTGTTCCGGTGGCCGGGTTGGCGCCCATGCCGAGCATGGTGAGACCAACGGTGTCGCGCATTTCGTCGAGAATCGTGACCTTGCCCTTGAACTTCGGGTCGAAGATGGCATTGACGTCGGTGATTTTTCCGCCGACTTTGTCAGGCCAGTAGGCGAGACCGGTTTGGCCAACAGCCCACGGAATTGAGTTCGCGCGTCCTGGATCCCATGACGGGTTGGCGAGGCGAGAGATCACGTTCTTCTTATTGGGGAATGCGGCGCTGTCGAATGGCTGCACCAGGTTGGCGCCGATGTAAGCAGCGGCATTCCACGATGTGAGCACGATGAGGTCGGCGCCGATTCCTTGGCCCTTCTCAAGTGTGGCCTGATACTTGGTATTGAACGACTCGTTGCCATCGATGCTGTTTCTGTAGTCAACCTTGATGCCAGTTGAGGACGTGAAGCCCTTCAGCGTTGCCGAGGTGCTGGGCTCATCGCCTTCGATATAGAGCGGCCAGTTCAGAACGGTGATGCCATCGCTGCTGCCACCACCACTGCTGCTCGAATCGGAACTGCATGCAGCAAGAAGTGTTGGCCCCATCGCAAGACCACCAAGGGCAATGCCGCCCATGCCGAGGAATCGACGACGCGACGTTCGGTGCTGCGCCATGGCCTCAAGGAGTTCGGGGTCGATTGGCTTGGTCATGGTCAGTCCTCCAGTGATTGCGGTTGTTGGTTGGGAACAGATGGCAGAACGCACGCGGCGCTCTGCGTCCACGATGCCCACACGCTGTCGCCAGGGCGAAGAAGCGGAAGGTCGGCATCGGGATCGACATTGGCGATGATCGGCGAACCGTCGGCTGCTTCGAGCGCGAGTCGAACGATCGGGCCTTGGAACGCGAGGTCGGAGACAGTTGCGCTCACTGACTGGTCGCTACCAGTTTGCGACGTCGGTTGTGCGAGCGAGATTGCGATTCGCTCGGGACGAACCATGAGCGTTACTTCTGAACCGACAGTGAGAGTTGAATCTCCACAGGAGCCGCAAAGGGAAGCTCCGCCGAGTGCACTTACGCGTGCTGTTCCTGCCGTGTGTTCGGTAACGGTTGCTGGCCAAAGGTTTGCTTGGCCGATGAATCCGGCAACGAACACGCTTGCGGGATTGTCATAGATCTCTGCGGGGGTGCCGATTTGTTCGACGCGACCATCGGACATGACAGCGATGCGGTCACTCATGGTGAGCGCTTCTTCTTGATCATGAGTGACGTACACGAACGTGATGCCGACCTCGCGCTGGATGCGCTTAAGTTCAAACTGCATCGCATGACGAAGCTTGAGGTCGAGTGCGCCGAGGGGTTCGTCAAGGAGCAGTGCCTTGGGAAGGTTGACCAGCGCACGAGCAAGCGCCACGCGCTGTTGCTGACCGCCAGAAAGTTGGGCTGGTCGGCGACTAGCGAACTCTGTGAGGCGAACGACCTCGAGCATTTCGGTCACGCGCTTTTTGATCGTGGTCTTGTCCACCTTCTTCGACTGCGGTCCGAAGGCCACGTTGTCAAAGACATTCATATGGGGGAACAGCGCGTACTGCTGGAAGACGGTGTTCACGTCGCGCTTATTCGGCGGCACCTTTGAAACATCGACACCATCGAGACGTACTGCGCCGCTGGTGGGCTGTTCGAAGCCAGCGATCATTCGCAGTGTCGTGGTCTTGCCACAACCTGATGGGCCGAGCATTGAGAAGAACTCGCCTTGACCAATCGAGAAATCGACATCGTCGACCGCGACGAACTCGCCGAATCGCTTCACGACATGATCGATCTCGATGACTGGAGCCGAAAGGTCGGCCGCAGTCGGAGACGTCATAGCAATCGAGTTCTCTGTCAGCTCTCACCCCTCCGAAGTCTCGGGCAGACCATCTCGGCGCCCGGTGGAATGGGAAAGGATCACAAGAATTCGGGCTCACCGCAAGAATTGGCCGATGGCGAGTCGGTGAACAGTTGATGACGGGCATCTCTCGCGGCTCTTTTCGGGCAATTCCTTGCGGTTTCGGCGCTCGTGGCCCACGATGCGAGGGGAAAGAAAGGGAGTCGTCGTGGCACATCTCAATTTCATTGGTGGGAAATGGGTTCCGGCCCAAAGCGGGGCAACTGACGAAGTGCTTGCTCCAGCGACCGGAGCTGTTATTGGTTCCGTGCCGTCAAGCGATGCTGCAGATGTTGATGCGGCTGTTGGCGCGGCGAAGTCCGCGTTTGCTGAATGGGGGACTGCAACCCCGCGCGCTCGGGCAGAAGCGTTACTCGCGCTGGCCGACCGCCTTGAAGAGAACCTCGATGAGTTGAAGGCGATCGAAGGTCAGAACGTCGGTAAGCCGGTGTCGATCATCGACTTCGAATTCGACCTCACGATCGACAACCTTCGATTCTTTGCCGGCGCAGCACGAACGATGGACGCGCAGGCCGCCGGTGAATACATGGACGACCACACCTCTATGTTGCGACGCGATCCTCTTGGGGTGGTCGCCGGCATTGCGCCCTGGAACTATCCGCTCAATATGGCGATCTGGAAAATGGGTCCCGCACTTGCGGTAGGCAACACGTTCATCCTGAAGCCATCGGAACTCACGCCCTTTACTGCGTTTCGTTTGGCAGAACTCACCGAAGGAATTCTTCCTGCAGGTGTATTCAATGTTGTTGTTGGTCAGGGTGAAACTGCGGGCGACGCAATTGTTCGTCACCCGGGTATTGCGATGCTGTCGCTCACCGGTGATGTCAACACCGGAAAGTTGATTGCGCGCAATGCCGCCGACACATTGAAGCGCGTGCATCTCGAACTTGGCGGGAAAGCACCTGTTGTGGTGTTCGATGATGCAGATGTTGAAGCACTTGTCGCGACACTTACTGAAACCGGTTACTACAACTCTGGTCAGGATTGCACCGCGCCATGCCGCGTGATCGCTGGCCCAGGTGTGTTTGATGATCTCGTCGGTGGGCTCGAAGCCTCGGTTGGCGCGCTCATCACTGGCGATCCCAACGACGCCGCAACCAACGTCGGCCCGGTGATCTCCGCTGCGCAACGCGATCGTGTCGATGGAATGGTGAGTCGAGCGGTTTCGTCAGGCGCGCGAGTCGTCGTCGGCGGCGAAACCCTTGATCGCCCTGGCTACTTCTATGCACCCACAGTGGTTGCGGGACCGGCGCAGGATTCGGAACTCGTGCAACGCGAAGTGTTCGGGCCTGTAATCAGCGTGCAGAAGTTCACCGACGAAGCTCAAGCACTCGCTTGGGCCAACGATGTCGACTACGGATTGGCTGCGTCAGTTTGGACGCGAGATGTTGGTCGGGCCATGCGCATGTCTCGTTCAATGATGTTCGGCACGGTGTGGGTGAACGATCACATTCCGATCGTTTCCGAATTCCCACATGGCGGATTCAAGAACAGCGGTTACGGCAAAGACATGTCGAAGTACGCGCTTGAGCACTACACCGAGCTCAAACACGTCATGATTAAGCACTGAGACTTTCGATCGAGGAGAACCCGTGTCCGAAACCGTAAAGACTGAAGTTCGTGGCCGGGTACTGGTCATTCGTCTTGAGCGTGAAGAAAAGCGAAACGCGATCGATGTCGAACTCGCTGAAGGCATCGACGAGGCGCTGAATCGACTTGAAGACGATTCCGAACTTTGGGCCGGCGTCATCACCGGAACGAAGTCGGTGTTCTGTGCGGGCACTGATATGCGTGCCGGCGTTCATTCCACCGATCGGGGCGGACAGTACGGGATCATTCGCCGCTATCGCACCAAGCCGCTCATCGCTGCGGTGGAAGGTGCAGCACTCGGTGGGGGGTTTGAAGTCGTGTTGTCCTGCGATCTCGTCGTTGCGTCGAAGACCGCCGAGTTTGGATTGCCGGAAGTGAAGCGCAGCCTTGTGCCGATCTGCGGTGGCCTGTTCCGTGCGCCCAAAGCACTTCCGCGAAATGTGGCGCGCGAACTACTTCTCACCGGTGATTCCATCGACGCCAAGCGGGCCTACAAGCTCGGTCTTGCCAGCATCCTTTCCAATGCCGGCGATGCGCTCGACGACGCAGTTGGTCTGGCCGAACGCATCTGCGCCAACGGCCCGGTAGCAGTTCGCGAAACCATGCGGTTCTTGGCCTCGCTTGATGCGCCCGACGAAGCGCATGGCTGGGACGAAACCCTCGAGTCTGAAGATGTCATTCGCAATGCCGAAGACACTCGTGAGGGCGTGATGGCCTTCTTTGAAAAGCGCTCGCCGAATTGGTCGGGCCGCTGAATCACCGGCAATGATGTCCTTATTGCCCAGTCGGCATCAGTAGGGGGAACCATGGATTTTGAAGAGACACCAGAAGAGGCTGCGTTTCGCGCCGAGTGCCGAGCATTCCTTGACCAGCACTCAACGATGAAGGCTGCAGGTGCTCCACGAAATGTGATGAGCACGCTTTCGGAAGACGAGCACGCGCATGTGCAGGCCTGTCGTGATTGGCAACGCACCAAAGCCGAGAACGGGTGGGCTGGTCTCACGTGGCCAGTCGAATTTGGCGGTCGTGGCCTTACCGGTTTGCAGCAGGGCATCTTCCTTGAGGAAGAGCACAAGTACGACCTCGCGGTGGGCATGTTTGCTCAGGCCACCGGCATGGTTGGTCCGTCGATCATCGTGCACGGCACCGAAGAACAGAAGACGCAGTTCCTTCCTTCGATTCTTCGTGGCGAACAGGTGTGGTGTCAGTTGTTCAGCGAACCGAATGCCGGTTCCGATCTCGCGGCCCTGCGCACAAAGGCCGAACTTGATGGCGACGAATGGGTCATCAGCGGTCAGAAGGTGTGGACCTCATCGGCGCATGTTGCCGACTGGGGCATGTTGTTGGCCCGAACTGATTGGGACGCGCCGAAGCATCGCGGCATCACCTACTTCCTTCTTGATATGCGTTCACCGGGCATTGAAGTTCGTCCGCTTGTGCAGGCAACCGGTGGCGCTGAATTCAACGAGGTGTTCCTCGAGGAAGTTCGCATTCCCAAAGAGAACGTGCTTGGTGAAGTGAATGGTGGCTGGGCTGTGGCCATGACCACGCTCACCAGCGAGCGCGCTGACATTGGCGCTGGCCATGGTGACGGGTTTGCTGGCGTGCTTCGACTCGCGCAGCAGTACGGCCGAGTGAATGATCCGGTTGTTCGCCAGGAACTCATGAAGCTCTACACGAGCTACCAAATTTCGAAGTACATCGGGTATCGCACGCGCACCGCCGCTTCGAAGGGCATTGCGCCGGGGCCCGAGGTCTCGACTATGAAGATCGCGATCTCCGACCGCCTTGCGTTCCAGGGCGATTTGGTCGAATCGCTCATGGGCGCGGATGGAATGTTGTGGGGCGCCGACGCCATCGACGATGGCTACTGGCAGACCATGGTGTTCATGGGGCAGTGGATGGCCCGCATCGGCGGCGGCACGGAAGACGTGCAGCGAAACATCGTTGGCGAGCGAGTGCTTGGACTTCCCCGCGAACCGGGCAACGACCGCACGACGCCGTTCCGCGAACTGCCGCACTGACCTTCACGGTTTTGGACAACTGGCTGTAGACATTCCCCATGTTCAATCCGTTCGCGCCTGGCTTCGCCGAGAATCCCTACGAGGAATATCGCGTTGAGCGCGAAAGCGAGCCGATCCAGCAGACGCCGTTTGGTCCGTGGATTGTGTTCAGCCATGCCGAGTCGGTGCAGCTCCTTCGCGACGTCACATTGAGTGTTGATGTGCGCAAAGCGATGGAGATCTTGGGTGAGGATCCTCGTGATCGGGCGAAGATGCGCGCCGAGTTGTTCCCCGACAAGGCACCGCGAGAGGACACTTCGATCCTCAACATTGATCCGCCCGATCACACACGCCTTCGCAAACTCGTAAGCAGTGTGTTCACGCCGCGCCGGGTGGCCGATCTTGCGCCGATGATCGAACGCATCGTGGACGAACATCTCGATGCAGTGGCCGATCGCGGCGAGATGGATTTGATCGCCGATCTCGCCTTCCCGCTTCCGTTCGCGGTCATTTCTGAAATGTTGGGAATGCCTGACGGCGATAGCGCGCAATTGCGTGAGTGGTCACACACACTGGTGAAGATTCTCGATTTCACGATCGGCCCGGAAGAGCTCATGGCTGCAGTGATTGCTGGCGAGAATCTGCGTGAGCACATTGCCAATGTCATTGAGTGGAAGCGTTCGAACCTCGGTGATGACTTGCTCAGCGCGTTGATTCTCGCTGAGGACAATGGCGATGTCCTTTCCGACATTGAACTCATCGACCAAGTGAATGTCTTGTTTATTGCTGGTCACGAAACCACGGTGAACCTCATTGGCAATGGAACTTGGGCGTTGCTGCAGAACCGAGACCAACTTGAGCTGTTATGTGATGACCCAACCGTTGAGGCGACGGCCATCGACGAGCTTCTTCGCTATGACTCACCAGTGCAGATCTCGCGACGGATCACCCTTGAACCGATTCAGGTCGGTGGACACGACGTGGCGGCAGGCACGTTCGTTCTGACAAGTCTTGGGTCAGCCAATCGCGATCCCGCGGTGTTCGGGCCAACGGCCGATCAGCTCGATCTGCGCCGTGCCGATGCCGCTCGTCACCTCGCTTTTGGCAGTGGCACCCATCATTGCCTTGGGGCCTCGCTTGCCCGCATGGAAGGC